>REDT01000069.1 GCA_007693295.1 Balneolaceae bacterium
TCCCGGCAGACTACTGTCGGGACAAAGGCGCTCATCTTTTTACTGCGAAGCGAAATCCCATATTACTACTGGTGTTAAGTCAAGGCTCAAATGTCGGATAAAGACCTGACAGCCGAAGGTGCAGCTAGCAGTACACCCACTGCCCCGAAAGGATCCCTTGGGGAACAGCGTTGCTTTGGGATCGCGCATGGGTGAAATCCGTGATTCAGAGTCGGTGGACTTTTCGCCAACGCTGACAGAATCCCGCAAAAAGCGCGGGAATGCTGTCAGGTTTCAACCGTCAGAAGCGAAAACCCATATTACTGGTTAATGATGCATTAATTTCTCGTAGTCTTTTACTGTTCCACCATCGAGGCAGCATTCTATGATTTTCTTGCCAAGATCATCCAGATCAGGAGAGTTGAACTCGCCTAACATTCTGTGGAAGAACTCAAGCAGAATTTCGGCACCGGCATCATAGCCTTCTTCCTGAACTTCTCTTTGCAGCTCTACTTGCAGCATCCATGGTGGAATAGAACGGCCTTCAAAGGTCATGAATTTCAAGGCGTACCCCAGAACATTACATCTGGCAGGAATAATTTGATTATCACTGAATGTAGCATTGCCTTTTCTCGCCACATAATCCCGCACAATCCACTGCGACATAAAACCCACTTTCCAGGCTCCAATATTTTGATTAGGGGTTAAAATATATTGCACTTTCGGGGTTTCCTTAATTTGCCTTAACAACAGATTGGCTTGTTTAACTTTTTTCCCTGTAGCAAACGGCCAGTAACTGCCAACTCCCTCACTGCTTATACCCTCAGTTTGGATGATACTTGGATTAGCGTGGCCACGAGGAGCTACTAAACGCCATAACCAGGCAAGTGCCGGTGGCAGAACATGCATAATTCCTACAATACCGTAATTGGGCTCTTCGGCAGTACATGGAGGTGTACGCATCCCAATACTTCTAATATCAATACTAACTGGCTCAGAAATAATTTTTGGAACAATCTCACGGGGCAAAATAACCCTTGGATTTGGGCATCGAACACCTGGTTCATCATACGTATGATCCCAAATCATTGCCCTGCCACCGGGCACCGATTGTATGTTTAAGAAGAGTAATGGTTTTGAAGGAACAGCCGTTAATTTTTCCAGACTGGGATCAGTACCATATTCTGTAATGTGATCTACACGAACAAACCAGCCGTCTTCAGCATCTTCCAGCCATAATTTTTGGTCATTGCGCTGTAAGGAGGGATGGCAAAGAGCCATGTCGTCAGCTACAGGCAGTAAATCGCAAGTTTGAGATAGTTCTAAATATCTTTTGTCATCTTTAAAAAGATTATCTCCCATTAATAACCGGCCATCCGATAAACGGTGAGGCTGCTGCAACATTTCGCTTTTACCCCCACCACTTGCACCTTCGTGCATAAAAGTAACCACATTATCATATGGGGTTTTTACCTGTACAGCCGAACAGTGGGCGGTTACCCACCCTTCATCTTCACCCTGACCAATCAACATGCCGTAAACGCCTTTTTTGGCGCTCGGTCCCGGATATAAGTTATAACTGAACATTTCATAATTTTCCGGCTGCCGGTTGTGTATAACAACTTGTTTACCATCAAAATGAGTTTGCCTGAACGGTGGGGCCGTATATATGAAAGCAGTTGGCTTAAAGTCTTCGTCAAGTTCATCGGGGTTAAGAATACCCTGTAAAAGGGCCAATCCTAATCCAAAAAATCCGGCATTCGCAGGAATTACAGCAACAGTTTTATACCCCATGCCAATTTTACCTGCATTAAAGAAAAACAGCGCCAGGTCTTGCGTTTTCATCCACTCTAAAGTCTCTTCTCTTAACTCATTAAACGTATCTCCAAATCGGCTTTTGTACGTTGTTTTATCAGTGGGAAAATCATCGGCAATAACCATGCAGCTTGGGTCTCTGCGCCTCATGTAGGCTTCTGTATAATTTGCAGCAATTCCGTTCTTTACTCTGTGGACGATAGCCTCCTGTTTTCTTTCTCCATCAGGCAGGTCATAAAACACCTCATATGACATTCCATCTTTGCCACCAACCGATAGGTTGACAAGATCATCAATATTTTTTGCAACGGTTACGCTTGGAGCTTCATTTATTAAATCTTTAAGCGTAGCCGGGAGTTCAAAGTTAAAGACCGGTTTTTTGGACGAGTTCATTTTTTCAATGTTTAGTTTTAAGATGTTCTTCACACCCTAAATTAATCTGTTTGTATTTAAACATAAAGTTTTGTTTATAATTAATTATTGGATCATTTTGTACCGTGATCCGGATGTTCTAAGATGATGAAGAGCAATCGAATACAGAATAATCCAAGCATTCCAAAAAATTTACAGGCCGAATACGATGACCGCCAATTCTAGAAAATCGGGAATTTTTGAGCTTATGTCAGTCTGTAAAAACTACACTCAATTGGGTGGGCCTCTAAATCAAGCATCACGCTTTTCACACTTCTCATGTCAATTTGAATGGTTTCTTTTCAATGTATGATAGAGAAACTCCTTTTTTATGGCTTTAACAGGTAAAAGCACAATCTAATTTTAGATTAACTATCAAAAGGAGGATCAATATGTTACAAACGAACAGAATGATGCCATGGATAATCTCCATCGCGCTACTCATCATTATGGCCTGCAGCCCTCAGGTTTTGGCGCAGCATAATCACATGCACGACGATGCACCGATTGGCAAGGATGACTCAATCGGTGAGATTAATTTTAATGCAAATTGCAGTGAAGAGGTGCAGGATGACGTGAACCGGGCGCTGGGAATGCTCCATCACATGATGTATGTGATTGCCCGCGATTCTTTTGAACAGATTGCTGAAGCAGATCCCAACTGCGCAATGGCCTACTGGGGGATCTCAACCACCCTCTTTCAGCCGATTTGGGGCACCCGGCCCTCAGATGACGATCTGCAGGTTGGCTGGAAAAATATCAGTAAAGCGATGGAGCTTGCTGAATCAGAGCGTGAACGACTCTTAATCGAATCTACGGGCGAATTTTTCCGGGAACCCGAAACGGCCGATTTCCGGACCCGGATCGACCGGTGGGTAACCGGAGTGGATATGGCGCACGACGCCTACCCGGATGATGCAGATATCGCATCGCTCTATGCCCTCACAAAAATGACGGAGGCTCAGTTTACCGACAATCGCAGCCCGCTCTACGATGAGGCAGAGCGGATTCTCAGGAGAGTATTTGAGCAAAACCCTGAACACCCCGGGGCGATCCATTACATGATTCACGCCACGGATGTTGACGGCCGGGCAGAAAATGCACTGGACGTTGTGAAGGCCTATGCCGATATCGCCCCTCACGTTCCGCACGCTCTCCATATGCCGTCTCATATTTACGTGCGCCTGGGCGACTGGCCGCAGGTGATCGAATGGAACCGGCTATCGGCGGATGCTGCCCTTAATCATCCATTAAATGGAGCTGAATCACACCACTACATACACGCAATCGACTACATGGTATATGCCTACCTGCAGCGTGGAGAAGATGAGAAAGCTGAAGAAGTTTACCGGGATGCGCTCACGAAAGATCGGCATCAACAGTCGTTTGTAAGTGCCTTCCACTTTGCGGCCATACCCGCTCGGCTGGCGGTAGAGCAGAGAGACTGGCAAAGAGCCACTGAACTTGAACCGCGCACACCGGACTACCTGCCGTGGGATGCTTCTCCCTGGGCTGAAGGATTGACCTGGTACGCCCGCGGACTGGGCGCCGTACACACCGGTGACCTGAACACCGCGAAGGAAGCGGAACAGCGAATGGGTGAGCTGCGGGATGTTGCTGAACAGAGAGGCGATGATAATATGGTTGCCTACATCGAAACAGAGCGGCTTGTGCTTGCCGGGCGAATCGCTTTTGAGGAGGGAGATGAAGAGGAAGCTATCCGGCTGACCCGATCAGCTGCAGAAATGGAGGCCGGCGTGGAGAAACATCCGGTGACGCCCGGCGCACTTCAGCCACCGAGAGAAGCTTTGGGTGACCTGTTTATGGACCTTAACCGTCCGGAAGATGCCCTGACAGCCTACGAAGAGTCCGACCGGATGTGGCCCGGCCGGCTCAATACGCTGATGGGAGCCGCACTGGCTGCCCGTATGATCGGTGATGACGATACGGCCAGAAAACACTTTGCCCGGCTGCTTGATCGTGCCGGCACGCAGGATATTGACCTGCTTGGCGAAGTGCATGAATCGGGTCATTAATAGAGGCCCTGCTGTACTCCCGAATACTTTTGCAACTCAGGCGATCGATCACCTGCTTCCAAATGCCCGAACGGAGTGGATGGATGGTGAGAGCCATACAGCGCGCCTCACTTCTACCGGGACGGTGGCGAAAAAGGTGATTGCGTTTGTGCGGCAATTCGAAAGTGAAACGACTCAGTGATTTTGGTTACAGGATCAGACTTCATCTGGCAACCAAATAAAAAAAAGTGATGTAACCTTAACATTTTATTGGCTTTACAGAAATAGCCATATACCTCAAAAATCCTTTTAAATCTACAATTTGAGGCACACTTGTACTGCTAAACTACAGCCACACCATTAATAAATAGAGGAATATTATGTCAAATTCAAACATGAACCGTCGGGAATTTATCCGGCTCAATACCACAGCCCTGGCCGGTGCTGCAATAGCGCCGGCTGCGATAGCCGGAGAGAAACAAGGCACCCATACCCAGACCGGTGCCGATAACCATAACCGGTCGCCGGGCTTTTACCGCTTCGCAATGGGCGATACGGAAATTACCGTTCTCAGCGACGGGTACTTCCACTTTCCCATGGATTTAATTAAGGTTAACGATCCCCTCGAACACCGCGCCTTCAATGTGGATCCGGAGAGGCGCGCAGAGTACTTCCGCTCCCGCCTGGTCCCGGCTGACCACACCCCCCTTCAGGCGAGCCCGATCCTGATCGAGTCCGGCGATCGACGGACGCTGGTCGACCCCGGGATCGGGATCGCTTTCCCCAATTTCCCTCCTGCCGGAGGGCGTCTGGGTCCTTCTCTGGAGGCGGCGGGCGTACCACCCGAGAGCATCGACGCAGTAATCCTCACCCACGCTCATCCGGATCACATGGGTGGGCTCCTCGACCCGCAGACCGAGGCGCCAGCCTTTCCCAACGCGGAGGTCCTCATCTCAGAACGCGAGTTCGAATTCTGGACCGGCGACGAGGCCCCGGCCGCACTCGAGCCCATTTTTGAACTGGAGGAGCCCGGTGCTGCGGAACGCGGGGTTTTGGAGGGCCTCGAGGACAGGGTTCGCACGATCCAATCGGACGAGGAGGTGGTGACCGGAATCCGAAGCATCCCTTCTCCCGGCCACACGCCCGGCCACATCGCCATCGACGTGGAAGGTGGGGGCCAGGAGCTCCTGATCGTGGGCGATGCATTGGTATTCACTCACGTCTCGTTCGAGCATCCGGAATGGCAGTTTTTCCACGACATCGATCGCGAGGAGGCCGTCCGGAGCCGGAGAAGGCTTCTGGATCGGGCCGCCACCGACGAAATGCTGATCCTGGGCTTCCACTTTCCCTTTCCGGGGC
>REDT01000067.1 GCA_007693295.1 Balneolaceae bacterium
GAATTCACAGCCTTGATTTTTCCCCATTGGGATGCCTTTGGCATGGTACTTTTGCACCTGTCCGACTACCGGCGGATCAAGACAAAAGTACATAGTCAATTAAATTCATCAATCTATTCTACGATTTAAAAATCAAAGTGGAAAGTATCTGCAGTGATAAACTTTATCTGATTCCGATCAAGATTCTTTTCACATCAAAAAATAAGAAATGGTGTTCCAGCGCGGAAGTCAGGATAAGAGCTCAGGTCAATTACCTTTCCCCGTAGATATACTCCATATCCGGTTTTTCTGTGCAAAAATAGTGCACCCATATGTACGTGTGTGAAAAAGCCGCTGCTAAAAGCGCACCTGAAGATTCCAGCATCAATCCCGGCACCCAAAGAAATAGAAAACCAAATAGATACATTCCATTCGAAGTGAATCGGAATATTCCCTTATCCACAAAACCCCACTCTTTAGCCTCTTCGGGTTTAAAATGGTCCAGCCCGGCAGCGCGGTTTATGCCAAACCACCTTATGACGGAATAGAAGAGATAGCCTGACAGCAGAAGGAGAATAGAAGACAGACCCCACTGAAAAAGCGCCGGCAGTTCCAGCGTATCCCTATTGGAAAAGGCCAATGGGAAAATCAGCAGTCGGCTCAATCCGAAAAGAGCAAAGAGCACCTTAAAAACGGTAAAGGAGTGCTTGCCAAACCACTTCGTCAGGTATCCCAAATAGAGCTCGAGACGCCAAAACAGCCAAGTATAGACCTGGTGAAGAATGGCCGCGAAAATTGAAGCCCAAAACCATATCCCGGAGGATAACCCCAAAAATTCACCCTCCTGATATGACACGATTTCATCTGAATAAATCAGGATACTCATCAAAATGATCAACGCCGCCAGATGGTAGGCCTGGCGCTCAAAAATTCTTTTTGCATTGGATTTAGAAGTATTCATCTCTCACGTTTTCTTTATGAGATATGTTCACTATCCCAGTTTCTTCCTCTTATTCAGATAGGCCAGCAGGGCCAAATCGAACGGGCTCTGTGTATCGATCTCTTCAAAATCTACACGCGCTTCGTTGCAGGCAAGTTTAAAGCGCTTGGTATACTCATTTACCTTTCTCTTATAGTCTTCCTTTACCTGCGCCGGAATCACTTCCATCTCAGAGCCCGTCTCCATATCCTCGAAAAGAAATTTGCCGTCGGGAAAATCGAGCTCTCTCTCACTCTGATGTTCCAAAACATTAAATAGCAGTACTTCATGCTTCTGGTGACGCAGATGCCGGAGAGCCGAGATCAGTGCGTCATGGTTGTCTACGTTTTCAAACAGATCGGTTACAATAATTACCAGGCTTCTTTTCTTCAGATTTTCAGCCAGTTGATGCAGCGCTTCGGCCGATGCTGATGAGCGCTGCAGCCCGGCCTTTTCCTGCTCTTCTGCAAGCTGTTCTTCAAGACGGCTAAAAAGAAGCCTCAAATGGCTGTAGGATGATTTAGCCGGAAACTCCTCTCTTACTTTCTCGTCAAACAGCACAAGCCCTGACGCATCACGCTGCCGGTAAAGCATGTACATCAGCGAAGCCGCCAGGTGAATGGCGTACCTCAGCTTGCTCCAATCGGCAAAATGTTTAAAATACATCGAACTGCTGATGTCGAGCACCACATGTGCACGCAGGTTGGTTTCGGCCTCGTACTGCTTCACATAAAAACGCTCTGTCTTTCCATACACTTTCCAGTCGATATGTTTAAAATCATCTCCCTGGTTATAGGGCTTGTGCTCGGCAAACTCCACACTAAAACCGTGATATGGACTGCGGTGCAGACCTGAGATGAAGCCCTCAACAATATTCCTGGCTTTCATTTCAAGCGGTGCCAGCTGTGTAAGTATGTTTGGATCTAATATCATAGTGAGAACGTAGTTGTTTCTTTTTCAAGGGGCAAGGTTAAGGATGAAAGAAATATGGTTCTATTTTTTTTAGTGAGGGTATCATAAAAATTTCAGGTTCTACTGTAAACACTTCGGAGAAGTAAAACAATTCATTAACCATTTAAAGCTCTCTGTTCATTTTGTCTTGAAACAAAACGAACCAAAAATTCAAGGCCAATGGAGTCTTCAATAAAATAAGTTGCCTATTCCAATCAAATTCGGATGCTGATTCTGATAGTTAAAAGATCATTTTTTACATGCCTTCATTCCAGATCACTTTTTTGATTAGATCTAATTTGAGGATTCTGAACCCCCGGCCTTTGATTTGAGCAGGAGGTGTTTGTGTGTAATTCTTTTGGGGTTTAATTTCATCTGAGAACTTACCCGCATCGATCAACAGTGGACCAAAAAAATCTATCCATTAATAGTTTTCAAATTGTATTTGGATTCATTCTACCATAACCCATCATTGTAATTAGACACATGAAATAATTTGGTGGATAATCACAAATTTTTTACCCTTACATTCCAAGCTAAAGAGTGCTTCAATCTGTCGGGGCTGACAACCTCGCAGAACTAAAAACAAATCTGCCATGAAAAAAATTTATACCTCTGTTTCCCAGATCGATTTTAATTTGTCTGACCTGCCTAAAATGCCGGCACCTTCCCGCGTGTTAATGGTTAAACCAACCTATTTTGATGTGGAATATGTGATAAATCCACATATGAAGGGTCATATCGGCGGTGTAGATAAAATGCAGGCGTTGAACGAGTGGGAGCATCTTGTTGACGGATATGAAGAGCTGGGTTTTGATGTTCAGGTCATCAAGGGTGAAAAAGGACTTCCTGACATGGTTTTTTGTGCAAACCAAAGCCTGCCCTTTATTGATGCCGATGATAACAAAAAAGTGGTAATGAGCATCATGCATAACAACGAACGCAAGAGGGAAGTCGAAGCCATTGAAAAGTGGTACAGGTCCCAGGATTACGAAGTGCTGCATCTCAATCCCGCCATTGTAAATGATTTTGAAGGCATGGGTGATGCCATATGGCATTTTAAAAGGCAGCTGCTTTGGGGAGGCTACGGTTTCAGGTCGTCGCTGAAAGCCCACGAACAGGTTTCCAATCTGCTTGATACCCCGGTAATTGCTCTCGAACTGGTAGATGATAAATTTTACCACCTCGACACCTGTTTTTGTGTTTTAAATGAGAAAAATGTTTTGATCTACCCCGACGCATTTACCGAAGAGGGACTGAAGATGATTCACCAGCTTTTTGAAAATGTGATTGAAGCCACCAAATATGAAGCTGAAAAGCTATTTGCGGTAAATGCTGCCTGTCCCGACGGGAAAAATGTACTCATACAGCAGGGTTGTACCGATGTGAACCAAAAACTTCGCGATGCCGGATTTTCAGTGCATGAGTACAGCACCTACGAGTTCATCAAGAGCGGCGGAAGTGTTTTTTGCATGAAAATGATGCTTTGGTGATCTGGCCTTAAGGACCTTCAAGGTTGCTTCAGAGACCTGACAGCATTCCCGGTGCTTTTCCGGGCTTCTGCCCCATCGGGATTCCTTCGGAATCAGCGTCGCCTCCATGGAATCGATTCCCAACTTATTACAACATTCCTTGGAAGTTAACCCAACGCTGATACTCCGAATCCCCGGACAAGCCCCGTTGGGATGCCTTCGGCGCTGTCCGGGGTACTGATCACCGAAACAGCACTCCTTGCATACAAACACAACACTGTCAGGTTGTTTGACACGTTCTTCATTCTTTTTCTTATTTTCAGTAGAAAGAAACTGTAAATAAACTGTTCACCATGATGAATCGCGTCCGATACCTGTTTTTCATTCCTCTTCTTTTTATCGTATCCGTCTGCTCCGCACAGGATCTGCCTGAACTTTTGCAGCGTTACGCCACCCCTTTCGAAAACATGGATGAACTTACGGCCCTCACAAATCACATAGGTGAGGAACGGCTGGTATTGATGGGCGAAGCATCACACGGTACTTCTGAATTCTATACCAAACGAGCCGCGCTCAGCAGGAATCTGATTGAAGAGCACGGGTTCAATTTCATTGCCGTTGAGGCCGACTGGTCGTCCACTTCACGAATCAACAAATTTGTAAAACACAAACCGGGCGGGCCTGAGACCATCGATGAAGCGATGGAAACCATCACACGCTGGCCGCTCTGGATGTGGAAAAATGAAGAGGTCAAGGAGCTGGTACAGTGGATGCACGATTATAACGAAGGCCTTGCAGCTGAGGAGCGCGTTGGCTTTTACGGGATTGATGTATACGACAATTTTACCGTAATGGATGATGTACTGGAGTGGATTTCAGGTATCGATCCTGACCTCGGAAGATCAGCCTCCAATGCTTACTCCTGTATGACGCGGTTTTCTGAACCCGGTGACTATGTACGCATGATTCAGCAGTCTCGCGAGGATTGTGCCTCCGACATGGAGGAGGTACTTGAAATGGTGCAAAGCCTTGAGAATCATCCTGACGCAGATCGATGGGGATTTTTCAGGGCTGAACATGGAGCCAAAGTGGCCATCAATGCAGAGCGTCACTACAGGGGGAATCTCCAGCGCGACGCCACCTCATGGAATGAAAGAGCTTCTCACTTCTATCTCACAGCCGAACGTCTTTTGGAGTACTACAATGATAACAGCCGGGGTATAGTGTGGGCTCACAATACTCATATCGGCGATGCAAGGGCTACAGAGATGGGCCGGCAGGGAGCACATAACATCGGTCAGCTGAGCCGCGAAGCACTTGGCCGGGAAAATGTGTTTGCTATCGGGTTTGGCACGTATACCGGCCGTGTATTGGCGGCATTTAACTGGGAGGGGAACATGGAAAGCATGGAGGTGCCCGAAGCCATGGCAGACAGCTGGGAAGCCATGCTTGAAGCCACCGGACACGAAACGTTCTATCTCTTATTTCAAGACCCTGAACTTAACGATGCACTTGATCGTTGGATACCCCACAGGGCTATTGGCGTAACCTTCAATCCGCGTAATGAACGCGGCAACTACGTACAAACCATACTTCCCGAACGGTATGATGCATTTGTTTTTATCCGGAACACCGGTGTGTTGTCGCCATTGTAGTGAGGAGGGGAAGAATAGTCCCCTCTGGCCCCGTAGGGATGCCTATGGCAAGAGGGGAAATGCGAAGGCAAAACGGCATAGCCGGATTTGACTAGCGAGGGGTGTGTTCGCTTTTAAGGCTTAGAGCTTGCATCCGGAACACACACCTGAATTTCAGAAGTCGCGCATTGCGTACTTCTTCAGCCCGGCCCATAAAAAATTCACAACGAACCATTTTACCTGATTCATGAAACTTAAAATTACCCCCATCACACAATGTACCCTACTGCTCATCACAATTTTCCTGCTTACTGAATCCGTTTATGCGCAGGTGCTCAACGTGGAGCGGGTTCGGTCCGATTCCGACACAACCGGATGGGTGGGTGAACTCGGGTTCGACTTCTCTCTCAATAAATATAACGACAGGGTGATCAAAACCGGTGGACAGGCCAACGCTGCCTACTTCTCCGACCTGCACCAGTACCTGTTAATTACCCAGCTCGACCTGGTGAATGTGGACGGAAATTCTCTCGTCAGCAACGGGTATATCCATCTTCGGT
>REDT01000066.1 GCA_007693295.1 Balneolaceae bacterium
GGAAAAACTGCCCTGAAACTGTCCGGAATAGAACCGGTTAAGGAAATGGCGGTGGTTATAGCCGTGGATTCCCAAAAAAGCTGCATCCTCATCCGAAAACGTCCAGCCGATGTCGTCATGGCCGCGAACATAGTTCACCCATCCGCAATTTTCTCCAATCTGAAAACGGTGCTTCATCGAATGGGTGAGCAGTTTGGTTTCGCGGGTGGCCAGGCTCTCCCAGCTCAGAGCCATCAATAGCGGGTTATATGAAATTTGACACTCATCTTTGTCGATATACCGGTTAACCTCATCAGGGTGAACAATGGCTTCGGATTTCAGAAGCAGGCCGGGACAGACCACCGAAGAAATCGCGTTTAGTGCCTGCAGGATAAAATGTGCTTCGGGCAGGTTTTCGCAGTCGGTCCCCATTTTTTTCCATGTAAATGCCACGGCATCCATCCTGAGAATGTCTACACCGCGATTGGCAAGAATCAGCAACTCTTCAGCCATGGCGTTGAACACCGCCGGGTTTTTATAGTTCAAATCCCACTGGTAGTTGTGAAATGTGGTCCAAACCCAGCGATCGATCTCCTTTTTGTAGGTGAAATTTCCCCGCCTCACATCCGGGAAGATCTCGCGAAGGGAAGCATCATACTGATCGGGTGTGTGCCGGTCGGGAAACATGTAGTAATGCTCCATAAACTCCTCTTCGCCCTCCAGTGCCTTTCTGGCCCAGATAAATTCGTCGGAGGTGTGGTTGTTGATGAAATCCACAACAAGGTTAATCCCATTCTCATGAAACTGTTTTGAGAGATCCTCTAAATCTTTCATTGTGCCCAAATCATCTCTTACATCCCGATAGCTGCTTACGGCGTAACCGCCATCGCTTTCTCCATCAGGGCACTTAAAGAAGGGCATGAGATGCAGATAGGTGATGCCCATCTCTTTGAAATAGGAAATTTTCTCACTCATTTTTTTCAAGTCGCCGGCATAGAGATCCACATAACAGACCCCTCCAATCATTTTTTGCGAGAGATACCAGTCCGGATTTTTCTCCTTTTTCAGATCTCTCTTCTTCAGTCGGGGTATTCTGTCTGAATATAGCTTCGCCATGAGATGCATAAGCTCCTCAAGGTGGAAGTAGAAATCGTAGCGATTCCCATAGAGGTGATAGAGGGTTCTGAAGAGCCGCTCAAAATTGGACTCCAGCCGTTCGAAGAATATCTCTGCGTTCTTACCGCCCCCGGCTTCAGTTTTCGTGATCTTCGGGGCAAGACGATTATAGGTAAGCCGGGCTCTTTTGGAGATATCCTTCGGCAGGGGTATTTCTGGTGTCATTTTCAGGTTGTGCATGGAGAAGCCATATAGTTCAGGCTTATGGGTTGTTTACATTCCGGATGATATCACCGGGAATCTCAGGCATTCCACCCTGTTGGGATGCAACAAAAGCCGCGTACTTGTTTGCGCCGGAGAGAATATTTTTTGGGGATATCTGTTTCAGAAGCAGATGGGTTACGCAGGCCAGAAATGCATCTCCTACACCAACAAAATCGCCTCCGGTGGATACAGGGTATGCTTTTTGTTCAAAAAAACCGTCAGAAGAGTGCATGGCGCTTCCTTTTGCCCCCAGCGTGATGAGGATTATCTTCTCAGGATGCCTGCTCAAAATATGCTTCGGCAGGTTTTCTGTTTTTACCCATGAAGAGACCTGCGCAAGCTCATCTTCATTAAATTTGATGACATCGGCGCGTTCAATGCACTCAAGAATATTTTCGCGATCGATAAATGGCGGACGCAAGTTCAGGTCAAACACCTTCAGGCAGTTGTCTCTGACACCATTCAAGATCTTACCAAGAGTCTTTTTGGAATCCTCTTCGCGTTGAGAGAGCGAGGCAAAACAGATGGCATCGGCATGCTGCAGCTCCTCTTCAAGCTGATCGGTCATCTCAATAAAATCCCATGAAGCCGGATGATGAATGGTATAGGAGGGCTCTCCATCATCAAATTCAACCCCAACTGTTCCGGTAGGGTGGTTTGGATCTTTTTGGACATAGGCTGTATTCAACCCTTTATCAGTAATAAAGCTCAGTAACTCTTCACCGTTTTGGTCATCGCCAACCCTGCTGATCAGCTTGGAACGGTTCCCCAGTGCGTGAAGATGATAGGCCAGGTTGGCCGGAGATCCTCCCGGTTTTTTGTAGTCGGGAAAGATGTCCCATAAAATTTCACCAAAACTCAGAATGGTTGACATGGGTATTTAATTCTTTCAATTGTTACCAAAACATATAGAGAATTACGGCCGTAATTGCCAATATGATTATAGATTGAATTCTATAGTTTTGATACCATGGCTTCTCGGCAAGCTCTTTGGTCTCTTTTTTATATGAATCGGTTGTCCAGAGGAAAGCCTCAATATCAGCGCGCTCCTGCTTGGTTTCGGTAAGTATGGAGATGATCACAATGAGGAAAATACTCACCACAAAGAGTATCGGAGCCACATAGAGAAAATGGATGTCGATTACACCGAATATCATAATGGAAACAAAGAGACCGGCTGAAACAACGTGTCCGCCTACCATTCCCCAAAAGGCTGACTGGCGGTTTGCCCCGGCCCAGAATATTCCCACTAGAAATGCGGCCACAAAGGGCGGACTCTGATAGGCCAGGATGGACTGCAGGTACTCCCAAAGTGACGCAAAGTTGGTAATCATCGGCGCCCAGGCGGCTGCAATAATCATAAATACGAACGTTGTAATTCGGCCAACATTTAACAGCTGCTTCTCTGTCCAGTCTGGCTTTAGCGGTTTTGCAAAGTCCATGGTAACGAGTGTTGAGGCTGAGTTGAGTGTCGAGTCGATCGACGACATGATAGCCGCAATCAGGGCAACAAGAATCAGGCCCCGAAGTCCGATTGGGAGCAGGTCGAACAGAAGAACCGGGAAAATCAGGTCGGGAGTAAACCCTTCCATAGTTGGTAAATCGGGATAGAGAATAAGAGCGAAGATACCGGGAAGCACCATGATAAAGATGACAGGCAGCTTCAGGAACCCTGCAAAGAGAGCCCCCCAGCGCCCGTGATCAAGGCTTTTAGCTCCCAAAACGCGCTGTACCATAAACTGGTTGGTACACCAGAAGTAGAAACCAAGCAACGGAATACCAAAGAGTAATCCGGGCCAGGGCAGGAATGGGTCGGAGGCCGGCTGTATCAGGCTGAGCATTCCTTCATCCACAGAAGTAGTAACTACTTCCCAGGAGCCTACTTTACCAAATGCCAGGGCGGAAATCAGTACAGCACCCAGCATCAGCAGTACAGCCTGAATGGTATCGGTGTAAACAACAGCCTTTAAACCACCTAAAATGGTGTAGGCGCCGGCCAGAAGAGCAAGAATGATTACCGAAAGCGCAAAAGGCACGGAAGGGTAGAGCAGAAAGATGACAAGGGCACCGGCATAGAGCGCGCCTGCAGTATCGATAAAGATGTTTCCCAGGATGGTAAACCCGGAGAAGTAGTAGCGAGAGCGGCTGTCGTACCGTCGCTCCAGGAATTCCGGCATGGTGAATACCTGGCTTTTTAGCAGAAGGGGCAGCAGGAAGATGGTGAAGAAGATGAGCACAATGGCGGCCATCCACTCATAATTAAAAACGGAAACCCCGGTACCGTACGCACTTCCGGCCATACCAATCAGGCTGGTTGACGACATATTGGAGGCTACAAGTGAGAACCCTATAAGCGACCATGTGAGAGAGCGGCCGGCGAGGAAGTAATCTTCTGTATCATCGGTATTGCGGGATACCCAAATACCGATCCAAAGTATCACGACGATATAGACAAAGATCACGGTAAAGTCGATCCAATGCAGAGAAAAATCAGGCATGTATTTTTCAGATTAGATTAGAAATCGCAGTAATTACCCTAAAGAGTTTGAATAAAAACTCACCTAATTAAAGAAAAAAAAGTAAGTAGTAAAAATGGATATGGATAAATCTTTTCTAAGTGATTGAATGCCGGGTATGATTGGCTTACAGATTGATATCAAGAGATCTGCGAAAATACAGGTAAGAAGGGTTTTAATTCAGATCTATCTAGAGTGACAGGTAAGCAACGTTTCGGTGTGTTGAGCATATGATTCAGTTAACTGAAATACCCGTTTCTCGATAATGATCATACGGGCAGAGGGATCAGTCAATAGGTTGTGATAAAGCATTCAAACCGGCCAAGCAGGCATTAGTACCGAACGATCTCACTAACGGTACCTATCCCGCGTATATCAGAAACAGAGCGGGTTTTTTCTGCAGATCCGGCATTTCAGACTCTCTCCACTGGTGAACCGTTCGGGTTTTAACAAACTCATCTGTTTGAGTGAGGTTACAGGCAATACAAAGTCTGGTGCCCGGACGCAGTTTTTCCAAAAGCAGCTTATAGAGAAGCTCATTTCTGTGAGGGGTTTCCATAAAGATCTGTGTTTGATCTTTTTGAGCGGACTCCTGCTCTAATTCTGAAAGCTCTCTAATTCGCTTCGAGTCGTTTAGCGATAGGTAGCCGTGAAAGGCAAATCTTTGCCCATTCATTCCGGAGGCCATCAGGGCCAACAGGATCGAGGAGGGGCCAACCAAAGAAATTACAGGATGATCGTTTTCATGGGCCAATTTTACAAATTTTGCACCGGGATCGGCAACCCCGGGTGCCCCGGCCTCCGACATCAGTCCCACGTCCTGATCTTTCAACAGCTGCAAAAAACTGAAGATCTCCTGGTCGGGCGTTTTTTTGTTTAATACCCTCATGGTTATCTGGTAATTGGGAACCGGGTGCTTAATCCACTGGAAAAAACTTTGAGTGGTTTGAGGTTTTTCAACCAGAAAACAGCTTAAATTATGCACCGTCTTAATCGTATGTTCGGGAAGCACAAGATTCTCCTTGCGTTTGCCGATCGGGGTGGGAATCAAAAAGAGCTTATTTTTTTTCATTACTCAATATTTTCAGGGTCGAGCCGCTCTATTTCAAGGATATCTTCACCATCCACGATTCTCTTTCTCGCAAACCTGGATGCAAAAAACGAGATAATCAAGGTGACAACCAATCCAAATCCGGTTACCCCCAGGTTCACTTTAATGACGCTTTTTTGCAGTTCGTAAACCGGCATCATTACAATAGGATTAAAGGAGCTCTCCATGTATCGGACCGGGATCAACTCGGAGTTCATGATGACCTGAGCCATCTGTACAGGCAGGGCAAGCCTCTCTTCGACTACAGTGCCATCATCAATAGAAAAATTCAACACAACATACCCATTTGTTTGCGCTGCAATCTGTTTAACATCAAAATCAGTTACGCTTGCAACGTAACTGTCGCCGTTGTCGAAGGTAGATTGAATGCCGTGAAAGGCAGCAAGCTGATACCCGGTCTGCACCAGAAAATAGATTGGTAAAAGCCAAACCAAATATATAAAGTAGTATTTATTCATTTATGTTCGTCAAACGTGTGGGTGAATCTAGTGTCATGTCAAAGATTTAGTATCGGGTGATTAGAAAAGTCCCCTCCTTTCC
>REDT01000157.1 GCA_007693295.1 Balneolaceae bacterium
CAGTTAAAACCGATTCAACAACTGCATTGCCTGGGATGTGTAGTGTCCGCCAAACAGGTTAACGTGCACCAGCAGGGGGTAGAGGTTGTAAATTTGAACACGGTCTGAAAACCCGGGTTCTAATGCAGTAACCGACTCATATCCTTCATAGAAATCACCGGAAAATCCGCCGAACATTTTTGAGAAAGCCAGATCCATCTCCGGGTGGCCGTAATAGACAGCCGGATCGATCAGGACCGCCTTACCTGAACTGTCGAACAGGTAGTTGCCGCCCCAGAGGTCACCGTGAATGAGTGAGGGTTTTGTGGGCGCAAGCAGCTCGTCCAGTTTGGAAGCAAGCCGGTCCCAATTGGCTAAAAGGCTTCGGTCCATTTTTCCGGAGTCGATCGCCAATTTCAGTTGGGGAATAATTCGCTCTTCAGAAAAAAAGCTTGGCCAGTCGTCGTGCATCCGGTTGCTTTGCGGCAGGCTGCCGATGTAGTTGTCGGTTTCGAGGCCGAATTGAGGAGCCGTGGTTTGGTGCAGTTTGGCAAGTTCTTTTCCAAAGGTAAAAGAGTTGCCCGAACGGCCCTCTACGATATACTCCATCAGCAGGAATGCGGGGCGGCTTTCCCCCGGTTTTTCAGCCACAATAACTTCAGGTACCCGAAGATCTGATTTTGCAGAATTCAGCAATGTTAACCCTTCAGCCTCTTTGGTAAAAAAGTCATCCGGTGCTGATGAGTTCCACTTCAGAAAAAAATCACCCATATTGGAAGTGATTTTAACAGCCTGGTTAATGCTGCCGCCGGATACGTTTTGAGCTGATTGAACTTCAATCCCGGAATGGTCAGCTAAATAGGATGTAATGGATTTGGGTAGCATGAGTTATTGAATATGATTTAGGGGAATAGGAGTAAGATATAAATTGACTCAAGAAGGTTAAACCGCCAAGTTCGTCAAGAGGCGCGAAGGATGTTTCAAGTCAGTCGCTCAATAAGCGCCTGTTTACCCAAAAAGTATAATTCTATGTGAAAAAGAGCACGTCGGAATGCAAGCACATTGAGGCGCAAAGGTTTGATTGATGCATGAAATCCAAACGCCATAGGCGTGAATCGATATTATAACCTCCGAATTTATTCGGGGGATTAGAAGCAGCAATCTACAGAACCTCCGAGCCCGGATCCTAATCAACGCCCACACCGTCATCGAGGAGGGCAGCGCTAAGGATTTCAAGTCAGTCACTCAAAGAGAACCGGTTTAACCACAAAGTGCACTCCTGCGTACAAAAGAGCGCTTCAGAGTGCAGGCACGAAGTTTTGTCACAAAGATCACAAAGATTTGATTTGGAAAATGCAATGCAGGTATCATCTTTAACCGTGTACCGTGAAGAGAAGACGCTGACCCCATCGGGATCCCTACGGGGCAGATCCGGTTGGTGCTGTCAGGTCAAGACTCAAGACTCAATCTTCTCCTCCAGCTCATCCAACAGTGCCGCGCAGCTTCTGTGCACCACGTCAAACACATGCTGAAAGCCATCCATGCCCCCATAATAGGGATCGGGCACTTCATCATCGCCGGGCTGCGGGTCGAAGTCGCGCATCAGTTTAATTTTATCAGAAAAACGGTTTTGAGTGTCGAGCTGCCTGATGTTTTGCAGGTTTTCCCGGTCCATGGCCAAAATCAGGTCAAACTCCTCCAGGTCGGCCGTTTCGAACTTCCGGGCGCGGGAATTAAGCTTTACGCCGTGCTTGTTGGCCATCTGCTGGCTTTTGCTGTTGGCAGGCTCACCGATGTGCCAGGCAGAGGTTCCTGCAGAATCGATATAGAAATAGGGTTGAAGCTCCCGTTCATTCACCAGGTGCTGAAAAACACCCTCAGCCGTAGGGCTGCGGCAGATATTACCGAGGCAGACGAATAGAATCTTAAAGGGGTTCTCTTTGGTGATTTGTACTTTTTCGGACATAGATCTTCCTTTTTTTGTTTATCAATTTTACCGGTAAGATTGATGGTTTTGCTGAGAGATTCAAGCAAATGCGGGTTAGCGGTCAAGAAATGCCTCAATCAACTCCCTTGCCTCTCTTATGCCCGGTATAATGCAGTTGGCAAAACGAGATAACTCACCGGTACTTGTTTTTTGGCGGTAATTGTACCTGGCCTGCCGGTCGCCTGCTGCTTTTAGCATCTCATCAGGGAAGAATAGTTCAATACTCCAATACCTGTAACATCAAATTCATATCTAATTCAGACATGCTCCTGCGTATTACGGAGAGTATCAGTTCCCGATGATTGTGGGCGGAATGACGGCGCTGATGGAAAATCTTCAATTTCCTCAAGCCGCCAGAGGACGGGTGAATATGGAGCGTGTTGTGCTTCAGGCGCTGATTGGTGAAAGTGGGGAAGTGCTCGATCTGGTTCTTCTTCAAAGCGCTGACTGTTCTCTTGCCCAGGCTGCAATTTACGCAGTAAATCAGACTGAGTTTACACCGGCCACTCTCGATCATAAAACGATCGCCACCACCATGAACATCCCAATTCTTTTTCGGCAATGAGGATGAACTGAGGCTTCTATCAGTCGACTTCGTCTGATTTTGAAAGGTGATAGCATCAGACTATTTTCATCGGAGCAATCCGAAGTTTTATAGTATTTATGCCTCATCATTTCCCAATCTGTACCACTTCTGATGAAATTATACTTATCAAACCTTCTACATTCTAATATATTCAATGATTTCAAACTGTGGACTAAAAAGCCTGCCCAAAGAGGTAGAAATTGTTCTATCACCCTCTGAATCGGTTCTATATCTGGTCGAAACCAAATAGTGAAAGTCTTTCACTCTGTAAAGGGCCCACTCAATATCGAGATCGGGCACCGGGCTGTCCGGGTAAAGAGCGTTCAGCACTTCCGTACAGATCCACTGCTCATCAGGGAGATTTAAATGGAGAACTTCAGCTTTGGTTACATGGTGAAGTTCCGGCGGAAAGTTCGCCTGACGAACAGCATCATGCCTTTCTGCTGTAAAGATCCTTTCTACCAACCCATCAAGAGTATCATCGTATGAAGTACACTGCGCCTGAGCTTTGAGTAATTCAGGGGTCAATAGAAAAACAAAACAAATCAAGCCAGAAAATGCAATAGTTTTAAAATCCGCAACGTGAGAATACTTCATATGCCTCCGTGTTAATTGTTCCATCATAGTATTTTTCTATTAAAGTTCCATCCATGTAATAAGATGTTATTGTGTGTGTTTCTGAATAGATCAAATCATATCGAGAAGGTTCTTGCCACATCATCAACCCTGTCTGCAAAAGTTGATCACGCATCTGATCACGAATCTCCGGGTCTTCGATTCCTTCTTCCTCAATAAACCGATCAATGCACGATTCAACTTTTATTCTTTCTGATGGGTATATCGGATGCGTATGAATAACGGCAACAGAACCGTCAGGTGGTGGCGGCACCCCGCTGATGTGGCAGATTGATGCGTCCAGATCTCCGGGGAAAGGTTCAAAGCTCAGATTCCCATCACTGTCTTCAACGAGCCAGCCGCCCATTTCGCGCCGGTCGTCCTGGTCAAAACCGGTTCCGGTTCAGAACAATAATCTGGCGGATCATCCCCTTCGCATGGCACCTCCCCCTCAATGCAATTTCCATCCGCATCTTTAACTTGCCCGATAGGGCAATCACCCTCTTCCCCAATACAATTCCCAAACCCGTCGTCAATTTGCCCCAGCGGGCAGGTTTCTTCGTCGTTGTTGGGGTCATCTCCCGGTTCACAATCCAGGCAAGGTTCACCTCCGCTGCCGGGATCATCGGGATTCCACGGTACTTCGGGGTCCTCAAGTTCTGGTGGCGACCAGGGAATTGGAACGTCGCCACAATCTGTACATTCCTCAATTTCGGATACTACCTCAACCTCAGGAAATCCACAGCCATCCGGCCCGCAACAGGTATTCATGTCACTGTTGAGCCAGTAGTCTCCAGGTTGCCAAAAAAATCCTTCTGAATTGGCCTCACTGCGCCAATCTCCGGCATATTAAACTAACAAGGAAAGCTTATAGTTGAGAATTTAGGTCAAAATTGAACTTATTATCAGGGAATAAAACGAAGTTCTATTTCAGTAATCTCACCCTCTGGATTGGTTTTGATATTCAAATATTGATAATCTGCACTACCCAGTGTTATAGCAGTACCTTGAGCCCCGCGATTTGAATAAGAATTTGGGAACAGAGTAGAGATAGTATTTATACTATTTCCGATTTTAAGTACAAATGAATCCAAGTAAATCTGAAAATCAGAAGAGGTAATAATAAAGCTTCTAAGATTATTATCAACAAAATCAAATTCAGCTCCACTGTAGAAATAAATAGTCCCATTTTTCTCAATCATCTCCCAAAACACGGTCTCTGTACTGCCTGGCTGGCCAAATTTGGCTGTTAAATTCTCAGGGGTATGCCCTAATTCAATTTCGCCATTGATTTTGAGCGTGCCCGCAAAGTTGTCGGCCTGTTGTGCTGAGCATGTAGCTTGAAATAAAATGGTGAATGTTGCGACTATAAAAATAGATATTATTTTTTTATTCATCATAATTTGCTTTTGATTAATCACAAGAACTTGCTGAAGTGTTGATTGTTCCATTGCTGTTAAACTTGGTGGACATGTAATCATTGGGGTCAACTTTAATTTCTTGACCATTGACTACTTTTCTTGCTTGCACGTGAACATGGGGAAGGACAACAATCTCTCATTGATCCTTGTTAAACTATTTTATTTAAATTCTGCCGTTTCTTCTACCTGACTTCGAACACTTACCAGATGAAATCAGATTTAATTATTTTAAAATCTGTATCAAATACACCTATTGCACCAACCGGGCCTGTAGTAACTTCAATCATTCCACCTTCTTTTATTAAAATCGTATCGGTATAATGCTCAACAGCAAAATAATGGTTTTCCGATTTGAAATAGGTAGTTGAAATATCTGGTTTCGGAAAATCAAAACCTCCCTGTTGTCGAATAGCTGCACATTCAGATGAGCTATTTACATCTGCTAATGTAATTATTTCATTTATGTTTACTTGTTGAATACCGGTTTCCATTCTGAATCCTTGATATTTTTCAGCCATTAAAACCCGTTCCATCAAATTAACAGTGTATTCAGTTGAATCAGGACATTCATTAAGAATGGATTGTTTATCCTGTGTAACTGACAAAGTGTATATTAAAAGCAAATATAGTAGTGATTTCATTGGTTCATATAATTTTAGAATCCGCAACGAGATATACTTTCTGCTTGAGCAGCAGTTGTATCCGTTTCAGAGGTTATGTATATATTTTCAGTATCTAATGTATATAGTGGGAGTGAAACACTTTTTGAAACTTTAAAATCTTGATCAGAAGGACCCGCTGGCCGATATATCGGGTATCCACCCCTTTTTTCCACATCCCAGTTTCTCTTTTCAAGGCAATCCTGATTTTTGACGACCTCATTAGGAGCATAAGGATGGGTATGCAGAAGAGCAACTGCATCCTCAAAAAAGGAAGC
>REDT01000315.1 GCA_007693295.1 Balneolaceae bacterium
TCAAAACCTGTCAGCCGCAGGTGCAGCTTTAGCGGTACACCGACTGCCCCGTAAGGGATCCCTTGGGGAACAGCGTTGCTATGGGATCGCACATGGGCGAAATCCGTAATTCAGGGTCGGTGGCCTTTTCGCCAACGCTGACAGAAACCCGCAAAAAGCACGGGAATGCTGTCAGGTTTCAACCGTCACTTGAAGATTGACTTAACACTTGTGACCTATCTCCTTTGTAAAATAGTTATGGCCGCAACCTGCCCAGCATTCTTGGGAATGGGATGGTTTCACGCACATGGGAGAGTCCGCAGATCCATGCTACCGTTCGTTCAAGGCCTAACCCGAAACCTGAATGCGGCACGGATCCGTATCGCCGCAGGTCGAGAAACCAATTGAATACATCTTCGGGAAGGTCATGCTCCTTAATCCTGCTCCTCAATGTCTCTAAATCATCTTCACGCTGGCTTCCTCCTATGATCTCACCGTACCCTTCAGGGGCGAGCACATCCAGCGCCAGGGCCAGTTTATCATTATCGGGATCTCTCTTCATATAGAAAGCCTTAACCTCGGCCGGATAGCGGTGAACCATCACGGGTGTATCGTACTGAAGGGTTAGAATTGTTTCATCACTTCCGCCGAAATCATTACCCCACTGAAAGTTAGATGCTGATCTCTTCCAAACCGGTATATTTCTGAGATCTTCCTCAACCTGGTCGATACGTGCATGAATCTCTTTGATTCTCTGATCAATCTGAGCTTTTCTCCACTTTTTTGCAGATCCATGTTCTTTCTTAATCTCTTCAAGTTCATTTTTGATCGTTGTTAACTCCTCATTACGATCCTTCTCCATCCGGTCTAAAATAGAAGCTGTCTTTTCACTCTTAAGCTGCTCAACGGCTTCTGTGTAAGAAATTCGCTTGAAAGGCTCTTTAGATGCTTTCTCAAGCTTTGTTGTATCACGTTCTAAAATTTCCAGTTTTGCCCTGTTTTTGTCCAACACCTCTGTGACGATATACTGAAGCATTTTTTCTGCCAGATCCATATTCATCTCCAGATCATAGAATGCCATCTCCGGCTCTATCATCCAGAACTCGGTTAAATGACGCCGGGTTTTGCTCTTCTCTGCCCTGAAAGTTGGCCCGAAGGTATAAATCTTGCCGTGGGCCATCGCCATGGCTTCACCATACAGTTGTCCGGATTGCGTGAGATAGGCTTTCTCATCAAAATAGTCGGTTTCAAAAAGAGTGGATGTGCCTTCAGCAGCATTTCCTGTAAAAATGGGAGCATCCATCTGGATAAAGCCTTCCTGCTGGAAAAATCTGTGAATTGCGAACTGAATCGTATTTCTCACCTGCATGGCAGCCCACTGTCGCTGGCTACGCAGCCAAAGATGCCTGTTCTCCATTAAAAACTCCACACCGTGATCTTTTGGCGTTATCGGATAGTTCTCTGACACCTGGATCACTTTAACGTCCGTCGCGTGAAGTTCATACCCCCCAATGCTCCGGTCGTCTTTTACCACTTTCCCGGTAACTTCAAGAGAACTCTCCTGTTTTAATGTACCTGTAGCTACAAAGATATCCTCCCCCACTTCGTCAAGTGAAACGATACACTGGCATAAACCACTGCCGTCGCGAACCTCAAGAAAGTGAATTGCCTTACTGCTGCGGCTGTTATAGATCCAGCCTTTGAGAGTTACGGTTTCATCCTGATGATTTGAAAGGTCTTTTATGTATGTCATGATAGTATTGAGTATCGAGTAGTTAATATCAGGTATCGAGTAAAAGATGTTATAAACCCTTTTGCAGCGGATAGAACACTTCGGGGAAAGATGTGGCAGTTTTGGCTGCTTGTCAATCATGGAGAGTGAACTCACGTATGACGTAACAGTTATTAAACCCCACCTCCGATCTACTTTTTATCCGGAACAAGGAGTGTTTCAGAGTACATATCTGCGTCAAAAAAGTCTTTTGAAAAGGTAAGAAGATCTTCTGATGTAACCGCATCAATATTTTCCACAAGTTCATCGAGTGTCACAAACCGGTTGAAATAGAGCTCGCTTTTGGCGAGGCGCGTCATGCGGTTACTGGTATTTTCCTGTGAGAGCAGTAATTTACCTTTCAGCTGAGCTTTGGCTTCATCCAATTCCTTCGATTCAATAATCTCATTTTGCAATCTTTCAAACTCTTTTGAGATCAATTCCCGAACATGTGTTACATAGTCAATATCCGTTCCTATATATACACCAAAGAGTCCGGAATCGGTATACGACTGATTAAACGGGCCTATGGAATAACAATACCCATATTTCTCACGGATATTCTGATGAAGCCTTGAACTCATACCTCCGCCCAGAACCGTATTGGCAAGAAGCAGCAGATACTTGTCCGGATGGTCATAATTAAGGGCACGGCGTCCCAATATCATATGAGTCTGTTCGATTGCCTTTGATACTTCCTGGCGGCTTGTCTGATATGGGGTAAGGGGTTGTTCTCTGTTCTCCGTGGCTTCCGCTTTTTTAAGCGGCAGTAGTTCATCTACCAGTTTCAATACCTCATCGTGTTCCACATGTCCGGCAACCGCAATCAATAAATTATCCGGGCGATATCTCTCTGCCATGTAATCAAACAAATTCTGCCGCGTATAGGCCGATACCGTATTTTCGTAACCGATAATGGGGCGCCCAATAGGGTGATCGTTGAACACCTGGCTGCTGAACAGCTCAAACACATAGTCGTCCGGACTATCCTTGTACATCTTCATCTCTTCAAGGACAACCTTCTTCTCTTTTTCCAGTTCCTCTTCGGGAAACTGTGAATTCCGAACCATGTCGCTCAATACATCCATAGCCTTGTCAAGCTTGGTATCAAGACATCGGGCAAAGTAACAGGTATATTCGGTTGATGTAAATGCGTTCAGATAACCGCCAACCGACTCCATACTCTGGGCGATATCATATGCTGTACGATTTTCTGTACCCTTAAATAGCATGTGTTCCAGGAAATGAGTAATCCCTGCAAGTTCGTTCGATTCATTCCGGCTTCCTGTTTTAACCCAAATACCGGCTGAAATGCTTTTTACACTTTCAATGCGTTCGGTTACAATTTTTAATCCGTTTGGAAGAGTGGTTTTCTGTACTTGAGTAATAGATTCGGTTGATTGCATTATATTCGTTTTAAGTAATGAGACAATGGTATTGTGATTTCAAAGTCACCATATGGCCTTCAAGTGAGGACTTTCGTTTCATAAAAAAAGCGCCCCCGTTGTAGGGAGGCGCTAATGTAAACATTTTCAGTAAAACCTGTTATTCGCCTTGTTCAGGTTCAGGTAACAGTGCTTTTCTTGAGAGGCGTAATTTACCGCCATGCTCAACTTTAAGCAGTTTTACTTCGATCTCATCTCCCACTGAAAGAACATCTTCTACGTTTTTAATGTGTCCGTGCTCAATTTCGGAGATATGAAGCAAACCTTCCTTGCCGGGCACGATCTCTACAAAAGCACCGTACTCTTTAATGGCTTTAACAGTGCCTGTAAAAGTTGCGCCTTCATCGAGCTGACCGGCAACTGCCTGAATTCTTTTCTTGGCTGCTTCGGCTTTATCGAGGCTGTCGGCTGAGATTGTGATCTGGCCTTTACCCTGATCATCCTCTTCAATCCAGATCTCTGTATCGGTCTCTTTCTGAAGGGTTTGAATTACTTTACCGCCCGGCCCGATTACCGCGCCAATGCTGTCGCCGTCAATTGTCATGCGAATAAATTGCGGGGCATATTTAGAGAGTGAATCCCTGGTTTTGGAGATGGTTTCTGCCATTTTTCCAAGTATGTGCATTCTCCCTTTATGAGCCTGCATCAGGGCTTCTTCAATAACTTCAAAGCTGATACCCTGAATTTTCATATCCATTTGAGTGGCTGTTATGCCATCTGCGGTACCTGCGGTTTTAAAATCCATGTCGCCCATGAAATCTTCTTCTCCCTGGATATCCGAAAGAACAACAGAGTTGTTTTTTCCGACAATCATACCCATTGCAATACCTGCAACCGGCTTGGGAAGCGGCACACCGGCGTCCATCATGGCCATTGAACCGCCACAAACGGATGCCATGGATGATGATCCGTTGGATTCAGTAATGTCTGATCGAACCCTGATTACATATCCGAAATCATCAAAATCCGGGAGCACCATTTTCAGAGCACGCTGTGCAAGATAACCATGTCCGATTTCACGCCGGCCGGGCCCGCGTAAAAATCCAGCTTCGCCCACACAGTATGGAGGAAAATTGTAATGCAGCATAAAGGTTTGATCTTCTTCATGAAACAGAGTATCGACACTCTGTGCGTCGCGCTTGGTACCGAGCGCAACAGATACCAGTGCCTGGGTTTCGCCACGCGAAAAGATCGCTGAACCATGAGTTCTTGGCAGATATCCAACCTGGGTCCAGATATCGCGAATATCTTCAGGACCACGTCCGTCAATACGCTTTTTATTTTCAAGTATCATGTTACGAACGGTGTCTTTCACCATGTTTCCAAAAATTTCGGAAATTTCACCGCCTGCTTCTTCATATCCTTCTTCTGCAGTAATGGCTTCCTTAACAGCCGTTTTAACTTCTTTGAGCTTTGCTCCGAACTCTTCTTTGCCGAGGCCTGATGCCACAATTCCTTTCAGCTGGTCGCCAACATGGTCAGCAACTTTGCCTTCCAGGTCACTATTTCCTTCAACCGGGGTAAACTCACGTTTTTCAACGCCAAATTCTTTTCTCAGTTCTTCCTGGAATTCACATAGTTTCGCGATAGCTTTATGCCCTTCCTTAACGGCTTCAAGCATCTCTTTTTCACTAATCTCTTTCATTTCTCCTTCGATCATGATCACGCTTTTTGCAGTACCTGCAACGATCAGATCCATGTCGCTCTCTTTCAGTTCATCAATAGTTGGATTGATGATAAACTCGCCGTTAATTCGTCCCACTTTAACCTGCGACATCGGCCCGTCGAATGGTATGCTGGAGATATGCGTAGCTGCAGATGCTCCAAATGCACCTAATACATCCGCTTCATTTTGTCCGTCGGAGGAATAAACCTGACAGATAAATTGTGTTTCGTTTACATAACCACTTGGAAAAAGAGGACGCAAACTACGGTCAATAAGGCGACTCGCTAATGTTTCACCATCAGATGGCCGGCCTTCTCTTTTCATAAAACCGCCGGGAAATTTACCGGCAGCTGTAAAACTTTCTCTTAAATCAACAACCATCGGGAAAAAATCCTGTCCCGGTTTTGGCTCTTTGGCACTTACAACAGTACAAAGCACCATAGTGTCGCCCATTCGAACCATTACTGCACCATCCGCTAATTTGGCAAGACGTCCCGTTTCTACGGAAATTGTTTTTCCGGGTGCAAATTCTACGCTTCTAAAATCTTCTTTCATTATTTCTTTCTTTTCGTTTTCCTTTCGTCGACTATCCTTTTAGTAAAGCAATTCAAACAAATATCAGGATAAGCTGATTCGTATGATATTTGAGGATATAAAAAAGGGTACGCCGTTCAGCGTACCCTTAAAGAAATGCTTATTTTCGAATACCAAGCTCTTTAATAAGCTCTCGGTATTTTACAATATCGTTATCTCTGAAGTAATTCAGAAGTCTTCTTCTTTTACCTACCATTTTTAGCAGGCCACGTCGCGAAGAGTGATCTTTTTTGTTCTCCTTTAAATGACCGGTGAGGTCATTTATTCTTGCTGTAAGGATAGCAATTTGTGATTCGACAGCGCCGCTATTTTCAACACTTCCGCCGTGTTTTTCAATAATTTCTTCTTTTTGTTCTTTCGTTATACTCATCTGTAATTTGTAATGATTTTAATAAACTCTTATAGCTTCAAAAAATAAGCTTAATTCCGTTGTTTTGCAATATCTGGTTCACTCTTCTTTAAAACCTTTTGAACAGCTTGTTCATCGTTTTCAAGTTGTGCTTTTAACTCCCCTATGCCGCTGAATGAACGTTCATCGCGAATTCGATCAACAAATTGAATCTGAATCTCTACTCCATATATATCTTTATTGAAACCAAAAATATGTACTTCCAGAGTTTCTGATGATCCTTCAAAGGTTGGACGGATTCCGATATTCATCATCCCTCCGTAATACTCCCCGTCTATTCGAACCCAAACAGCATAAACCCCACGCCTGGGAGTGATCTTCTTTGGATTCTCGAGATGTATATTCGCAGTGGGATATCCGATTTTTTTACCTCGTTTATCACCGTGCACAACCGTACCGTTTAGTATGTACATTCTCTCCAGCAGTTTTGCAGCAAACTTCATGTCTCCATCTCCCTGAATCGCTTTACGGATAACCGTACTGCTCACGGTTTTATCCCCCACTTCCTGCTTCGATACAACGTGTGTATCAAATCCCAGTTCTCTTCCCAACTGCTGAACCGTTTCTATAGTGCCTTCTCTGTTTCTTCCAAACTGGTGGTCATAGCCGATTACAAATTCGCTCAATCCAATTTTCTCCCAAATGATATCACGAACAAACTCTTCAGAAGTTAAGAGAGAAAAATCGCGATCGAATGGAATTACAATCATTTCATCAATTCCCAGGTCAGCCAGCAGCTCACTTCGCTCCTCAAGGGTGCTTAAAAGTTTAATGCCCGCTGCACCGGGGTTAATGATCTCTCGCGGGTGCGGATCAAATGTAACGATGACGCTTCTTGCTCCGCGTAACCGTGCCTTTACAATTACCGTATTGATAAGAACCTTGTGGCCGGCATGAACACCATCAAAACTGCCAACCGTGAGAACAGTATCGGGTTTTCTCTGTACGTCTTTTATATAAACTGTATTTGCCATAAAGTTTTTCAGATTTTTTCCAGTGATGTTGAAAAAAGATCAAACTCTTCGGGAGTGAATG
The DNA here is from genome assembly GCA_007693295.1 of Balneolaceae bacterium. Lineage (GTDB taxonomy): Bacteria > Bacteroidota > Rhodothermia > Balneolales > Balneolaceae > Rhodohalobacter. Next base: position 6,900 of record REDT01000315.1, read on the forward strand.
CAAACTGAACATCAAATGGTCCGGTTGCCGTTCTTCTGAGACCTGAAAGATGCGCCCTGCTTTCAAGCATTAAACCAAGGTCGTGTGCCAGAGAACGAATGTAGGTGCCTTTACCACAGGTAACCTTGAGGGTTAAATGCGGCGGTTTGAATTCCATAATTTCATGTTCATGAATGTGAACATTTCGCGGCTTAATTTCAATATCCTCACCCCTTCGGGCCAGTTTATAGAGTCTTTCACCTTTAACTTTTATGGCAGAATAGATTGGCGGTACCTGCGAGATAGTACCTGTAAAATGCTCATCCAGAACTTTCTTTACAGTCTCTTCCCGAATATGCTGCCAATCAGCCATGTGATCGGCCTCAGTAGCAGCATCAAAACTTGGAGTAGAAGAGCCAAATTCAATGGTAGCAACATAGGTTTTTTTCTCTTCCTGGATTTGTGAGATTGATTTAGTGGCCCTGCCGGAACAGAGAACCAGGAGTCCGGTTGCAAGCGGGTCGAGCGTGCCTGCATGACCCACCTTTTTAGGGGGTATACGATTCCTCACGTATTTCACAGCATCAAAGCTGGTCCATTCCAGAGGTTTATCAATCAAAATAATTGCACCTTTACTAAACAGATCCGGCGAGATGGATGGATCAGTCTGTTTAGTGATAACAGGAAGTTCAGAAATGGGAATGGCTTTTTTAGCCATTTTTAATTCTCGTTATCAACATCACGTTTTTCGGGATTATCTCCTTTCACTTTAGAGAAGAGATCTTCGATTTTGTTTACATATTCAGCACTGTCATCTTCAAAAAAGAGAAGTTCCGGGATTCGCCTTACCTGGTTCTTGATTTTTGAAGCCAGCAGATAGCGAATTTCATCCTGACTGTCGTCAATTTTTTTGTAGACCGGAGCTACATCGCGGTTAGGCGAGAAAATGCTAAGGTAAACTTTAGCAATAGAGAGGTCGTCGGTCATTCTTACGCGTGTTACCGTAATAAAGGTACCCATGGGTTGGTAATTCCGCTGAAGAATTTCACCCAGGTCTTTCTGAATTACGGAAGCGAGTCTCTCTGTACGGATACTCATGGCAATAGACTGTGATTTACAATTTTGAAACAGGGCAAAACCCTGTTTCGGATCTGATTATTGAAACCGGTTTTACCTTGCGTCTTCAAGTTTACGCTTGGTTTCAGTTACGGCATAGCTTTCAAATTCATCACCTACCTTAATGTCATTGAAATTCACAATGCTTATTCCACACTCATAACCTGCCTGCACCTCTTTCACATCATCTTTGAAGCGCTTGAGCGAGTCAATTTCACCTTCCCAAATTACAACACCATCACGAATGATCCGTATCGGGTTATTTCTGTTTACTTTCCCTTCATTTACGTAACAACCGGCAATAGTACCTACCTTTGTAACTTTAAAGACTTCACGAACTGTAACCATCGCTTTCATCTCTTCTTTAATTTCAGGGCTCAACAGGCCTTCAAGTGCATCGTGAACCTCATCAACAGCATCATAGATCACGCTGAAGAGACGTATATCGATACTCTCTGCTTCAGCGAGTTTTCTGGCATTTGCAGTAGGTCTAACCTGGAAACCGATAATAATTGCATCGGATGCAGAAGCCAACAGCACATCCGACTCGGTGATGGCGCCAGATCCTGTGTGAATGATATTAACAGACACCTCTTCGGTACTTAATTTCTGTAGCGCACCCGACAAGGCTTCAATTGAGCCATCTACATCAGCTTTGATAATGATATTAAGTTCAGAAACCTCACCAAGCGCCATTCGTCTGGAAAGATCGTCGAGTGTAAGGTGTTTAACTCTTCTAAGCGACTGTTCACGGCGAATCTGCTGCCGCTGATTGGCAATCTCTTTGGCCGTTTTCTCATCCTTTGGCACAATTAGTCTGTCGCCGGCCTGTGGCGTATTGTCAAAACCGGTTAGCTGAATGGGTGTCGATGGACCGGCTTCTTTAAGGCGTTTTCCAAGTTCATTCTCCATGGCACGAACCCGGCCAAATACCGGCCCGGCAACAAATGGATCACCCACTTTAAGTGTACCGTTTTGCACCAGTACATTGGCAACGGTTCCCTTTCCTTTATCAACCCGCGACTCCAGTACAATTCCCTGAGCCAGTCTGTTCGGATTGGCTTTCAGTTCCATCAATTCAGCTTCAATCAATACTTTTTCAAGTAATTCATCAATACCTTCTCCTGTGTGAGCTGAAACTTGAGCCACCTGGTTGGTACCGCCATACTCTTCAACTATCACACCATGATCTGATAGCTGTTGTTTAATTTTATCGGGATTTGCTCCGGCTTTATCCATCTTGTTAATAGCTACCACAATAGAAACATCGGCAGCTTTCGCATGATTGATCGCCTCAATGGTTTGAGGCATAACGGCATCGTCGGCTGCGACAACAAGAATTACAATGTCGGTTGCCTGCGCACCGCGGCTTCTCATAGCGGTAAACGCCTCGTGACCGGGTGTATCGAGGAAGGTAATTGCTTTACCTGAATCTGTTTTTACTTCATAAGCGCCCACATGCTGGGTGATTCCCCCGGCTTCTCCGGCAGCTACTTTTGTGTGCCTTATGTAATCAAGAAGTGATGTTTTACCATGATCAACGTGACCCATTACCGTAATAATCGGTGCACGGGGTTCAAGATCCTCGGGTTTATCCTCTTCAAGCTCAAGTTCTTCGTCTATCATCTCTTCTGCATCCACGAAATCGACTTCACAGTCGTACTCGGCGGCTACAAGTTCAATAGTGGCGGCGTCCAGTCTTTGATTAATGGATACCATCATACCTAAAGACATACAGGTAGTAATTACATCTGTTGGTTTTACTTCAAGCATATCTGCCAGATCACTAACCGTAATAAATTCGGTTACTTCAATAACATCTGTTTCCGTTTCACCCAACTCCTCCTGCAGTGCACGCTCCTCTTCTCTCTCCTCTTTTCTCTGGCGTCTTCTCTTCTGGCGCTTACTTCCAACAGTGCCGCCACTTTGCATCTGCTGCATGGTTTCACGCATTTTCTTCTCTACGTCATCTTCGTCAACCTTAGAGCTGCGCTTGCCTTTCTTCTTTTTAGCTTTCTTTGTAGTCTTTTTGTCCTTATCAGCATCTTTTGCTGCCGCAGGTTTTGCAGGTTTTGCAGTCGTTGCTGCTTCCGGTTCATCGGCTTCAGTACGATCTTTTTTCCTTTTACGAGTTTTGCGTTTCTTTTTGGAATCCCTGGAAAATTCTACTTTACCTAATACTTTTGTACCAGTAAGCTTACCTGCCCTTCCCCGGATAATTTTTTCCGGATCTTCCTCATCTTTGGCAACAGTTTCAGTTTTGACTTCATCTTCATCTTCATCCACAACTACTTCGTCTGAAGCGACTTCTTCTTCGTCTAAAACTTCATCTTCATCTACAACTTCTTCTTCAGTATCTTTGTCCTCTACTTCACTTTCAGCTTTTACACTTACTTCTTCTTCTGCCTTATCAGCTTCCGGTTGTTCTTCCTCAGCAATTTCTTCCTCGATCACAGCTTCGTCGACCGGTTCTTCCTTAACGGCCTCTTCTTTTGCTTCTAATTCTTCTTCAGGAATTTCCTCAACCCCCGGTTCTTCCTTGGCAGCAACTTCAGGTTCTTCTTCGGTCTCCTGCTTTTCGAGCGGTTCAAGATCGAGTGGTTCCTGAACCGGTTTTTCTTCAGCAGGCTCCTCTTTCTCTTTTACCTCATCCTGAGGCTCTAACGTCTCATCAATAGGTTCCAGAAAATTATCGATCGTAACACTCTCATTTCGACTCGACATGATCTGGTTGCGACGACTCTCATACTCTTCGCGGGCCTTCTCGTGCTCAAGACTTTTCTCTTTGTCATCGCCGTATATCCCCTCCAAAACATCATACATTTCAGGAGTAATCTTGGAATTGGGCCTATTGGCCACATCAAACCCATTATCACTCAATGTATCAACAATTGACTGAGTGGCAACATTAAATTCTGATGCTACCTTAAAGAGTTTTTTCGGTTTATGGTCCGTCATAAAAGTGTTTACGTCAGTTTAACAAATAATGTAGTGAATGTGAGACGATGCCGTAAGTTACGATCAATCTTGCTCGTCCTCAAATTCGTAAGCTATGATATCGATAATTCGCTCAGCTTCTTCTTTGGTGATTTTGCCTTCGGTTCTGCGAACCAACTCATCTTCATCAAGTTCGAGAACAGCACGTGCGCTATCGCATCCGATTTCATTAAGCAATTCAATGGTTTCTTTGCCAAAATCGACTTCGAATTCGTAGAGGTCGATATCATCCTCCTCTTCAACTTCTCTGAATACATCGATTTCACAATCAACCAGCTTGGAAGCCAGCCGGATATTTACACCGCCTTTGCCAATGGCTTTAGAAACTTCGTCGGCAGGTACAAGAACGCTGGCGCGCTTGGCATCTTCGCTGAGCTCAACTTTTAAAACCTGAGCCGGTTGCAAAGCTCGTTTAATAAATTCTGCTTTATCGGGGCTATAGTTAATTACGTCAATATTTTCATTTTGCAGCTCGCGAACTACAGCGTGAATTCGAATACCCTTCATGCCCACACAGGCACCAACAGGGTCAACACGTTCATCATGAGAAACCACAGCCACTTTTGAACGATCGCCGGGTTCGCGGGCAATTCGTTTTAATTCGATGATTCCGTCAAATACTTCGGGAATTTCATTTTCAAATAATCTCTCCAAAAACAAAGGTGAAGTTCGGGAAATAATCACGGTTGGATTACCGCCCACGCGTTTTACCTCAACTACAACAGCCCGGATTGTATCTCCTTTACGATACCTGTCTTTGTATATCTGCTCACTTTTAGGCATCAACAGCTCAACGCCATTGTGATTTACAAGAATGTCTTTGTTGTTGCGTACCTGGTAAACATCACCCAAAACAATTTCACCGACGCGATCCGAGTAGTCTTCAAAGATATTATCCTTTTCTATCTCCCTGATACGCTGTGCCAATTGCTGGCGTGCCATGGTAACGGCACGTCTTCCAAAATCTGTTATGGAAATCTCCTGGGCATACTCATCATAGAGTTCCAGTTCCGGATCATGCGTGAGAGCTTCTTCCAGTGAAATTTCAGTTACAGGGTCAGTTAGCTCATCGGCAGGAACTACTTCCCGTATATGAAGGATCTGAATTTCGCCCCTGTCTGCATTCAGGATAACTTCAAACGCATCATCAGATTCATATTTTTTCCGGATCATCGTACGGAATACATCCTCCAGGATGGATAGGAGCAGATCTTTATCAATACCTTTATCTTTTGCTATCTCAGCAAAAGATTGAATAATAAGTTTTGAGATGTCGTTTTGCATTGGAAATGTGCGATTTATAAAACTGGGTTACCGGCTATATTTTCGGGACAATTTTTGTCTCTATAACGTCTGAGAAAGAGATATGTTTGTTCTCATCGTTATCTGTTATCAATATGAACTTCTGCTCATCTACTTCACCAATTACTCCCTCAACGGAGTTGTAATCATCATTTTCTTTGTACTTAACTTTTGCTGTCCTTCCTTTGTTTTTCCCATATTGGCGTTTGTCACTTAGCGGCCTGGAAAGACCCGGAGAAGACACATTCAGCCTATATGCACTGTCGATGATGTTCTTTTCCTCAAGCAAAAAACCGAGCTCGCGACTAATTTTAGAACAGGAATCAACATTAACACCACCAGTTAGGGAGTCTACCAAGACCCAGACCTCCATTTTATTGGCATGTTTAATTTCTACGTCAACAAGAAACATATCTTCTTGTTCGACAATAGGTTCCGCGATTTCTTTAATTCTTTTTATTGGTTCGGCCGGCATCGTTTTCACAACATATGAGTACAAAAAAAAGTGAGGGCCTTTCGGCGCTCACTTCAAGATTTATAAATTACTGTAAATTGATGGAAATAACAACTCTTAAGCTTGTAAATCCATCACGAAGCACTTACTATTATAATATGTAGAAAACTGAAAATAATAGAATCCATGTTCAGACTCACCACATTACTATTTATCCTGACACTGACCCTTACAGCCTGTAATACTGAAGAGGAACGGCCTCCCTCTCCTGTTGAGGGGCGAGAATTGGAATATACTGCAACCGTGCAGTTTCTAAATGAGGCCGGTGAGGTTGTATCTGAAATAGATGCAGCTGTAGCTGATGACGATGACAGCCGAAGCGAAGGTTTAATGGACGTACATAACCTGCCGGCTGATTCGGGAATGATTTTTAAATTTGAGGATGAACAACCCAGAAGCTTCTGGATGGCCAATACACCTATATCACTTGATATAATTTATGCCAACTCAGACTTTGAAATCGTACGCATTCACAGAAATACTCCACCTTACTCGCACGAAAATATACACTCGGAAGAACCCGCCATGTATGTGGTTGAGGTGAATGCCGGTTACACGCTAAGGCATGACATTACCGAAGGCATGTCTATACGGGTTACTGATTAAAAGCTCAGGCAGGCTCTTCGGCATACTCTTCCATGAACGATTTAACCATTTTCACATTCTCGGGTGAACCTACAAAGATTGGTGTTCTCTGATGAATGGAGTGGGGCTCAATTTCCAAAATTCTTTTCTTGCCATCTATTGCCATACCTCCCGCCTGTTCAATAATAAAACTGTGCGGATTGCACTCATACATAAGCCTAAGTTTGCCTTCAGGGTATTTTTTGCTTGACGGGTAGATAAAAATCCCACCCTGCACCAATGTTCGGTGAAGGTCTGCTACCATTGACCCAATATACCTGGCGCTGTATGGGCGTCCTGTCTCGGGGTCATCTTTCTGGCAATACTTAATATACTTTTTCAGACCGGGCTCCCATGAGTTATAGCTCCCCTCATTGATACTGTAGATCCGCCCATGAGATGGTATTTGATAATTGTCGTTTGAAAGAATAAACTCACCAATGCTTGGGTCGAGTGTAAAGGCACTTACTCCCATTCCGGTGGTATAAGCCATAATGGTGCTGGACCCATAAAGAACGTAACCGGCAGCTACCTGACGCGTACCCGGCTGCAGTGCATCCTCTTCCACCAGCTCTTTGCCAAATCTTGGCTGTCGCATATAGATTGAGAAGATACTGCCAATAGAAACATTTACATCAATGTTGGAAGACCCATCAAGGGGATCCAGGTAAACGATATATTTACCGCCCTCGCTGTTCAGTTTTACAATGCCATCATTCTCTTCTGAAATCACCATACAGGTGATCAGGGAGCGGTCGAGTGCAGAAATCAATTGCTGATCAGCGAACAAATCGAGCCGTTTAACCGACTCTCCATGTACGTTGGTGGACCCGTCATTACCTAAAATGTTCGTTATACCCGCCTTATTCACCTCTCTTGATATAATTTTAGCTGCAAGGCCGATATCCCTTAGAAGCTGTGAGAGTTCACCTGTAGCTCCCGGAAATCTATTCTGTGATTGGATAATATACTCATCCAGAGTAACCAGTTTTTTTGATTTAATAGTCATCCCAATACCTTTTTTTTATTCTCTGATTTTCAAATAGCTTGTGCAGCACCATCATAACATACTGCATCTTTATGCTTCATAATAATGATCACTGACTCTTGATAAAATTAGACTCTTCTAAAATCTTCAGTCAGTATCAAATAATTGCGGTACTTTAATTTAGGAGGATTCCCGGCTCATAATCAATTCAAGAAGTGCTTTTGATCTTGTTTTAAATTCTTCCAGACTCCCCTCATTTTTAACAATGTAGTCGGCCAGGGGTTTAAGGGATTCAAAATCGGGTTGTTTGTTGATTCGGGCCCGGATCTCTTGCTCCTGCACCGAATCTCTCTTGCTAACTCTGTCTATTTGTTGCGACCTTGGACTCGTAACTAAAACCACCAGATCGAGCTCTTCAGGCCTGCCTTTGTTCAGCAACAGAGCGGCTTCTTTTACTATAATTTTTTCTCCGTCAGCTTCTGCCTTTGAACAGATCTTCTTAAAAGCCCGGGCCACGGCCGGATGAACAATTCCGTTCAACTCCTCAGCACGATTATTTTCAAATGCTTCCCTGATCAGATGAGGTTTATTGAGTGAGCCATCAGTGTGAAACGTCTCTTCGCCAAAAGTCTCAATGAGCTTATTTCTTACATCAGAGTTATTAACCATGAGATCCTTGGCCAGATCATCGGCATAAACTACCCTGGCGCCTAATTCCTCCCAAACTTTACAGAGAGTTGTTTTTCCGGAACCAATCCCCCCTGTAACACCGGCTACAATCATACTGTCTGTTCTGCGGTGTTGGCCAACAAGTAGGCCTTCATAAATTCATCCAGGTCACCATCCATTACACCCTGTACATCTCCTGTTTCGTGGTTGGTACGATGATCTTTCACCATGTTATAGGGATGAAATACATAGGACCGAATCTGCGAACCCCACTCATTACTACCTTTAGAATCTTCGAGTTTCTGCTTCTCCCGTTCTTTTATTTTCTTTTCCAGTTCGTAAATCTTTGACTTCAGCATAACCATGGCTTTCTCACGGTTCTGCAGTTGTGATCTCTCCTGCTGGCATTCGGCAACTACACGTTCTTCTGTTCCGTCGCTAAGTTTGCCGGTCCAAATTAAACGAACACCTGTCTCAACTTTGTTCACATTTTGCCCGCCGGCTCCACTTGCGTGAAATCTTTGCAGCTCTACATCCGATTCATTGATGTTTAGTTCAATCGTATCATCAATTAAAGGTGATACAAAAACTGAACTGAATGAAGTGTGCCTTCGTGCATTGCTGTCGAATGGTGAAATACGAACAAGGCGGTGTACGCCACTCTCCGATTTCAAATAGCCATAGGCATTAGGCCCGCTTACTTCAATTGTTGCGCTTTTCAGGCCGGCAACCTCGCCATCCTGATATTCAATAACCGATACTTTGAATCCTTTTTTCTCGGCCCATCGGGTATGCATTCTGAACAGCATCTCTGCCCAATCCTGGCTTTCTGTTCCGCCGGCACCCGGATTGAACGTTACTATAGCGTCGCGGTGATCATCGACATCACTGAGCATATTTTGGAGTTCCAAATCTTCGAGTTTTTTCCTGAAGCGTGCAATCTCTGTCTGAATTTCGTCAGAAACATCTTCACCTTCATCCAGAAACTGCTTGTAAACAAGAATGCTATCGCGCAGTTCATCCAGATCATCCCAACTTTGAACAAGTTGTTTTTCATGATCCAGCTCTTTCATTATAGCCTGGGCCCTATCGGGATCATTCCAAAGTTCAGGATCCTGAGTCTGATCCTGCAGTTCAATTACACGTACTTTTCTTTTATCGTAGTCAAAGATACCTCCTGAGCGAATCAAGTCGCTCGAAGAGGGGTTTAAGTTTATCTAAATTAAAATGATCCATATAGCGATTATCGATTAAAAAGTTTGGCTATTACAAAACCGACCAAAAGGCCACCGGCCAACGCGATTCCAACTCCTGTTTCAGGATTTTTCTTTACGTATTTTTTAGCGCTTTTATATTCGTTTCTGATGTCTTTTTGTAGTTTATCACTTTCATCTTTAAGCCTGTCCACATAGTTGTTATAGGCTTCATTTAAAGCTTTTTTTTCTTTTTGAATCGTTTCTTTGATCTCTTTTTCTGTTTTTTTTAAATCAACCATGGCTTCTCCTCTTTTAGTGAAAGTTGTTATTTTTAAAAATCTCCATTTTATCACAACTTAGCAACACTCTTTCCGGGAATATTGGCCTGATCTTTGTACTGTAACTCATAAAGCTTTTTGTAGATACCATCAGGCTTTCTAATAAGCTGTTTATGAGGTCCGTTTTCCCTGATCTCGCCTTTATGCATTACCAAAATACGATCGGCATCCTGAATGGTTGAAAGCCTGTGAGCAATCACGATTGAAGTTCTGCCCTCCATCATTTGATTGCATGCTTTTGCAACAAGTTCTTCGGTTTCAGAATCCACGCTTGAGGTTGCCTCGTCCAGGATCAGGATTTTCGGATCATAAACCATGGCTCTCACAAAACAGATAAGCTGTCTCTGCCCCATCGAGAGTGATGCTCCACGTTCATTTAAAACGTAATCGTACCCTCCGGGAAGTTTTTTTATGAACTTATGGCACTCAACCTCTTTGGATGCCTTTATAACCTGTTCGCGGGTGATGTTATTGTTTCCCAGCGTGATATTATTGAGTATGGATCCTGAAAAAAGGGCGTTATCCTGAAGAACAAGTCCAAACCGGGTTCGCAGATCTGTAAGGGAGAGATCTTTAATATCAACTCCGTCAAGAAGTATTTTCCCTTTCTCGATATCATAATATCTAAGTAATAAATTGATAATCGTGGTTTTTCCTGCACCGGTGGCACCAACTATTGCAAGAATCTGACCGGGTTCAGCTTTAAAGGAGACGTCTTTTAATATTAACTCATCCTCTTTATTGTATCTGAACCAGACATTCTGAAATTCGATTGAGCCGGTTACTTCTTCAAGCTTCACCGGGTTCGGGTTCTCGATCACTTCATTTTCAGTATCCAGCACATCAAAGATCCGTTCGGAGGACGCGAGGGCCGATTGAAGCGTGTTATATTTTTCAGAAAGTCCCCGAATAGGATTGAAAAACTGCCTTACATATTGGATAAAGGCCAAAAGGACGCCAAATGTAACCTGATCCATGAGTGCCCTCGCGCCTCCGTACCATACAACAAGTGCCATTGCGAGGCTTGCCAGCACTTCAACAACCGGCCAAAATATTGAGAAATAAAAGATGGTTTGAATGTGAGCATCTTTATGCTCTTCATTGATTGATTCAAAATGATCTTTCTGTTTCTGTTCGCGATTAAACAGCTGCACGATCGCTATTCCGTTGATGTGCTCCTGCACAAAGGAGTTTAACCGTGCGATCTGATCCCGAACGTTCAGAAACGCCACCCTGACTTTTCCTTTAAACCAAAATGTGGAGTAGAATAGAATTGGCAGCACAAGAATTGCAATTATGGTGAGCTCCCAACTCATCATAAGCATGAAATAGAGAATGAAGAAGATCCTGAATAGATCTCCAATCATATTAACAATGCCATCACTCAACAGTTCACTCAGCGCTTCAATATCACTGGTTGTTCGTGTAATGAGGCGGCCTATAGGGTTTTTGTCAAAAAACTGGACGTGCAGAGATTGAATCTTTGCAAAAACTGCGTTTCTAAGCCCGAACAGAGCACCCTGCCCAAACCATCTGGTGATATAGGTATTGGCTACCAGGATAATAAATTCACCTGCGAGGGCCAGGCCCAGCAGAGTAATAATCCAAAACAGACCATCTATATCTCCAATTGATATATAGTCGTCTACGGCAATCTGCGTAAGTTTTGGGCGAACCGTACCCAAAAAAGCAGCCGACAGAGTTAGCCCAATGGCCAGAACTGCCCACCATTTATAGGGTTCAAAAAAGTAATAAAGCCGTCGAATCAATATAGAATCGACGGCTTTAGAATCTTTGGCTTTACTCAAATTTACCTGTTTGTTTAGAACCTGTCGAAATCGTCAAAGGGTGTTCTGGGAGTAATGTGTTTTGGGGGTCTTGACGTTCCCTGATTGTGATCATTATTGTCTTGATCGCGTCTGGGGCTGTCTGATCGCTTTTTGCGTCGCTCAGGGTACTCTTCCCTGCGGCCGCGGCTTCCGCCTCCACTGCCTCTGCTGCTGCCTCTGTCGGAACTTCCGCGTGAAGGTGATCCTTTTCTTTTCCGGAATCGTTTTTGCTTATCGTCACTTCCGCGTTTAGAACGTGAAGGTCCGCTGCTTTTGCCCTGGCTATCATCAATCTCTTTGATGTAAACCTTCTGCTGTACAATACCCTTCTCCTGTGCCGGGTCTGTATAGATGGGGCGAAGCTCTGTAGCAAGCCATGCCGGGAAAAATTTCTCTCTCGCCTCGCGTAACAATACAAACGGATTTGTATATCTGGCGGAAAAGTGTCCAATTACAAGAAGCTTGGTTTGGGCTTCATTTGCAACCCTTGCAGCGTCAATAGAGGTTGAATGACCGGTTTCTGCGGCTTTATCGGCAAGGCTTTCGCTAAAGGTAGCCTCGTGGTAAAGAATATTGGTATTCATTGCCAGCTTTACAGAGTTCGGGCAGTACTTTGTATCGGTAATATATGCAAAGCTGTCGCCGGGCCGAGGGTGCCCTACAATGTCGTACGACTTAATGATGGTTCCATCTTCAAGTTCCACATCTTCTCCGGCCTTGAGAGCTTTGTACTGAGCATCTTCCGAAATGCCCAATTTTTCAGCTTTAACCGCATCTACCTTGCCGGGCTTGTCTTTTTCCTGGAATCGGAAACCCATGCAAAATTTCGTGTGATTAAGCGGCCGTACTTCTACATAATAGTCGTCGTGATCAATAACACGATCAACCTCAAAATCTTCACTTACTTCTTTGTAGTTGATCTTAAAGTTCAGATCGATATTAGCAAACTTGAAGTTCCATTCAACATATTTTTTTATGCCTTTGGGGCCAACAATCGTCAATGGTTTTTCCCGACGCTGCAGCTGCAGTGTGGAAAGCAATCCAATTAATCCCGAATAGTGATCTACATCAAAATGGGAAATAAAGATGTTTTCTATCTTTGATCGTTTTAAGCCTGCCTGCAGCATTCGCATTTGGGCATTCTCCCCGCAATCAAAAAGATGAATTTCACCTTCGCGCCAGAGGGCAACGGAAGCCAGGTGTCGTGTTGCAGTTGGAGTAGCAGATGCGACTCCTAGTGGTACAATAATCATAGTTTCTCCTGTAATGTTTTGGGGCTTTTGCCATTCAAACAAAAGATACCCGGTTTCTGAGATTAAATTTGAGCAAGTTCCTGTTCGAGTAGTTGTTTTTGGTACATTCGTGAATAAGATCCTTTTCTTTTGAGTAGTTCATTATGAGTACCCTCTTCAATAATTGAACCATCTTCAATATAAAAAATTGTATCAGCGTTTTTTACTGTAGAAATTCGATGCGAAATTGTTAGTGTCGTTTTGTCTTTTAATTGAGTATTCAGGTGTTTTAGGATCGCATCTTCAGTGTTTGTGTCAACCGCACTCAGCGAGTCGTCCAATATTACAATTTTTGGCTTCTTTATGAGTGCTCTTGCAATAGCGGTTCGCTGCTTTTGCCCCCCCGAAAGTGTAATACCCCTTTCACCAACTATGGTCTCAAATTTTTTCTCAAAATCCAAAATATTGTCTAAAACCTGAGCGCTTTCTGCTGCTTCCTCAATTTCACTCATGTCGGCATGGTCAACGCCGAAGGCAATATTCTCTTTTATGGTTGTTGAAAATAGAAACGTTTCCTGGGGAACATATCCAATAATGCGCCTTAAAGTAGACAAATTCCAATCTTTAACATTCACCCCATCTACCAGGACTTCACCCTCTGTGGGATCAAAAAGTCGAGGGATCAAATTTACAAGTGTTGTTTTTCCGGCTCCTGTTCGACCCACAAACGCAACTGTGCTGCCGGATTTTATCTGAAAGTTGATATTTTTGAGAGCGTATTCTGAAGCTCCGGGGTATTTGAAGCTGATATTTTTAAATATAATTTCACCCTTAGCTTCAGCCGGTTCGTAGGAACCTTCTCTATCCCTGATATCAATCGGTTCCGATAAAACGGCGTCGATTCTCTCCCATGATGCCATCGATTTCTGGAATGTATTCACTGTATATCCCAAAGATGCCACAGGCCAGGTGAGGTAGGCTACATAAATAACAAATTCTGCAATATTACCTACCGTAATCAGGCTGTCGATAACCATTAACCCTCCCTGCCAAATCACAATAACCACAGAAACGCCAATTAACAGATTCAGGGTTGGGTGAAAGAGAGATTCAATCATGTCGAGTTTTAACTTTTTCCTTCGATACGAATCACTCTCTTTTTCAAAACGATCCTGTTCATGATCAATACGGTTGTAGGCTTTTATCAGCCTGATACTGCTAAAACTCTCCTGTGCGCGTTCGGCCAGGTTTGAATACTGTTCCTGAATAATCAACTGGTACTTATTAATAAAACCACTTACCCAGTAGGCAAAGGCAGATAAAAATGGCAGTGGCAAGAGCGCCCAAAATGTTAATTGCGGGTTTACGATAATCATCATGGTGATAATAAACCCGGCCCGTGTAAATGTATTTAAGGTGTACATCAAAACCGGACCGAAATATTCCCTGACCCTTCCAACATCTTCGGTAGCCCTTACATAGATTTCGCCGGACCTGTTAGAGGCAAAGAAGCGCTGTGGCAGTTTGAGAAGTTTATCAATGACCTTGTTTCGGATATCAAACTCGATTTTGCGTGAGCTAACAATCAGAGTCTGCCGGGTGGCAAAAAGGAGAATACCATAGAGAAGTACCGTACCAATGAGCAGAAGCGAGTTGAACGCAAGAATGGCACCGGCCTCACTGGAAAACAGAATTTCATATACAGAATCATATTTTCCGGCATACTCTTCTCCCAGAAGTTCCACTTCATCCATTGTTCTGCGGATGAGAACGGGAATCCAGATTAAAAAGAAATTTGAAGCCGTTAGAAAAAGGGCCCCAAGAAAAATGATTCCTTTGTAATCCCGTAAATAACGATTCAATTTCTTCAGTGAATCCACTTTCGGGTAATTAATTGAGCATTAGATCAGTAAACCTTTCTATGGCCTGATTCATTCAATTCACTGATCGCCAAACTTATCAATCCAATGTTTCGCAAGATGATAACCCGACCTGTATGCAGCATCAAGATCATTGCCCTCAAAATAGTCGCCAATTAATGCCAGCGGCGACTTCTCATCTTCAAGTTCTAGAAATGGTTCATTATATATGCTTACCGGACGGCTATACCGCCAAAAATGCAGCTCTTTCCACTCGGGTGTTGATGCCCAGCCCCCGGTGATGTTAGCAACTTCTTTTAGCAAAATTTCCGAAATCTGTTCCGGATCGGAATCCCGATGTGTTCTTGAGAATGAGTCTGAGGTATGAATAACCAGTGAACACTTCTGTCCGTTATCGCGTTTAGTTGCTTCGTTGGAGATGAATTCGATCGGGCTGTTCCTGCACTGAATACCCTCCCATTGCGGCAGCTCAACATCCTTTCCATAACCAAGCATCAGTGAAAAAGCAGGTCGATAGTGGACTTCATCGATGATACTGACAATTTTAAGGGTATTGATCTCATCAATGGTCGTATTCAAGAGCCCGTAGGCTTGAGGTGCCGGAGTAGCTATGATAACGGCATCTGCTTCAAATGTGCCGCTTGTTGTAAGGTTAATCATCCAGGTTCTTTTTTTGGAACGATTTTTACCAATATGAGTGAGCCCACCTGCCGTGGTTCCGGTTTTTACATCCACCCAGCGGCTAAGGTACTTACCTATTGAGTTCATTCCATTTAAAGAGGTATATATAGCACCGGTTTCTGAGTATGGGTTTTTTGAGGCTAAATTGTCGCCATTAAAAAAAAGAAATTTTTCTCCCCATAATTTTACAAGTTTCTTCTCCAACAGTTCTGCAGTAAAAGATTGGAATTCCGGAGAGCGCGCTTCAAACCATGAAACTCCGTGGTCCATCTTGTAAGAGAGATCTTTGCCGGCATAGCGTGTTGCCATTCTTCCGCCAAGCCCTTTGCTTTTTTCTAAAATTGTAACTTCATGACCGGCTTTTGCCAAATGTCTGCCAGCCGTTAAACCGGCAATACCTGCACCAATAATCCCAATTACCATATTCTTGTTTAACTTTTTTCAATTATTTTTGAGGTCAGTAAGAAACTGAATTTAAAGAACTATTTACTCCGCTTCTTAAGTATTTTTTGATGGCCTGTAAGAGTGCCGAATTTACCGGCCACCGAAAATCTTAATTAGATTGTATAGAGAGTTACAACCGGAGTTACAGCCTCTTTATCAAGCAGTGCAGGCCAGTAGGCCACAATTTCACTTGCTTTTGGTCTGCCGCCGGCAAAACCTGTCACGCCGCTTGGGCCGGTCAAAATCAGCGGGGCTATCTCTTTGCCAAACCGGTCTAACGACTCTTTCGAATCACCATGTACTGAAATTCTGAGCTGTACTTCATTTAGTTCACTATTGTCTTTTTCAAGCACTGTTTGGTCTTCATTACATGCATTCAGTCCTACAAATTCAATATTTGTCTCTCTGAACTCAATACCCAATTTATCAGCCCGCTTTAAAAGCAGTTCACCCGCAACTTTTGCTTTCTTTACGGCATCAGGCCAACAGTAAACTAACGTTGATGAGAGTTTAAAGCCGTCGATATAGCTTGCCGATATCTTGTAGGTTGGGGTATGCGGTTTTCCCTTTATTCCCCACACTTTCACCCTGTCTTTGCCATCCTGTTTTAGCTGAACGGTGGTAAAATCGGCAATGCAATCCGGAGTGATATACTCTGCAGGATTGCCAATTTCATAGAGTAGCTGCTCTTTAACCGTCATTTCAGAAACCAACCCTCCGGTCCCTTCATGTTTAGTCACATAAAATGTGCCGTCAGGCAGGGCTTCGATGATGGGGAATCCCAGGTC
>REDT01000267.1 GCA_007693295.1 Balneolaceae bacterium
CGGTAGTCGGACACAGTCCGGTGGGTGCTGACAGGTCCTGAAATTTGCACGCTTTCACCAGGTCCATCTGTATAAAGCCGGGCTCTTTTGAACCCAGTGTACGCTTCCCGGGTATTTAATACGCATATCCACAAGCGGCCAGAATAACTTCTTATAAATCCTTGACGGATAGATGTACTCCGAAATACCTCTGGCGTGTTTTATCTCCTTTCCGGATTTGAGCACAAGATTTCCCGAAAATCGCTGGTAAAAGGGTCCGTTGTCAATCATTTCGTCTTTCTGAATAAGGGCTTCAAATCCATCTCCTTCGAAGTTGATTTTCCGGGCTGTTTCAAGGCCAAACAAACTGAGTCCTTTCTCGTTCATGGTAATTCTCTGTGCGGGCTGAACTGTACCATTGTCTTCTAAAATCCATGCTTTTTTATCCCACTCTCCTTTTTCGCGCATGATGTAGTAGATCAGTGTCGCATCATCAAGATGATAGCGTCCCCAATACCACTCGTCAAAGGTATCTTTCATCGGTTCGCTTCCAAAGTTGTGATCGTGATAACCGGTACCGGAAATTGGGATTAAAATTGAATCATACCCCTTTATTTCCAGGCTGCCCTCAATACTGCACTTTGGCTGAACAAGGTTCCATGAATGGTTTGCCCCACCACTGTAGCCAGAAATCTGATTGAGCGAGTCTTCAGCTGATTCTGACCTGAAATGCAGTTCACCCCTGATGGAATCCCCATTTGGCAGCTGTTGATTCAGGCTGACCGTATAATCAACATCGTTCTCATTACGTACACCTGTAAAAGAATTTTCACCTATTTTACCGGCCGGATTTTCGGATGAAAAAGCAGCTGATTCCGGAACAACCTCTTCAAAACTGTAAAATACCGGTTTATTCTCTTTGTAGACCGATATGCTCAGCGCAGGAAAATGCCTGGCCAGCTCACCTGTTCCGGCATTTAACGAGCGGATATATCTTTTGGAAAAGGGATTCCCTTCATAAAAGATGATCACAAAACTGTAGCCGTTTCCCGATATTCCGTCGAAATACCACCACTCATAACTGCCGGGTATCGGTTTGTCGGTTTGAGTATCTTTAGAAAAATCTGAAAGAATATTCATCTTTACTTCTGAATGGTTTACAGGCTGTTCCTGTTAATTTGCATCATCAACTATCTGATAATTCGAAACGATCACCATGGCACAATCGCCACTTATTTGGCCGTTATCACTTGCACTGTTCTACCTGCTTATAACTTCGCTCATTTTCATTCGCAACAGGTTTGAACTGACATCCCTTAAAAGCAGTTTGCCGGTCAAAAACAGAGAGCTAAAGATATCTGTTTGTATCCCTGCCCGCAATGAAGAAAATAGTATTCCGCAACTATTACGCTCACTGTTTGAACAGGAGGATGAAAATTTTAACATACATGTACTCAACGATCAGTCGGAAGACAATACAGGGAACATTCTTCTCTCTTTTAAGGATGATGAACCCGAAAAACTCTTCATACACGAAGGAGAAGAGAGGCCGAAAGGCTGGCTGGGCAAACCCTGGGCTTGTGAGCAGCTTGGGAAAGCGGCCGATGGTGATATCCTGCTCTTTCTGGATGCCGATACAGAGCTTCTGCCGGGCACGTTAAGTCGTGTTCGAAACTCATTTGCTACCTACAACCTGGATATGCTCACTGTATGGCCCCGACAGATACTGGGTACGTTTTGGGAAAAAACGGTGATTCCTCTTGTTTACTACACGCTTACCACCCTTTTACCCTCTATATACGTCTACAGAAAACCAAAATGGATGCCACGTTTTTTATATAAAACAATGGCAGCAAACTTCGCCGCTGCAAACGGGCAGTGCATCGCATTTACCCGTGAAGCCTACCAATTGATTGGAGGGCATAAATCTGTAAGGAGAAAGGTTGTGGAAGATGTAGAACTTGCCAAACTTGCAAAGGGTAAAGGGCTCACGCTGAGAATGTTTAATGGGGTTGATTCAGTAAAATGCAGAATGTACCGCTCACAAAAAGAGATGTTCCAGGGGTTTCGCAAAAACTTTCTGGCGGGGTTCGGCAACTCACTGCCTCTGTTCATTGCGGCAGCCCTGCTTCATTTGGTAGTCTTTATTCTGCCCTTTTTCATCCTGATCTGGTCACTTATTGTGCAGGATCCTGTGCTCTTTTTTCTCTCCATAGCCTGTATCGTTATTATTCTGATTCAAAGGCTTATACTCTCATTCTGGTTTAAATGGGACCCCCTTTACAGCTTTACTCATCCTCTTGCAGTATGCTGGTTTCAGTGGCTTGGACTGGTTAAGATATGGGATCACATCACCGGCCGGAAAACAGTCTGGAAAGGGCGAAATGTGTAGCCTATTGTCATTGCATTGGTGCCTCTTTGGTGCCTGCCCTCTAAAGAGCTCTTTTGCGCGCAGGCGGGGTTAAACCAAACCAAGCCCTGCCATGCTCATATACTCGTGTGAAGAGCCCAAACTCATCCAAAAAAGAAATAAATTCTATTTTCAAACCTATTTATTTTTAGCCGTTAAGAAAGCTATATTTGGGTAGATGAAACAGTGGATAGAGAAATACCTCAGATACCTCAAAATTGAGAAGAACGCTTCGGTTCATACCATTACTTCCTATAGAACCGATTTAAATCAGTTTTTGAATTTTACCGCCGTTGAGCAGCAGGTAAATCCCCATCAAACAGAAATTACGTCTATCGACAGGCTGCAAATCAGGCTTTGGCTGGGGGCATTAAGTGAAGACGGCCTTGCCAGAAACAGTATTGCAAGAAAAGTGGCCAGCGTTCGTTCATTTTTTAAATACGCCTTTACACGAGGAGCCATAACTAAAAACCCTGCTCATTTGTTAATTGTGCCAAAACCTGAAAAAAGACTGCCAAAAACGGTGCAGGTAGAAGAAATTCGCCGTATGATGGAGCTGGCAGGCGGAGATGATCCCAAAACCGTTCAGGACAGGGCTATTTTGGAGTTGTTTTACTGTACCGGTATGCGATTAAGTGAACTGACCGAACTCGACATCAGGGACCTGAATCTCATCGGTCGCCAGGTTATTGTCCACGGAAAGGGAAATAAGCAGCGCATCATCCCATTGGGTGATGAAGCTTTAAAAGCTTGTAAAATACATTTGAACAGTCGCGAAGAACTCTTTTCTTCAAGAACCGATGCAGATGCCGCGAAAGCTCTTTTCCTGGCTCCCAAAGGACAGCGAATATACCCCAAAAGAGTACAACTGATCGTAAAAGAGTATTTAATGAAAACCAGTGAGGTAACTCAAAAAAGTCCGCATGTACTGCGCCACAGTTTTGCCACTCATATGCTTGATGCGGGGGCAGACATCCGGATTATCAAAGAATTTTTAGGGCATGCCAACTTATCGGCTACGCAGATCTATACCCATACAAGCGTTGACCGCTTAAAACAAGTTTACAAAAAAGCCCACCCCAGGGCACAAAATAAATCCGAATAAAGGAGGAATCCATGAAGACGACATTCACAGCAAGACATTTTGATTGCAGCCCCGACCTGAAAGAGTTCAGCCTCGGTGCTGTAGAAAAACTTGAACAGTTTTTTGATAAAATCGTTGTTTGCGATATCGTACTAAGACCGGGCCAGGATGACGAGAACCCGTCGATTGCCGAATTGAATGTAAAAGTACCCAAAACGTTAATTAATGCATCAGAAGAAGCGCCAACCTACGAGCAGGCTATCAGCGAGGCTGTAGACAATGCTGTTCGCCAGCTTCGAAAATATAAGACTAAGCATTTTGAGCATTACTAAGCTAACTGACTCATTGAAAAACAGCCCGCAGAATGATGCTGATGAATAACTTCTGTATTCAACTGCGGGTTTTTACTATTACGTGATTTACTGATTTCTCACTATAATCCATCTCTTATGCCATTTAGTGATCAGGAGGCTATTCCCATCCGGGAAAAAGTGAAAGTTTCCGTACTTGTTAAACAGTTAAACAAACACATTCATGTTGCGTTGGAGCCGTGTGCCGCTGAAGCTCAGGCAGAGTATAATTTCGTAACAGAAGCCGATCTCCATCGTCCCGGACTTGCACTGGCCGGCTATGTAGAGCTGTTTACCCATCAGCGAATACAGGTGATTGGTAATACAGAGTGCCAGTTTTTAGACAAGCTCCCCGAAGAGAAACAGAAAGAGTCTTTTAATACCCTGGTTTCGTTTAATATCCCGGTTATATTTTTAACAGACAGCAACACTCTTCCCAAGCATCTGCTTAAACTGGCTGAAGAGCGAAAGGTGCCGGTATTTAAAACACCTATGGCAACCACGCGTTTCATGTACCTTTTGCGAGACTTTCTGGAAGACTATTTTGCCGTTCAAACCATGCTCCACGGCACTATGGTTGATGTATACGGAATCGGGATTTTGATTGCCGGTAAATCCGGTCTTGGAAAAAGTGAGGTTGCATTAGACCTGGTTGAACGAGGACATCGGCTTGTTTCCGACGACGTGGTAATGCTTACAAAGAAGAGCAATGTGCTGTTAACATCGGCCACAGAGATGAATAAGCATTTCATGGAAATACGCGGGCTGGGCGTAATTGATGTCATGTCAATGTTTGGCATTCGGTCTATTCGTTACCAAAAACGCCTTGAAGTTGTATTGGAACTCTCTCTTTGGGAAGATACTGAGAAGATTAATCGCACCGGACTCGATCATGACACGGTTGAAATTCTGGATACTAAAATCCCTCTTATTCATCTGCCAATTACGCCCGGAAAAAATATTACCGTAATTGCCGAGGTAATTGCGATGAACTATTTGCTCAAACACTACGGTTATGACGCAGCAGAAGCCTTTCAGAAGAAAGTGAAGAAGCATATCTCTGAAAAAAAATCCCGCACAGAGATGCCCAGAAGGGCGATTGAGTATTTTGAAGGAGATTTTGAGTAACGAATGCCCAACAAATCTATCTTTTACTTGTAGAAGCACTATTGTATTTTTACGTCGCTCAAATTCTACCATCTACAAGTTATGGCTGATAAAAATCATTTTTACTACGACCACGATAAGTGTGAGTTTGTTCCCGTTGTTTACTATACCAAAAAAAGGCTGTTACATACGCTCTCTTTTTGGCTAATAAACGGTATAGTGCTGGCAAGCCTGGGCATCACACTGCTCTCATATAATATCGGTACACCATCCGAAATTGCACTTAAAGCTGAAAACCGCACTCTTCTCGAACAGCTGGAAACCACGAAAGTCTCCATTATCGATCTCGAAAGCAGATTGCATACCATCTCTGAGCTTGATAATGAGATGTACCGTTCGGTTCTGGGTCTCGAACCCATATCCTATGAGGAGCGAATGGCCGGTACCGGGGGTGCGGATATCTACTCTGAATTCGATTTTTACAGCGAGGAGACCTCTGAGATTCTTCGATGGACCGCTTCACGGCTCGACAATATTGAACGCCG
>REDT01000065.1 GCA_007693295.1 Balneolaceae bacterium
TAATTTCTGAATACATCACCGGCAAAAACCAGAGCCTTTTCGAGAGCCGTTCTCCAGTACTCCCAGGTATGCCCGCCATCATGTACACGGAATTCAAACTGCACATTCTTTTCATTCATGATGCTCACAAGATTCATATTTTCCTGAATGAGAAAATCATCATCTCCGCAGTCGATAAAGATTTTGGGCAGGGGTACCCTGTTACGCTGTCTGGGTTCAATGGGGTCCATCGCTTTAAACATCTCCTGGATGGAGTGCTCTTTATAGGTTTCTGGATACCCTTCGCTATTGTTCGGCCCCCATGTTTTCAGATTAAACTCTCTTTCCCAGTCACCTCTCTCCTCTTCCGGCTTTGGCTCCACCTCAAGAAATGCCGCACTCATCGCATATACTGAGCTGAATTTCTCTTTGTACTTCACGCCGTGGTACATCGCTCCATACCCGCCCATTGACAAACCGGAAATCGCCCGTCCGTTTCTTTGAGTTTTGATTCTATATCGGCTCTCTATTTCGGGCATAAACTCTTCATGGAAAAAATCTTCCCATCGTATGGAGCCGTCATAATTATTGATGTAAAACGCATCATACAAACCGTCCGGCATGATGATAATCATCTCGGGTGCGCTTCCGTCAGCAATAGCAGTTCCGGCAATTCTGTGAACCTCGCCCAGGTTAATCCAGTCGTTATGGTCGCCTGTCATACCGTGCAGCAGGTACATCACAGGATAATCGCGGGTAGAGGTGTGATAGCTTTCAGGAAAATAAACAGAGTACCCCATCTCCCGATCAAGGATTTCACTGTTCACCACGCCGGAATTGTCAACCGTACCGTGTTGAGCATTTGCAATTCCTGAGAGCATTAAAATCAGCGGAAGGGCGAAAATTAGGCGAGAATTTTTCATCAAAGATATAGTTTGAGGATTGAACGGTTTGAACCCGAATTCAACATGTAGTCTTTAAATTGTATGTGAGCTCTTAGCTAATCAAAATAATGATCCGGTTCAACCGATAACTGACTGTGAATGGCATTTTTAAAACTGGTGGCGTTTTTGAGTCCTCTGATCTTTTTTGTGCGGATTCCAATTCCATGAAGCGTTATCACTCCCCTGTCCCAGAATCTATCCAGGCTATTCTGCCAAAGGGTAACATGCCCAACTTTCTCCAGAAGATATTGTTCAATCTGAATGTAAAAATAGCCGGATACTCTTATAAATCTTCGATTAGTAACCACATATTCAAGATATGACCATTTGATAAAACCAAACAACAATAAAAGCACACCTATCCCAATTAAGAGCAGATCCGGATTAAAACCTGTAATAAACATCATTGCAATACCATACAAGATCATGGCTAATCCTGCCATCATGTAGCCGTTATGATGTCTGCTCCTGATCAGGATTTCTTCACCGGGTTCCAATTCAATGTTTTTTGTAAACATTCTGAGTGTTTTACGAAACTAACATTATCCCTCAAGTGACTAAGGATGAAATTGATGAAAACTAAGCGTATCAAACCACCTTTCCCATCGGGTCCCAAGGGAAAGGTTGGTAAGTTTTTCATTTACACATCAAACTCAATTCCCTGGGCAAGCGGTAACTCGTCTCCCCAATTAATCGTATTGGTTTGACGGCGCATGTAGGCCTTCCAGGCATCCGAACCGGATTCTCTTCCGCCCCCGGTCTCTTTTTCACCACCAAATGCTCCGCCGATCTCTGCTCCACTGGTGCCAATATTCACGTTGGCTATACCGCAATCGGAGCCGCGATGACTCAGGAAATTCTCGGCTTCCCGCATATTCAGCGTAAAAATGGATGAGCTGAGTCCCTGCCTTACACCATTGTGATAGGCAATGGCCTCATCCAGTGTTTTGTATTTAATGAGATAGAGTATGGGAGCAAAGGTTTCGTCCTGTACAATCTCGTAGTGGTTTTCCACTTCACAGATGGCCGGTTTTACATAGTGCCCTTCCATGTTTTCAAGTACGTCGCCGCCGCATAAGACGGAGCCACCCTCGTCCTTAACTTTTTTCAGTGCAGCCTGCATCATATCCACGGCATCCTGGTCGATAAGCGGGCCTACCAAAGTGGATGAGTCCAGCGGATCTCCAATTTTGATACTCTTGTAGATATCTTCTAAACGATCTTTCATTTCGTCGTACACATCTTCATGAATAATCAACCTTCGGGTACTTGTACATCGCTGCCCTGCCGTTCCAACCGCACCGAATACAACAGCACGAATGGTCATTTCCAGGTCGGCTTCCTTGCTGATAATGATGGCGTTGTTTCCGCCAAGTTCAAGAATGGTTTTGCCAAGCCTGGCTCCCACAACCTGGGCTACTTTTTTACCCATCGGTATAGAACCTGTTGCTGAGATCAGCGGGACGCGGTCATCACTTGTCATCCACTCACCCACTTCGCGTCCGCCGGTGACGAGGCCAAAAATTCCTTCGGGCAGATCATTCTCTTTCAAAACTTCAGCTACAATATTCTGAACAGCCACTCCGCATAGCGGGGTTTTTTCCGATCCCTTCCAGATCACGGTATCGCCGCAAACAGCAGCAATCATCGCATTCCAGCTGTAAACGGCAACCGGAAAGTTAAAGGCGGAAATCACCCCCACCGGCCCAAGCGGATGCCACTGCTCGTACATTCTGTGCTGAGGACGCTCTGAGTGCATGGTTAGCCCATATAGCTGGCGGGAAAGCCCTACGGCAAAATCACAAATATCGATCATCTCCTGAACCTCACCCAGCCCCTCCTGGTAGATTTTTCCCATCTCATAGGAGACCAGTTTACCCAAAGGCTCCTTATACTCACGGAGCTTGAGGCCAATTTGCCGCACAATTTCGCCCCGCAGAGGTGCCGGCGTCATGCGCCATTCATCAAATGCATTTAACGACGCTTTGATGACTTCTTCATACTCCTTTTTGGTGGTTTCATACACACCTGCTATCTCTGAACCGTTTGAAGGCGTGTAACTGGTGATCATATTTGCAGAACCGGTTTTTAAAAACTTCTGTCCGGTTGATGTGCCTGCATTTTCTTTTTTAATACCGAGTGTGCTCAAAAAATCTTTCATACTGTATATATTTATCTTAAATGGTAGTTTATTCCAATATATAGCGTGTGTCAACGAAACCCAATCAATCTGTCGGCTTTATCAAAATTTATGAATTCAAAACCTGCTTCCAAAAACCATATTAAAAACCGGAAGAAACTCCTGATGGGAAAGTATCGCAAAAAAGAGCAGCTTTTTTTAGCTGAGGGGAGCCGCTGTGTAGAGCAGATCTTAGAGAATGGGGCCATTGAGGTTATCGAACTGTTGATTGAGGATGGTTTTGATGCAGTGAGCTTAAACCCGGCCTGCCTGCCGGTATATTCTCTGAACAGTGACGATTTCAACTCACTTTCCGATACAGAAACACCCCAGGGTGTGATTGCCGTTTGCAGGATACCTCCGGAAACTGACCTTCGTTATTTAGCTGAACAAGGGGGGCTTTTAGTCGCTTTTGACGAAATACAGGATCCCGGCAACCTGGGTACCATGATACGTACAGCTTCATGGTTCGAGAGTGCCGGATTGCTTATCGGAGAGGGTACCGTAGACATGTTTCATCCAAAAGTGGTTCGAAGTACCGCAGGCGCAACGGGCACCATTCCGTACCTGAAGGGAGATCTCTTTGAACTGTTGGGAAATCTGGAAAAATCAGGCTGCCGGGTTTTTTTGCTTGATGCTTCAGATGATTCTGTTGAGTTAAGAAGCGTGAATCCTGAAAAGGATAAAAAAACTGTTCTTGTGGTTGGTAACGAGGCGAGTGGGGTTCAGTCAAAACTTTTCGGCAACAATAGAATTGCCGTCAAGATAGAAGGCAAAAGCAACAGGGTGGAAAGCCTTAATGCAGCCGTGGCATTAAGTATTGGCCTTTATCACTTTCAGAACTGAGAATTCAGCCTCCAATAATTCGATGCTGCTAACTCCTGTTCCCTATCGGACACTTTAAAACCTCTTTATTCCGGACTCAAAGACAAACTGAATTAACATTAAGTTTTCTAAAGCAATTGACTATCTCTCGCTGTTTAAGTATAGTTAGATAATGAATCATCACAGACACCTTTCTCAGCAATCTAAACAGGATGGTCTATGCCCAGCAAGAAAAAATCGAAGAAGATCTTTGTTCTCGATACTTCTGTCCTTTTGTACGACTCCGATGCAATTAAAAACTTTGAAAAACATGATATAGCCATTCCAATTACCGTTTTGGAAGAGCTCGACTCCTTCAAAAAAGGGAATTCGGTCACCAATCTGCACGCCCGCGAATTTATCCGCTACCTGGATAAAATCTCCGATGCCAACATGATCCAGAAGTGGATTCCCCTCAATGGCAAAACTCACGGCAATATACGCGTAATCAGTGATGAGGGGAGTAAACAGGATGCTTCAAAAGTATTCGGCACGGTAAAAAACGATCACAAGATTTTAAATGCCGCGCTGAAATTACGTGAAGAGGAGACCACAAAGAAAGTAATCCTGGTTTCAAAGGATATTAACCTGCGCCTGAAATCGCGCGCTCTTCAGCTTGATGCCGAAGACTACGAAACTACCAGAATCAAGGATATTGATCATCTCTATAAAGGCAAGACGGATCTAAAGTTTGAAGACAGTACCCCTATCAACAAACTTTATAAAGAGGGCAAAATCAAGCATGAAGATCTTGAAAAAAGTCCACCGGTAAGCAATCACTACTATGTTTTAAAGAACCACTCCAGTTCAGCACTTGGCCACTATAATCCCAAGAGCAAGGCTGTTGAGCTGGTAAAGCCTATGAATGCCTATGGCGTAAACCCCAGGAATGCAGAGCAGACATTTGCCATGCATGCACTGATGGACCCCGAGATTCAGCTGGCAACCATAACAGGTTCGGCAGGTACCGGTAAAACGCTGCTGGCACTTGCCTGTGCCCTAGAGCAGCGAAGCCACTACCGTCAGATCTATCTTGCCCGGCCAATAGTGCCGCTGAGTAACCGCGACATCGGGTATCTGCCGGGTGATGTGAAATCCAAAATTGATCCCTACATGCAGCCTCTCTGGGATAACCTGAGTATTATCAAAAACCAGTTTAAAGAGAGCAGCAAACAGTTTAAAAAAATAGACGAGCTGGTACAGACTGAAAAGCTCTCCATTGTTCCTCTCGCCTACATTCGCGGGCGAAGTTTAAACAATGTGATTTTTATCATTGATGAGGCTCAGAACCTCACTCCGCACGAGATCAAAACCATCATTACACGCGCCGGAGAAAATACGAAGATCATCTTTACCGGTGACATCTTCCAGATCGACACTCCCTATTTGGACGCACAGAGTAACGGACTCTCTTACCTGGTTGACCGCATGAACAACAATGATGTTTATGCTCATATTAACCTTGAAAAAGGAGAACGGTC
>REDT01000064.1 GCA_007693295.1 Balneolaceae bacterium
CATATGCCAGCCAGTTTGAGGTCTGCTCTTCATCGGCAATAGCAGCATCGCCATACGCGGGGAGCTGATCTGATTGTACACATGATGAAAGGACAAGCACAAAAACCAATAGAAACATCTGTCCGGTATGTTTTATAAAATCCATAGCACTGTTATTATTAATGTTTATGTTAAATAACCTCCTGATCACAGCTAAACCGTGCTCATGATTTCAGCGGTAAGGTGATGGTGAATACAGAGCCATCGCCGGGTTGTGAAGTAAGATTGATTACACCACCATGAGCCTTCACAATGTCGTTGGTAATACTCAGCCCCAGTCCGGTACCCTGCGTACCTTTCTTCGTCGTAAAAAACGGCTGCAGGATTTTGTCTTTAATCTCATCCGGAATTCCGGGCCCATTATCCTCGATTTCGATGGATACTTTCCCATTTTTAGAAATGGTTCGAACGGTTAGCTTTGGGCTGTACCGTTTGGAATTTGATGTTTGGTCATTGGGATTTCCGGTCCCCGGTCCTCCGTCTCCCGTCAGTTTGTCCCTCATCGCATCAAACCCGTTATTGCAAAGGTTCAAAATCACTCTCGAAAAGTCCTCAGCGATCAAAGGCACCTCGCCAATCGATTCATCAAAATCCATTTGAATGTCCACATCAACAGGCTCCTGGCCGGCCCGCATGCCGTGGAAGGCCAGATTGACGTACTCTTTGACGAGAGGGTTGAGGGGAGTAGGCTCCACCTTGCCGTCGCCTCCCCGTGAATGCTGCAGCATGGATTGAACAATGCTGTCGGCCCGGGATCCGTGCTCGTGGATTTTTGTCAGGTTGGATTTGATGTCGGCCAGGCTCAATGTTGAATGTTGAATGTTAAATGTTGAATTGGCAGTAGCAGCCATCTCATCAATTTTCGACTGTAATTCAAGACTCAGCGAGTCATATCCCTCACGGATTTCATCAATTATTTCAATCGAAACATCCGAAAAATTATTCACGAAATTGAGCGGGTTTTTGATCTCGTGGGCGATGCCGGCGGTAAGCTGGCCGAGGGATGCGAGCTTTTCCTGCTGCACGAGCTGGGATTGAGTGGTTTTTAATTCGTCGAGCGTTTTTTGCAGCACCGTGTTGGCGCCTTGCTGCTGGCGGTAGTTTCGGTACAGCAGGAATGCCGCTAATAAAATCGTAAACAGAATTCCCAGCAGAACAACCATCCTGAGTCGTACCTGGCTTTTTGCCTGTGCCTCTTCCAGGTCCCGGAGCCTGAGCTGTTCGGCAAACTGCAGATCATTGGCCCGTCGCACCTGTTCTTCGTTCTGCAGGGCCTCCGAAGCGGACTGCGACTGTTTCAGGTAATAATACGCCTTGTCTGTGTTGTTCAGCTGCTCATACAATGTTGAGAGTAGGAGACCGGCCGAACTGAGAGTGGCCAGGATTGGGATTGACCCGGCGATCTCGTAACTACTCATAGCATTCTCCAGGGCTAATCCGGTATCGTCTGTCTTCTGGTAAAACAGGGCCATCCGGTAATATGCCCGCGCAAGCGATCTGCTGTTGTTTTGCATCCTGCTCTCGGTAATCGCCTCCAGGTAGTAGTTCTCTGCGCTGTCGAAGTCATTTAAGCCCATATAAACATTGCCTATATCGATGAGACGAAGACCCCGGTACTTCCTGTAACCGGTCGATTCTACCATTTCGAGCGAAATGTTGTTATAGAACAGGACCGAATCGGGATAGTCTTCCATGAAGGTGGATCCCAGAGAAGCATACGGAAGGGAGCCTGTGGCATCATCTCCAGCCTTTTCTAATATTTCAATAGCTTTTCGGTAGTGAGCTCTCTGTTCGGCGACGTTGCCGATCGTCCCGTACAGATGCGCCCGGTTTTGATAGGCCAGGGCAAGCAGGGTCAGTCTTGCCGCTTCTGGGGTGCCGGCGAGCGAAAGCCTGCCGGGTTCCCACACCTGCCGTTCGGTGGCCGGATCGGAAAGCAGCGTGAGAGCCTGTGAATTAAGCGTGAATGCCTCCGAATACTGGCCCATGATATAGATGATATAGGAGGAGAGCCAGAGCGCGTCGCCTTCCCATAAGCGCTCGCCCAGGCTCCGGGCCAGCTGCAGCTGCGTATCGGCAAAATACCGGGCCGTATCCGGGTCGATCTCGGTGTAATAGAAGGCCATTTCCCGGGCCAGGCCCATGCGGAGCTGGTCGGAGGTTTCGGTAAGAAATCGGTGTTGCAGGCTGTCAATCTGTTCTTCGGAGGGTCCGGAGATATAGGCATTCTGTTGCGCAAGCAATGCATCCTGTATCAGGATCATCGCAAAGGCGAGCAGGGTTATTTTAATTATATCCATTATAGGCTCAGGTGTATTTGGAAAAGGGTTTTTCCGGGTTGCGACCGGATATTCAGCTGCCCGCCATGTGCTTTAATAATATCATGCGAAATACTCAAGCCCAGCCCGGTACCCTGCGTCCCTCTTTTCGTGGTAAAAAACGGCTGCAGGATTTTGTCTTTAATCTCATCCGGAATGCCGGGGCCATTGTCCTCGATTTCTATGATAACAGAGCCATTTTCAGATCTCGTTCTCACCGTTAGTTTTGGTTCATATCCCCCTGAACCTTGTGCCGTGTGCCCTGCGCCTTGCATAGCATCAAACGCATTGTTGGTTAAGTTGAGAATCACCCGGCTAAAGTCTTCCCCAACCAATGGCACCTCACTTATCGAATCATCCAAATCCATTTCAATATCTACATTGATAGCTTCCTTGCCGGCCCTCATTCCGTGGAAGGAGAGGTTCGTAAATTCTTTCACCAGTGCATTCAAATCCGTTGGCTCCATCTTGCCATTACCACCCCGCGAGTGCTGAAGCATAGATCTTACGATGGAATCGGCCCGCGAGCCGTGTTCGTGAATTTTGCGCAGGTTCGATTTGATGTCGTCCAGGATGGCAGCGGTTTCGACAGTATGGTCATCCTGACTGGTTTTGCCGAGCTCATCCAGGGCTTCGTCGATCATTTCGATGCTCACATCCGAAAAATTATTCACGAAATTGAGCGGATTCTTGATTTCGTGGGCAATACCGGAGGTGAGCTGGCCCAGGGAGGCGAGCTTTTCCTGCTGGATGAGCTGAGCCTGGGTTTCCTTCAGGTTTTGAAGGGACTCATTCAGATCCCTGGTCCGCTCTTTTACTTCGTTCTCCATAGAGGTGTAGAGGTATCCGTAGCGGTTATTCACATATAACGACAGGCCAAGGGGGAAAGAGGTATAAAGTCCCACACCACTGAGAACGCTGAGTTCAAAAGGCAGACTCAAAAAAGAAATGGCGTTTAATATCCATATCATGTTAAATATCAGGCCGGCTAAAACTCCGGTGAAAACGTATCCCAAACCATATATTTTCATTTTGGTTGCCTTAACCAATAAGAAACCTATCAAAACGATTATAAAAAGAAGATGAGCTATCCAAATGGGGTTTGTAGCATCAGCCAGGTAATAGGTTGCAGCCATTGAAATCAAGGCAAGCCACACCGTATGCCTGGTCCAGTAGTAATCCTCCATTTTAAATAGTAAGGTGATTACAAATGGAAGCAGGGATGAAGCCACATGAAAAGGGAAAAGCCAAAGAAAGAATGAAATAGTCTGAAAAAAGCCACTGAGGTCAAAAAAAACATTGGACCATGCTCCTGTTGCGCTTATAAAAAAGAGAAAACTAAATAAAGAAATAAATGCATTCGATTTATCCTGCCGAAACCTCAGTGCCAGCAAGAAGTGGACAAGGGCTAAAAAAAACAGCACGCCTCCGCTTATAATAGCTGCACCGAATTGATAGGTAGAACGAACGCCGGCATTATTCTTGTAATTATTGTCGGCGAAGCCAAAGCTAAAACCCAGATTTTCAGCATTTTTATTGAATAGCTGCTGGTTCCTTTTCGCCTGGTGGTTGGAATAGCGAATGGCTATCAGGTGGGTTTCCCCCGGAGGTATAGTTACTGACTGCATCAAGTTTCTCATACTTACAAAGGGCATATACGTTTTCTCCCGGCCGGCGTCAGTGGAAAACTCTCCGTATGAGGCCACTTTTTGCCCGTTCAGAAAAACCTCTGCTGCACCCCAGCCATAGAAATAGAGGTTTGATAATTGTTCAGTTAATGTTGAGTCGGCTTCAAAGGAAAACCGCCACCAGCCATAGCCATCCCATAAGCTGTCGGGCATGGCGTCCGCACGGAGCCCTCCCGGCCTCAGACTGTGCCAGCCGATGTGATCAAACTCAGGATCTGCCCATTGGATATCATCACCGGGCCGGTATTTCCAGCCGGGCCTGCTGCTCAGAAAAACAAGGCCGGACTCACTCATCATACCCGAGGTGAGTTGTTGCACCTCAGCAGGTTGAGCGGCTGCATCCGTGCTGCTGAACAGTGAAGCGAATAACAGGGCTAAAAAAATCAGGACTTTCATGAGTGGACCGGGATTATGATGGTGAAATTTGTGCCGCCGGGTGAGGAACTCAGCTCAAGGTTCCCGCCATGAGCCTTAATAATATCGTTGGTAATGCTGAGCCCCAGCCCCGTACCCTGCGTCCCTTTCTTCGTCGTAAAAAACGGCTGCATGATTTTGTCTTTAATCTCATCCGGAATACCCGGCCCATTATCCTCGATTTCGATGGATACTTTCCCATTTTTAGAAATGGTTCGAACGGTTAGCTTTGGGCTGTACCGTTTGGAATTTGGTGCTTGGTCATTGGAATTTGTTCTTTCCCCGGTCATCGGTCCCCTGTCTCCCGTCAGCTTGTCCCTCATGGCGTCGAATGCATTGTTGCACAAATTCAAAATCACCCTTGAAAAGTCTTCAGCAATCAAAGGTACTTCGCCAACATTCTCATCCAGTTGCAGATCAATATCCACGTTGATGGTTTCTTTTCCGGCCCGCATTCCATGGAAGGAGAGATTCACATACTCTTTGACAAGTGCATTTAAATCCGTCGGTTCCATCTTACCCGACCCGCCCCGGCTGTGCATCAACATGGATTGAACAATGCCGTTTGCCCTTGAACCATGCTCGTGGATTTTTTTGAGATTGGCTCCAATATCATTCGAAAGCGCCAGTGATTCCTCGATATCTCCTTTATTCAAAGCATCAATTAACTCGGCAATCATCTCGTCACTCACCTCCGAAAAATTATTCACGAAGTTCAGCGGATTCTTGATCTCATGGGCGATGCCGGCAGTAAGCTGCCCCAACGAAGCGAGTTTTTCCTGCTGGATGAGCTGGTCCTGGGCGGAGCTGAGATCGTCCAGGGATTTGCGAAGTGCAGCCGTTCGTTCGGAGACCTCTTTCTCCATGGATGAGAAAAGATCGCCATACCGATTGTTTACATATAATGAGAGCCCTAAGGGAAAGGAGGTATAAAGAAAGAGTGCTGCGATCCAAAACTGCCCCGAAGATAAAGTTA
>REDT01000231.1 GCA_007693295.1 Balneolaceae bacterium
TGTCTTGTCGAGCGATGGCCGCTTTTTGGCCAGAGTCGAGACATCTCCCCGTTATCGGAAGGAAAGCCTTAAAACCCTCGTCTTAAAATCCATTTTCGGCTTTGATCATTCAAAATTCGATATTCACAAAACTCCGGGGTATTTTCAGGCAATTAAACTAACCCGCATCTACAAATAGCGATATGTTACCCGACGGCAATAAAAATTTTGATAATGAACCCGGGCTGAACCTGACCGGAAGGGAGCTTCTGAATATGTCGGCCGGATCGCTGGTTTTCTACCTCTTTATTGCAACACTGCTTTTCTACTTTTTCCATGATAACGGCCTGTTCGATGCCTTCACGCACGGCTACTCCTTCGGCCTTCAGGTACTGATAGGCGTTCTCTCGGGTGCAGCCGCGGCGGGCGTCATTCTCTTTTTCTCAACAAGAAAGCCGGTTGCCCCGATACTGGATGATTTCACACTTTTCAGAATCATAAAGAAAACGAAATTCACCTGGTTCGACCGCACCCAGGTCTCTCTCTTTGCAGGAGTGGGAGAGGAGCTGCTGTTCCGCGGCGCAATTCAGCCGCTGATCGGCATTTGGCTCACATCACTTATATTCATCGCTATCCATGGATACGTCAGTTTTCGATCAGCGGGACATATCCTTTTTACCCTCTTGCTCTTCGGACTCAGCATGATGCTGGGCTATCTCTTCATTTATGCCGGTCTGGTAGCCGCCATGACGGCACACGCGGTGTATGATCTGTTGATGCTGTGGTGGGTGAAGTGGCTTCCTTCTGAGGACTAGTGTGGTGTCAATGAAGATGTGTCGGTAGAGTCATCGGATGAGTCACCACTTAAAACCTCACAAGCTAATTTATACAGGAACATTTTCTCGGAAAAACTCATCCGATGACTGATTAAGGAGGGGAGAAACTTTGTCTCGACATATCACCGGGCAATTTACACTTGAGATAACACTAGCCCTGTGATAGCCGAATCTATTCGATAGCTAAAAACGTGTACCATTCGCACCGGTATGTGCCCTGAAAAGTCTAAGCTAACATTAAAATTATTTCCCGCACAGTGAATCCGAGCCACATTATTTTGCTTGAAAATACCCACCTCTCTAACAAGCATTAAAACATTATAACCGTTCAACTTGGCTTTCTTACCCTTTGTTTTACTATTTTGACATATCGATTCAGCCTAAGCAGTTACCGCTGTTTTTTGAATTTAAGCTGAAGACAAAAGTACCGCCGGGAAATACGGCTTTTTATAGCGACCCCAAACAAAAGAAATAGTAAAAAAATATCATGCTATCTAATCAGGGATTACCAGTGAAAAATATCATCAGAAAGGATCCGGAAAAAAAATCGTCTCTATTCGGGCGCCATGTAGCAATGTCGTTTTTTGGGTTGGCATTTCTTGCTTTTATGGGTGCCTGCGACAGCATGCCGAATGTGAGCAACGGTGATGATCAACAAAATGATTTGGTACCCGAATTGTCACTGATTGACGGGAAAGGAAATATGTCTGTTACCGTAGAAAAAGGAACCGACAGCTATTACTCATTGGATATCGGGCAGACAGCAGGAGATAAATATCCTACTGCATCGGTTTATAAAGGCTGGAGTGTCTCTCCGGTTCACCAAATGGCTACTGAAAACAGTATTTATGATGGAGTGAGCCTCTACACCACGTTCGGTGAAGAGAACTGGAAGCCTCTCAACTACCTGCTTAACAACAAGGAGAATTTTTTAAAAGAGAACAGCAGCCTTACTTCTAATGAGATCCAGGCATCCATTTGGGCGCTGATGGTGGCCACTGATTTTGATTTAAACGATGTTGATGTGACTCAGCTGCCAAAGGATATGACAAACGGCGGGCAGCCTGCTTTTGATATAGCCAAAACAAAGGAGCTGGTAAATCATGTGATGAACAGCTATCGGGGCTTCAACTATTCTGATTCATCAACCTATGCGGTTGTCCTTAAAAATTCAGCCGGCAGTTCACGGATGATTATTGAGAACAGCCCCTACTTTGTAACGCTAACCGACCTGAGAGATAAGCATGGCCTGATTGTAGCCTGGGACATTAATGATTTGGGAGAAATTGTAGGAGGAAATACCCATGTGGCCGCAGATGGCACGTTAACAACTATGGGTTCTATGTTTGCCCGTGCAATAAACAACAACAGCCAGGTAGCGGGAAATGCCGGTAAAATGCCGGTTATTTGGGAATCTTCCACGGGACAAAGAACGCTCTACTCGCCCAACGGTGACTGGATTGAAGCTCATGATATTAACATTCATGGACAAATTGCAGGCGAACTTGTAACCGAGAAACTTCTGTATGAAGATGAAGAGTATGGCGACTACTACGATTACGAATTCAGTGCTTTTGTGTGGGATGAAAATCAGGATATTCAGCTAATCAGCCAGGATGGCTGGGCAAATGGAATTAACGATAATGGCGTGGCTACAGGGGTGGATTATATGGTGCCAAACCGGGCTTTTGTGTGGAGTGAAGGTGCAGGTATGAAAGGGTTGGGGTCTTACAGCGGTTTCAGTTCAGGCAGGGCGAATGCGATAAATAATGACGGCCAGGTAGTAGGTTCTGTTTTGGCGACAACCGGCAGCAACCTGATGGCCTCCTCAACAACAGCAGGAACATCTTCACTATCCAAAGAGATGGATCGCCTGATGCAGACCACGCAAACCAAAGGAGTTTACGATCAGTCTCACGTTGTTGAGATGCTTCGAAACGCAACCTTTAGAAGTGAATCTTTTCCCTGGGAAAAAGATGGTGACGTGAGAGGAAAAACTTCCGGCGGCAATGATTTTAACACAAGTAGTTTCAATGAAGTAATCTACAGCTCAACGTATCGGTCGGAAGCATTTATCTGGAGTGAAAACGGCGGCATGACCGGCCTGGGTACGCTTGGCGGTGACTGGAGTACCGCATGGGATGTGAACGACCATGGCTTGACGGTAGGCTACAGCAGCTCAGCACCCGGCAAATCGCACGCATTCTTTTGGAATAAGGAGTTGGGAATGGTTGAACTCCCCTCATTTGGCGGGAACAGTCTTGCCCGTGCCATTAACAACGAAGGCCAGGTTGTTGGATACAGCTACGACGAAGAGGGCAGGTTCTACCCTGTAAAATGGGAAATCAAATTTTCTGCTCTTTAAAAGGCCCTCGGTTGAAGAACAGTTTATTTAGTTGGCCGAAATACGTTTAGCTCACTTTTTTCTTTTTCATAGCCCGGTTTTCTTAATTGAAATCCGGGTTTTTTTATTTTTTTTATTCAAAATGGTATTTTACTAATACCGTACTGATGTTATAGAGAGCGGGTATTTTAAACTAAAATTATGGAGAGAAGTTATGAAACGAGTAAAATTTGTTTTTCCAGTCTTTGTTTTGATTTTTATGCTCTTAGGGGCCTCGATATTTGCAGTTAATCCTGATAAAGAACTGGAAGGAAAACGTATTGCCTTTTTGATTACCGAAGGATTCCATGACGGTGAAACCATGTTTCCGCTTGGTTTTTTGCAAAACAAAGGAGCAGTTATTACAGTTATCGGAATAGAACCGGGCGTGTATAAAGCTTATAACAGTGATGTTACGGCTGTTGTAGAAAAATCGGTCACAGATGTTTCAATTGCCGATTTTGATGCTCTGGTAATTCCCGGTGGAGAATCTCCGGCTAACCTGCGAGAACACAGTTCAGTGGTTGATTTTGTCAGAGAGTTTATTCAAACCAATAAACCCGTTGCTTCTATTTGCCACGGCCCGCAGGTTGTAATTGCTACAGGAATCGTTGAAGGAAGAACATTAACGGCTGTTGACGCAATAGAGGATGAAATTACCGAGGCAGGCGCCATTTTTGTTGACAGGGATGTTATGATTGACGGTAACCTGATTACCTCACGAACGCCACCTGACCTGGCTCCTTTTTCCATAGCCATTATGCAGGCGCTTAATTAAATCATATCCGGGATAATCTAACAAAAAGATCCGTTAGGCGGTGTTGCTAATACTGAAACCGGAGAACTGTTCATCAAACATGTTTCCCCGTTTCTTTTGAGATTATAAATGAATTTGAGCTGTTTCATAAGCCCATCGTCTTTCGGTTTAAAATTTGCATCCAGTCTCAAAATTTTAGGAGGGTAATTAAAATCATGATTAAGGTTCTATATAAAAAAGCGCTAAAGCCCATTCTCTTCAAAACCGATCCCGAGTTTATTCACGACGCATTTGTCACTATGGGACAGAAGATCGGTTATACGAAAGCGGGGCGTGCATTGATATCCTCTATGTATGGTTATAAAGAACCGGATATTTCTATAACCGTGGATGGCATTACATACAAATCACCGGTACTATTGGCGGCAGGATTTGATTATAACGGTAAGCTGGCCCACATTTTAGACTGCCTCTCCTTTGGAGGAGATGAGATAGGCTCTGTTACCGCCAGGCCATGCGAGGGGAATCCCAAGCCGAGGCTCAAAAGAATGGTAAAGTCAAAGTCGCTGGTGGTATGGAAGGGCCTGAAAAATCAGGGAGTAGACAGGATCATAGAGAGGCTGAATAGCGTTGAAAAACCTGAAGATTTTATATGGGGCATTAGTATTGCCAAAACCAATGATGCTGAGGCATCCACTGTTAAAGGCGGAGTGAAAGATTACCATTACTCCCTTAAAAGACTGGCGGAAGAAGATATGGGCGACTTTTATACCATAAATATCTCCTGTCCCAATGCGCATGGAGGCGAAAGTTTTGCCGAACCGGCACGTTTAAGAGTGCTTTTTGAAAAACTGACGACGGTTGAGCATAACAAACCCATGTATGCAAAGATGCCCATCGATGCTGAATGGGATGAATTTAATGATCTTCTCACTGTCTTAGACGAATTTGGGGTTCATGGTGTGGTAATTGGCAATCTCAATAAGAATTATTCTGATGCTGATTTTCCTGAAGAAGCTCCTGAAGAGTATCGGGGTGGGTTAAGCGGAAAGCCTTGTTTTGAGCACTCCAATGAGCTGATCCGAAAGACCAAACAGCAGTGGGGAAACAGGTTTACCATTATTGGATGTGGTGGAATTTTATCTGCTGAGGATGCCATGACGAAACTGGACGCAGGGGCTGATTTACTGCAATTGATTACAGGGATGATTTTTGAGGGTCCCCACTTGATGAAAGATATCTGTGAGGCTTATGCTAAGAGAAGTGAGCAGGAAAAACCATCACCGAAAGAAGTTAAAATGGCTTCAGAAACAGTGAAATAGATACTTTAAAGTCCTAAATTCCTAATCATTACAATCGGATTATCGAACGCATTAATGGCATGTGGATTTTCAAGGACAAAAAACATTCAGAGCAGACCCGGAAAGAGGAGGTTGCCAACGCGATTAGCCATGGCGTTGGCGCGGTAGCTG
>REDT01000200.1 GCA_007693295.1 Balneolaceae bacterium
AGGCACGGATCACATCGTAACCACGGGTTTTCAACCCGGGGAGTCAGTGGCGCACCGCCTCCACTACATAAGTGCCTTCAGGCACGATCCAAGGCCGAGGTCGGCCCGGCAGACCTCAACCCGGGCATCAAGTACCTTCCAGGCACGATGCACCTGCATCGCCTTGCGTTTTACACTTAGCCGTTTTAGGGGAATCCCCTACTGCCATCAGGGAATTCCCCACTCTACGATCAGATTCTTTCCGCTTATCTGTCACTTCACTTCTTCTGATATTAATTCCGTCAGCCTGAACTACAGGCCGCTATTCATAACAGTAAACTGGTAATGACTACCTAACAAAAGGAATTATACCCAAACTAAATTTAATCATAAGGATTAGAATAATGAAAACAACAATTATTACACTTTCGGTACTGCTCTTTTCACTCTTTCTTGTGGAGGCCTCGGCCAATGCACAGCAGACCAGAGACCTCCAGTACTTCAGATCACCCGACAAAACAGGCTTAAATGTTTTTGAAACAAGTAAAGAAACAGATGTAGAGTACGACGGATTTCGTATTCGCATTGGTGGCGCCAACACCCTGCAGTTCCAGGCACTTGAAAACGATGCAGCCGGCCCCGAACTTGAGCCAAACTTCAACCTCGCCACTTCAAACCTGGACATCGACGTTCAGCTGCATAGAGGCCTTCGCATGCACTTGCGCACCTACCTTTCTTCACGAAATCACACAGAAGCTTGGGTGAAGGGCGGTTATCTGCAGGTTGATCGTCTCGATTTTATCCAGGACGGATTTCTTGACAATCTGATGGACAAGGTAACTATCAAGGTTGGACACATGACGTTGAACTACGGTGACGCACACTTCAGAAGATCCGACAATGGACAGGCGTTATACAATCCTTTTGTAGGCAACTATATTATGGATTCGTTCACAAACGAGGTAGGTGGTGAAGTTTACTACAAGGACGGTGGATTCCTGGCCATGCTTGGTTTATCCAACAGTAAAACGAACCAAAGTACCGTTAAAAGCAACATTTCCACGAAGCCTTCATTGTATGGTAAACTTGGGTACGACACCCAGGTAAATCCGGACCTCAGAGTTCGACTTACAGGTTCCTTTTATCGTAACCCCGGAAGTGAAGCGGTTAGACTCTATGGAGGTGACCTTGCCGGAGCACGTTATTACAACGTTGAAGGTACCGGAACTACAACAGGTAGGTTTAACCCTGACTTTACAGTATCAGCATTTGCCCCGGGCGGACCCATTGGCGGCGAAGCAACATCATTCATGATCAACCCCTTCGTAAAATTCCAGGGACTTGAGTTTTTCGGAATGTTTGAACGAACAAGCGGCCAGCGGGCAACTGAGACTGACAGCAGATCCTTTACCCAATGGGGTGCTGAATTACTCTATCGCTTTGGAGCTAATGAAAGCTTTTACCTCGGCGGGCGTTATAACCTCGTAGAAGGTGAACTTGCCAACGGCAACGAGATCGAAATCACCCGCTATAACATTGGTGGCGGATGGTTCCTTACCAACAACGTACTTACCAAGGTTGAGTATGTAAATCAGAGCAGAGATGGATTTACAGGCCCCCTTGAGGGCGCTGGATTCAGCGGCGTGATGGTTGAAGCGATCATCAGCTTCTAACAAAAATAAATCAAAATCAATAAGTGCAGGGCCTTTGTGCCCTGCATTCATTTAACCAATAAAAGCCATGTATTTAAAAAGTTTTATAACCTCATTTGTTACACTCCTGTTTTTAACAGGATCACTATTCGCACAAGATGTCACCCTAAACATCCAGGGCGCACCTCAAATTACAATTGACGGCGATTCCAATGTAAGAAGCTGGGATGCAGATGTTAAAAGCGTAAGTGCAGACCTTGTTCTTACCAATGTCGAAAATGTCACCCTTGAGAACATCACAGCAGAATCTTTCAAGAGCATGATCATAACCATGCCGGTTGAGAGTATCGACTCAGGTTCACGCAGTCTCACCAGAAACATTAAGAATTACCTGAAAGAGGATGACCATCCCAACATCACGTTCACACTCAACAAAGTCACGGATATTCAAAGAGAGAATGACAGTGCCATCATAACTGCCGAAGGTGTAATCAATGCTGCCGGTAAAGATCACACCGTTACCATGAATGTAAATGCAACAATGAATCCCGACGGATCTATCAATTTTCGGGGAGAGCAAGAGATGCTTATGACCAGTTTTGATATCGATCCCCCAACAGCCGTGATGGGTACCGTAAGAGCAAGAGATGAATTTAAAGTGATCTATAACGTTAACTTTAACTGAACCATATTTTACTCAAACCCATGAAACTCCTGCTTCTCTCTAAAATACTTGTACTTAAACTAATCCTTATGGGGATTAGCGGAGGAGCTCTTTATTCTCAGGTACAGTATTTACCGCACCCGGATAGCAGGCTTTGGATTGAGGGAAGTTCAAATGTAAATCAATTTGAATGTGTTGCAAGGGAGTATAATGGAGATGCAATTATTCGCAGAGACATAAGCGGCGGAGTTGAAAGTCTTGAAAATGATGACCAGCTCTCCATCCGGGTTGAGATCCACGTTGAGGGTTTTGAATGCGGAAGGAGCAGGATGAACCGCGATCTGAGAAACGCTCTCAAATCGAGCACATTCCCGACAATTACATTTGTTTTTGGGAATGCGGTTCAGAGTAACTCCGCACCGGAGACCAATGGGGCCATCCGTTTCGAGGTATCCGGCATACTAACTGTAGCCGGTAACTCCCAAAATGTCACCTTCGAATTGGATGGGAATTTCCTCGACGACGGCCGCATCAGGGTTACCGGAAAGAAAGAGATAAAAATGACCGATTACGACGTTGAACCGCCAACCGGATTATTCGGTCTTGTACGGGCTGATAATGAACTAACCGTTCATTTCGACCTGTATGTTCTGGAAGAAAATGCTAATTAATAAACAGAATGCTGAAACAGTGGATACATCAGATCCGGCATCATCCGGAACATTACGGCACAGCTTTCTGGAAGTATCAGCTAAGCGGTCAGGTACTCGACCTGTTTATTGAGGCTCCTTATCATCTCGATAAAGTGAGCTACAGAAGAGGCGTTGTGAAAATTGGAATGGTTCTTCAGGCACTATCTGCCAAATTTCAGGAGAACAAATGCTGCTATCTGATACAAAGTTTCCCAAGCCTCGAAGATTCCCGGCACGTGGCATCCATCAGGGTAGTGAAAAGTAAAGACCAGCAAAAAGACCGGAATATTGAAAGCTGCAAAGCTGATAGTACAGCCATTTCCAAGATCCATAAAATGGTCGAATACGCAAGTGAAAACGAGCTCAAAATGCTGAAAGTTGAAGCCTCAGACCTGCCCGATAATTTAATAAACCATTCAGAATCAAGATCCTGGTATGCATTGTGCAGTGAGTATAACAATCCATTTACCTGGCTCAAAGTAGGTTACTGGCAGGAAATGGCGCACCAGTTGTTTCGCCTGTCGGGCAGTGAGGATAACCGGCTTTTCATGACCGACTTCCCGGATAGTATTGAACAAGAAATTTTGAAAGGCGTTGGTAAGCTACATATTGTACATATTTTGATAGCAATTCCAAGGTAGAGCCGGGCACATTATTCAGTGCCCTCTCTTTTCAATACTGCTTTCAATTTCCATATCACCATGCAGGGTTCTGTGGACGGGGCATTTTTTTGATATTTCGAGCAGTTTTTCAACCTGTTCGTCTGTCAAATCCCCCTTTACAATAAGCTCCATCTCAATTTTATCGATCCTTGCTTTGGGATCATCACAATCCTCACAATCTTTGGCGTGATCTTTAAAATGCCGCAGCTCCACAAAAAGATCCTCAACCGGCCACTTCTTGCGGTCGGCATACATTTTTGTGGTAATTACAGTGCATGATCCCAGCGACATCAGCAGATAATCATACGGATCCGGTCCCAAATCTTTACCGCCCAGTTTTTCAGGCTCATCGGCAATCAATTCGTGCTTTCCGGCGGTCATCACCGTTTTGTAGTTCTCTTTTGAGTGGTGTATATGGATGATTTTTTTGTCGTTGTTATCGGTCATGTTTTTAAAAGGTTTGATTGAAGAGTTGGGTTATAGATATCCTCATTTCAACTGATTCATCTATGATGAGATTGTTAGTTTGAGGGTTAAGAAAATATAGATACAACTGATAATTGATTTATGAAAGGGTGTATTGAGAAAAAGCCGATTACTACGGTCAGAGTTCAGGTGTCGGCAGATCTCAGCCAGCTATAGCTCAGATGTGTGTGCCGTGCCTCCGGCACTTTCCCCAGGCTGGGATGCCACCCGAATCCCGCACATTAAAATGTGGGGTTATGATGTTGGACGTGCCGATGGCACTTTGACTCAGCGAGTGGCGCAGGCTGGGAGCACATCACAAATCTTAGTTCTAAACTCGACGGCCAGCGGCATCTTACTGCAGCCCGAACCGAGTGCCAGCGGCACGGAGCACATCGTAACCTCGGGTTTTAACCCGGGGAAGTCAGTGGATGCCCCCTCCACTGCATAAGTGCCGTCAGGCACGACAGGCAGCGATTCTGGCACCTCACATTCGGCTACTCTTTTTATATCATATCAGTTTTGAAAAGATATACTTCTCATCGTACTCAATCTCAAACATATTTAAAAGCTTTAAGTACTCCTCTCGGAAAGTCACTTTTTCATGATGTTTCTTTTGATTTTTCACATATCGATAGACACTATTCTTTTGTAATTGGCCATAAGAAAAACAACCAAATCCTTTTTGCCACTCAAACCTCTCACTCAACAAATCGTTGTCGTTAATCCATTTTGAGGATTTTGCCTTTACGGATTTCATCATGTCAGATATTGCAATGGATGGTTTTGCGTGAAAGAAGCAATGCACATGATCGGCTACTCCATTGATCAATATTGATTTTCCACCCGACTCGTTTATGAGATTTCCAATTACCGAATGGAGGTTGTCTTCCCATTCGCTTTCAATTTTTGCTTTACGATATTTTACTGCAAAGATGGTCTGGATATGGATCTGATAATAGGTATTTGCCATAAGAATTAAGTTTATCTTGATTTCGGTTTAAGTGGTTCTCTTGTATTGAGTAATTAATATATAATCAGGGAATGATTTTGGCCAAATGAACTTTGGTATTTTAACATTCAGATGGCATCTCACAGAGAGTGCCAGCGGCACGGAGCACATCGTAACCTCGGGTTCTCAACCCGGGGAAGTCAGTGGATGCCCCCTCCACTGCATAAGTGCCTTCAGGCACGACAGGGACGGGGTCGTCTTGGCAGATCTCGACCTGCTATGGCTCAGATGTGGGTGTCGTGCCTCCGGCACTTTCCCCAGACTAGAGGCCATCCCTATAATCCCCACATTAA
>REDT01000095.1 GCA_007693295.1 Balneolaceae bacterium
TTTTTTTATACAGAAGAGCAAACAACCAAACGCTTCAAGGACCCCGGAAATCCGCCGGTCACGCTTGAAGGTTTTCACCCTGCGCCCTGCGCTATATCCTATGCGCTTCGCGCTATGCACCATGCCGCTTGCGCTCCCGATGGGTCGGGATGTCGCTATCGCGCCACCTGAGCCTTGCGCCTTGAACTTTTTTTGTAAGCCATTTGAAAAATAGGGTTCCTACTTATACCTATAGATAAATAGTTTATGAAAAAGATTTTAAAGCCATATCTGGATATTGTATTTCCTGCTGTTTGTGTGTGCTGTGGAGCCTCACTTGCCGTTTCAGGGAAACACCTTTGCCATTGGTGCAGAAGCGACCGGTTTGAGAAGGCCGATCATGATGAATTTCTGATCTGCCCCGACAGTGTGTTATTTCTCCATATGATGTGGAAATTTGACAAGGGAGGTTACCTGCAAAATCTGATGCATAATTTAAAATATAATTTCATGAAGGGTGTGGGAGAGGAGTTGGGATACGTTTTAGGACACTCACTGATTGACTCAAAAGAGAGTGATTGGCTACAGGATATGGATCAGCTAAATCCCTTGTTGATTCCGGTGCCGCTGCATAAGTCGAAATTGAGAAAAAGGGGATACAACCAGGCCGGGGCCATCGCTGACGGCCTGAGCCGTGCAATCGGCTGGAGTGTGGCGGCAACAGATTCCATTAAAAGGGTTCGAAAAACGAAAAC
The DNA here is from genome assembly GCA_007693295.1 of Balneolaceae bacterium. Classification (GTDB taxonomy): domain Bacteria; phylum Bacteroidota; class Rhodothermia; order Balneolales; family Balneolaceae; genus Rhodohalobacter. The sequence goes on from REDT01000095.1 coordinate 735, forward strand.
TCAAACAGGATTAAGCACCGAAGAGCGCAAAAAGAATTTACATGGTGCATTTGAGGTTGTATCTCCTACAAGTTTTCAAAACCGGCTTCCTGTAATCGTTGATGACGTATTTACAACCGGTGCCACAACCTATGAACTGGCCGGTATTCTGTCGGGCTCGGATCAAAAAGCGGGTATTATTACGGTTGCCATGGCTTAACTTAAATTCCATTTTACGGGAAATCAGCCTATCTTGTGAGTCTATGAATTCGAATCGATCTCACTCAATAAACATACTTGAAACACCCTTTTCAACGGTTACATCCGGCGGGCACTGGTTTCATGCCACAAGAGAAACCGTTGAGGAGTTTGTACCGGGACTGTTAAAAAAATACTCCTTCGAAGACTTGATCGTAAAAGCTGTTACATGGATCGATAGTGCCGACTCTATATCCATGCTTCTTTTTTTTGTACTGGCTTTTACAACAAATGCATGGATCGCTGCCGTTGCAGCTTTTGTTTTTCACTACTGGTGGTATCACAATAAAAGTGCATTTGTCAATACGGTTTTTACTTCGGTTATATCCCTGATAAACAAAGATTTTGTTCAGCTGTTAATAGCCGCCGTTGCTCTCAGTTTTATGGGCATTAACGGGATGTATCTCGCTGTAACATTTGGAATTATCTACTTTTTCCTGTTTAAGATTGGTTTGTTGCGCAGGTTTTGGGACAAACTTGATACCGGAAAAAGTAAAGAAAAACTGCCCCTGAACGACCGTGTTCTAAAGATGATTCTTGTACGTTATTCACTTTATGAAAATATGCCTCCGGTTGAAGTTGAAAAGCTTGATCGACATGTACAGCAAGCTGTGAGCGACTTTAATGCAAAGAAGAAGAAAAAGAAGAAATGAGTGAAATCCGACTACTTATAGCCCGTCATGGAGAAACAGATTTTAATAAAAAGGGGCTGCTGCAGGGGAGGGGGATTGATGCACCACTCAATGAGACCGGCCACAAACAGGCACGGGCAATCTCAGAATATCTGAAACAGTACAATGCATCAAATCTTGTAAGCAGCTCTTTGAAACGGTCCTGGCAAACAGCCCTTCCTGTGGAAGAGCGTACAGAACTTGAGACCTTGAAAATTGAAGCTCTCGATGAGATGCACTTTGGAAAATTTGAAGGCGTTCCATACAAGGAGGCTTCTGCAGAGCTGAACGAAATACACAATGCCTGGGTAAGCGGAGACGTATTAAGGCCAATACCACAGGGGGAATCACCTCAAGAGGTGTATGATCGTGCAAATGCCGCTGTAGAGCAGCTGATTGAGAAGTATCGTGATGGGACAATGGTACTGATTCTTCATGGACGCCTGATTCGCATACTGCTTTCAAGCTGGCTTGGGTACGGTTTGAACAACATGCACAAGATCGAACATCAGAACGGTGCGCTCTACCAGATTGTTTACAACGGAAATTTTAAACCGGTATATCTAAATAAAACAGATCATCTGCAGATCAGTCCGGACTAAACTAATGAGTATAAAATGAGTGAAAAAGTAAGAGATATGTTTGCGGACATTGCCGATGATTACGATCGGATAAATAGTATCCTTTCGTTTGGCGTGCATAGTGCCTGGCGCAAAAAAACGGTGCTTGAGAGTGGTGCCAAGCCGGGCGACCGCGTGCTGGATTGCGCCACGGGCACCGGAGACCTGGCTCTTGAGTTTAAAAAAACCGTGGGCCATGAAGGCTATGTGTTGGGCACTGACTTCTGTAAGGAGATGATTGAACATGCACCGGGAAAGGCCGAGGCAAAAAAACTGGTTGTCGAATTTGAAGTGGCTGATGCCATGAACCTCCCATATGAGGACGATAGCTTTGATATAGCCAGTATTGCATTTGGAATCCGAAATGTAGACGATCCCTCGGTTTCGTTAAAAGAGATGGCCCGGGTGGTAAGATCGGGCGGAAAAGTGGTGGTTTTGGAATTTGGACAGCCGCGCGGGCCAATCAAATATCCCTATCAACTCTACAGCAGACACATTATGCCGGCCGTAGGAGGCTGGATAAGCGGTAACCGGGATGCATACACCTACCTTCCTGAAACGAGTGCAAAATTCCCGGCAGGAGAAAAATTCCTGGAGCTAATGAACGAAACCGGCTCATACAGCTCACAAAGAGCTGTTAAGCTCACCGGAGGCATTGCTTACGTGTATGTGGGTACCGTAGCCTAGAATTAGTATATTTGAACCTTGTAACCCAGAAGCAGTTACTGAGATCAGCCGTTATTAACTCTATAGAACTTAATTAACAGATTACACTTATGATGCAGATTGAAGAGATCAAAAACTACATTCCACACCGTTATCCTTTTTTACTGGTCGACAGGGTGCTTGAAATAGAAAAGGACCGAATCGTAACCATCAAAAACGTGACTGTAAATGAGGAATTTTTTAATGGCCATTTCCCGGGAGCACCTATTATGCCCGGTGTTCTTCAGGTAGAAGCCATGGCTCAATCAGGGGCTATATTGATCATGAAAAACAGCGTGGAAGATCCTGAAAAATCATTGATGGTATTTACCGGAATAAAAAATGCCAAATTCAGAAAATCTGTTGTGCCCGGCGATCAGCTTCGGATGGAGGTAAATCTGGTTAACCAGAGAAGAAATTTTATTACGATGACCGGGAAAGCCACCGTTGATGGCCAGGTTGTTTGCGAATTGGAAGCCTCAGCAGCAATTGTTTCAAAGGATAACGCATGAGCACACAGTCTAAGGAGAGCCGGCCGGAAAAAGTAACCACCCAAACGGTTGTTGAGATGAAGCGGAAGGGTGAAAAAATAAGCATGCTAACCGCTTACGACTTTACCATGGCCGGCATTATTGATGCTGCCGGTGTGGATGTGATTCTGGTAGGCGATTCTGCCAGTAACGTGATGGCCGGTTTTGAGACAACCGTACCCATGACGCTGGAACATATGATCTATCACACATCCTGCGTGGTGCGTGCCGTTGACCGTGCTCTTGTAATCGCCGATTTGCCTTTTATGAGCTACCAGGTTACGGCCAAAGAGGCATTGATCAGTGCCGGGCGCATGATGAAAGAAGCCGGTGCGCACGCTGTGAAGCTGGAGGGCGGAAAGGCAATCTCTCCCACCGTAAAACGAATTGTTGATGCCGGTATTCCGGTAATGGGGCACCTGGGGCTCACTCCTCAAAGTATTTATAAATTTGGAACCTACAAGGTGCGTGCAAAAGAGGAAGAAGAGGCTGAACAGCTTATAAAAGACGCCAAAAAACTGGAGATGGCCGGTGTGTTTTCCATCGTTCTTGAAAAAATACCCGCGCCCCTGGCCAAACAGGTTACCGAATCGGTTTCCGTACCCACCATCGGTATCGGTGCCGGCGCAGATTGTGACGGACAGGTACTCGTTCTTCACGACATGCTGGGACTCAACAAAGATTTTTCGCCCCGGTTTCTTCGCCGATACGCCGACCTTCACAGTTCCATGACCGATGCCGTCCAAAATTACATCAAAGATGTAAAAAGCGGAGATTTCCCAAACAAAGACGAACAGTATTAAACAACACAATAGCGCGAGCGTCCCGCTCGTGCTATTGTCCCGCTCGTACTATTGCACTTACCAATGAAATTTTCACACAGTAACAAACCATTCAATGCCAAAACCCGAAAAACCACTCATACTCGTCTGTAACGACGACGGAATTTTCTCCAACGGCATAAAAGCTCTCGCAGAAGTTGCCGATGAATTCGGTGATGTGGAGATTGTAGCCCCCGACCGTCAGCAGAGCGCTGTGGGTCATGCCATTACCGTTGCCACACCGCTGCGCGCGAGGGCGTTTATGATAGACAACCGGTTCAGCGGCCAGGCCGTATCCGGCACTCCGGCCGATTCCATCAAGCTGGCTCATAACCAGCTCTTGAATCGCAAGCCCGATCTTGTGGTAAGCGGGATCAATCACGGCAGCAATGCAGGGATCAACATTATCTATTCAGGCACGGTGAGTGCCGCTACTGAGGGAACTATTCTCGGGTATCCCTCCATCGCTTTCTCCTGCACGGACTTTGAAGAGAAAGCCGACCTGACCGGCTGTCAGGAAGCCGCCCGCAAAGTGATCGGCTACGTGCTGAACCACGGCCTTCCGAAAGGCGTGACGCTGAACGTGAATGCCCCATCCGGACCTCTGAAAGGCATCAAATGGGCGCGCCAGGCAAACAGCCGCTACATCGAAGAGTTTGAGGGACGCATCGATCCCCACAACCGCTCCTACTACTGGATGACAGGTAAATTCCAGCTCCTCGACGACGACGAGCAGAACGACATCTCTATGATCGAGAAAGGTTACGCATCCGTCACCCCCATACAGTACGACCTGACAGCCTACTCGCTTTTGAATGATCTGAAGGATATTCAGCTTTAAGGCGCGAGACACGGTACACGGTTCACGGTTGTTGAGGGACCGGGGACGGGAGACCGATGACCGGTGAAGCCTGAAACCCTAGCAAAGAGTTTCCGTCCGCCAGTCGGCGGAGGGCAATGGGGGATGAGGGTAAGATGATAGATTGACAAGGCGCAGGGAGCACGGTACACGG
>REDT01000257.1 GCA_007693295.1 Balneolaceae bacterium
GGTCATAAAATCGAGTTGATGGGCCCGTTCGGTGAGGCCGTGCGGCTGACGCGGGTAGAGGATCAACCCGGTTGGAATGCCCTTCATCTCAAGAAACTGGTGCATCTGTAAGGCCTGCTCGGGATGCACCCGCTCATCGGCCAGTCCTGTGGCCACCAGAAGCGGTGTATCGGCATGCATGAGCCACGCCACGGGCGAACGCTCCCAGTTCTGGCCGGGATTGTCGAACCAGTAGAGGTCCCAGTGTACCACGCTCATTTCGTGGGGAATGTCGGTGGTGCCCATAAAAGAGATCCAGTTAGAGAGCCCTGCAAAGGTGATACCTGCCGCAAAACGGTCGCTGTAGCGGGTGGCTGCCCAGGCAGCAAAATATCCGCCGTACGAGGTGCCGCTGATTCCCACTCTGTCGGGATCAATCAGCCCGATTTCATCTAAATGGTCGATAGCTAATAGCACATCATCAAACTCTTTACCGCCCAGATCGCGGTGGTTGGCCGAAGCAAAATCGGTTCCCCGCCCGCCGCTGCCGCGATAGTTGGGTTTTAAAACAACATATCCTTCACCGGCAAGAAGATGAGATGGGTAGAGCGGGCTGGTGTTCCAGCCGTTCATGCTGATTCCCTCCGGACCGCCATGGGGAAGAATTACCAGCGGGTATTGGGTTCCTTCCTGATAACCGACCGGCTTCACGAGAATGCCTTCAATCTCAACATCATCAGCGCCACTCCAGGTTATGGAGCTCTGTTCTCCCAATTGCCTGTCATTCAGCCATTCATTATGATGAGTCAGGCGGGTAAAAGCACCTCTTCGGGTGTCGGCCACATACACTTCACCCGGATGGTTTTTGGTATTTACAGAAGAAGCAAATGATCGGTTCCTTGCATCAGAACTAAAACTTCTGAAAATCTCTTCACCGCCGCCGGCAAGCCTGGAGGGAGTGTCGCGGTCGATGCGCATCGAGTAGAGCAGGGTGGAAGATCGTTCTACGGCTGAAAACATCAGGGTGCGGTCGTCCATCCACTTTAGCGACTCAATGGTTCCTTCCCAGTTTCCGGGAGTGATATCCCGGTTCTCGCTTCCATCACTGTTCAAAACCCAAAGTCTTTGGGCGAGCGGATCACTGTACACTTTAGCGGCCAGTACTGCCAGTTTGCTTCCATCGGGCGACCAGCTCATGGGACCTTTCTTTTTGGGTGAACTCATGATTTCACGAATACCGGAACCGTCTTTATTGATCACAGCATAGCGGGTATACATTTCACCCACATCCGCGCCGGGTTTATCGCTTACTCTGAGAGCCAGCCGATTACCGTTTGGAGACCATGAGAAATCCCAGACATAGAGATCCTCGGGAGTGATGATTTCAGCATTGCCGTCACGCGGCTGAACCCAAAGCCTCATATAGCGCAGGTTTTCGCCGGCTACAATCATATCATAACCTCTCTCTTCCATGGCCCTTCGCTCGTCGGATACGGGATCCATCGCGGAGTAGGCAATTGAGCTCCCATCTGAACTCCACGCATAACTGCTGAGTCCATGTTCGGCAGACGTATGTTTTTGAAGATCGCTGCCGCTGCGGTTTACGGAATAGACCTGGGTTTGGTTGTGATGATCGGTGATTCGTGATGTGAAGTAGAGTCGTCCATCAGGTCCCCATTGCGGTGATCCGGCGCTGTTTGGTTTTTCAACTACAGGAATCGCATCCCCGCCGCCTGAAGAGATGATATAAAGCTCTGAATAGTTGCGGCCAATTGCTTCATCTTCTGTTCGTGGCACACTCAGAGTATAGGCGATGTAGCTGCCGTCATGGCTCATCGAAACAGCGCCTACGGTTTTAATGGATGCAACATCTTCGGGAGTAAGCCCCTGTGCATTGGTTTGAATCGAAAAAGATAAAATCAGCAGAGTTGAAAATAGATACGAAATGAAAAATCGTGAAAACTTCATAGCAGTCTCATGTTTGATGGTTAAGTGGCAATAGTTTAAATGTAGAAAAATTTTAGAAAGAACCCGACCATCTATCACTGATAGTTTAAGCTAGTGTCGTGTCAACTTTGAGAACACGGTTATTCTCTGATCAGTCATCGGATGAGTTTTTCCGAGAAAATGTTCCTATATATTAGCTTGTGAGGTTTTATGTGGTGACTCATCCGATGACTTTACCGACACTTCTTCGTTGACACCGCACTAGGTAAATTGATCAATCCACAGATGAACGGTTACCGGCCAGCTTAATTCCGGCCAAAACGGCGATTATTCCTGTAAAAATCTGTCCGAAAAAGTAGAGTAAAAAGAGTGGCGCCGATTCCTGAATCAGAGTGATGCTTTGCGTTCCGAAGCCGGAATAGGTGGTATAGCTGCCAATCATACCCACCAGAAGCAGGTGGCTAAGCCACTCTTTCCTGGGGTGGTTCCGCGTCAGATACGTGAAGAGAAATCCCATCAGAAAGCTTCCGAATACATTTTCAAAAGCCGTGGATAAATAGATGTAGGAGTCTCCAAACTGTGAAGTGACCAGCTGATTGGTTCCGTGCCTTAGCAGTGCGCCGAATATCCCACCGAGGGCAACCCATAGCACATTTATGAACAGATTCTGCTTTTTATCCATGCACACCACCTGCAATCCAGAGCGTGATCATGTATCCCAGCGCGGCAAGCCCGATAGCCACAACCATTTGTAGAAACAGGTAGGTACTCAATTCACCCCAAGACTCCTTCAGCAGCCGGGAGATTTCAAGTGAAAAGGTGGAGAAGGTAGTGTAGGAGCCTAAAATGCCAACCGTGAGAAAAAGCAAAATCCCATCACCGGGATGGTCAACCGCGGTGATCCAGCCCAGCAGAACCCCGGCAAGAAGGCATCCCAGGGAGTTGGCGATCACCGTTCCGGTCAGTACTTGCGATTTCCCCACGGCTTGAATGGTTATAAGCCCGGTGAGATACCGCAATATGGCACCAATCGCCCCGCCAAGAGCAACAAAAAGTACCTGAGTCATGATCTATTATTTGAGTTAAACATTCTGCTTAACATAAAGCAGAATAAATAAAGTTAGTTAGGGAGTGTCTCTCCCCCCACCGGCCGAGAGGAATAGGGAATGGAAAGTAGTGAATTCGAAGTCAAATAATGAGTATTTGAGTCAATTCAACACTCAGAGGGTCATCCTCCTCGTCACGCCCAAGGCGTGAATCTTCCCTCCGCCAGCTGACGGAGGGACTATTAGAGCTACAGTTCTTGTCCCAGAACGGAAATTATAAATGACCTTAAAATCACCACAATCTATCTGGTGTGAATGCAATGCCGATATTAAATCCGGGAGCTGTTTCCTGCCGCCTGAACCCCTCGCCGTAAGTGATATCCATTTCCAGCAGGCCGGGAACGAGTGAGATTCTCAGCCCCCCTTGATAGAATGCATCGCCGAAATTTACCGCGGCAACCTCTGCAAGGAGTGCAAAACGGTCGGTGATCCCAAAGTCACCTCGCAGTCCTGTGATTAATTCGTACTGCCAATCATCTTCGCGAACGGCGTCAAAGCCAACGTTAAAATGGAGAACAGAGCTATCATCAAGTATCATACGGCTATAGGGGATATAGGCGAAAAATTCTTCAAATTCTCCGTCAAAATTATAGAGAGCACCGGCGGCTAATCCAATAGCCGATCCGGTTGCCTCAAGATCTCCGGGGACAAATTTGGCTTCCAGAATCCAGTTTGTGGGGTCAAAACCGTCTCGTGAATCCACGCCAATTCCGGTACCTATTTCGAGTCCCCGCACCGGGCTGATGGCGGTTAGAAACCAGGATTCCCTGGAGCCGTACCATGTTTCAATCTGGAAAGATCGTTCTGTGGTTACGGCCGCATCATCCACAAACATTTGTTGTGCTTCTGCCTTCTGATAGAAAATGACAAGTAAAAGCGTGGCAAGAATAACTGCTGATTTGAGCAGTTTCGTGGGTCTATTTTTTTTCATTAACATGATTCGTTACCTAAATATTATTAGTGGTATAGCGCACACAGCAATTGTATTTGCCAAATCTAACAGTAAAGGAGTGATTTTCATTTCATGCGAAGCCTATTACCATGGTAGGCATGCTATTACGGAAACAGGTATATAATAAGTAAATAAAAAAGCAACGAAGAAGAGCGGCCGGTGCTACTACCAATAAATAAGGTGGAAGCCCGGGCTTACTCTTCAGTGAAAACTAAAGATTCAGCAGTTATTAATAATATGTAACTACTACCGGGTTCGTCCATTTCTATTTGGTTTTTTATTGGTGAATTGCTTTTTCAAACGCGTAGTACATAAGACTTTTAATTGTTAATAAAAAAATCAATCGGCTTTTTGCTTTCGGCTGAAAACCCAGTCAAACAGCAACGGTACCACTATCATATTCAGAATGGTTGCTGTTACCAACCCGCCAAGAATTACCGAGGCCATAGGTCCCTGGATTTCATTGCCCGGTTGATTGCCGGTTATAACCAGGGGCAGCAGGGCGAGTGCTGTTGTAATCACTGTCATCATGATGGGCTGAAGCCGGTTGAGTGATCCGGTGAGTACAGCTTTTGTTACGTTCATTCTTTTTTGTGTGATCAGTTCATTGTACTGATCAATTAAGATAATTCCGTTTCTCACAGCGATTCCAAAAAGTGTGATAAACCCGATCAAACCGGCAATACTGAGAATGCCGCTTCCAAACCGCACAACAAGCAAGCCGCCAACAAGAGCCAAAGGCAGGTTCAGTAAAATAAGAATTGCCTGGCCGGCCGACCTGAACACGGTGTGCAGGGCAAGGTAGATGAAAATCAGGGAGAGGATGCTTACCACCAGAATAGTTTGTGTTGCCCTTCGTTCCTGCTCAAATTGTCCTTCAAAAGAGAGAATATATCCCCCGCTGAGGTCAATTTCGTTACCGGCAGCTTCTCTTAATCGATCTACTGTACCGCTCATGTTTCCACCGATTATATTTGCCTGGGTAACGATCATTCGGCTGGCATTTTCTCTTGAAATGGAATTAGGAGCATAACTGACTCTGACTTCAGCAAGATCATCAATACGTACAAGATTTCCATCTGCCATTTCAATGGCGGTTTGGCGAATGGCAGACGGACTCGAGCGATATTCTTCCGGATAGCGAACAACGAGATCAAATACTGCCGGATCCCTGTAAATTTGATTTACAACTAACCCGCGGAAGGCTAACTCTACAAGCTCACTAAAACGCCCAATTGAAATTCCGTGCAGGGCTAACATTTCACGATCAGGAAGTATCTGGATTTGAGCCACATCAAGCTGCTCAT
>REDT01000091.1 GCA_007693295.1 Balneolaceae bacterium
AGAGGAATTATTTAATGCTTTTATAGGAAAAAGTTTGCAGTTGGCAATTGACAGTTGACAAACATTAAACCAATTTCTTCCCATTACCCCTTGGTAAACGAAGCGTAAAGCATAGCTGACCGGCACGCTCACATCATGCACACTTGACGCATCTTGTGGTATAGGGCATTATTTTCAACCTGCCAAAGGGGATCTCCCCGCCGCACTTCTGGCATTTCCCCAGCTGCCCCTCTTCGCCTCTCTCTTTAGCCCGTTCAAGTTTATTCAGGATCTGCTTTTTATCCCGCAGAGCCATCTCATTAATCGCTTTATTGTTGATGGCATCCATGCGCGACAACCGGCCTATTGAGGCGTCGAGTGAGACGGGTTTGGTCAGCTCGGTTAACTCTTTTATCTCCTCTCCAACAGATTGAATCTGTTCGTTAATAATTTGTTTGATCTCTTTTTCTTCAGATTGGGTCATGATTAAATCTCTGATTTAACAAAATAAACCTGAAACCGGAACAGGAATATAACGTTGAAAAGATATGGAAAAGATTGCCCAAAAAGAGATCGATTGGTTGATGAACCTCGGACGTAAAAAGTATGGCAAAAATCGTTACGCTTTTATAGGCAGTGACTTGAGAAAAAATATATTGCAGATTTGCTTAGGATTAGCCGGTCTGTTTGGATTGATTATTCTCCCTTTCTTCCTGTTGATTCGAACGTCAGTTTACTTGAAACTTACGCATGGATTTGCCGGCTGGGCTGCACTTGGCGGTGGTATGATTGCAGCCATTCTGTTACTGATCACCTATATTCTACTTCTATTTAGGAATATTCAGAACAAAAAGCTTTTGCTGAAATACAGCCTGGCAGGGGTCAGCACCATGGTAGTTGGATTTTGTATGTTTTCCCTTTTCTATCTGTCGGGAGTGAATGCAAAGAGTTCGGAAGTAAGAGAGTTGTACAGATCCATGCACCCCATCATGCGGGTTGCAATTTCAACGATAACCCTGGCTGATGGAGGGTTGGTGGTAACCGAGATTGGCCGGGTACCGGCTGACTATGAAAGGATGGGGTTGCCTGTTAATCCTGCATCTCTGCACTACATACAGCATACCGGATATGTTCATGCTGTAGACCTTAGAACGAATGACCGAAGTTACTTGCGCAATATACTTCTTCGTTATTCACTGCAGATGATGGGATTTCGCACCCTGTATCACAAAGGTACTGCCCATCATTTACATGTAGAACTGGCAGTTCGGCGAAATCAGCGCCGGTAAATAAACTATACAAACATAATAACCATTGCGGCATAGCTGATTACCGCAAGTACTCCTGCCAGCAGGGCGAGCGGAAGCTGTGTGGTAACATGGTCCATCAGGTCGCAGCCGGTTGCAAGTGAACTCAGAATAGTTGTATCAGAAATGGGAGAGCACTGATCGCCCATTACACTGCCGCCAATCACCGCAGCAAAACAGAGCTGCAGGAAAAAGACGTCGGGCACCACAGCCCATGCAAGAGGCACGGCAATCGGAAATACCACGGCATAAGTTCCCCACGACGTCCCTGTTGAGAATGCGATGATCATACAGAGAGCCATTAAAACACCGGGCAGGAAAGCGGGCCAGATTAGGTCACCAATCATCATTACAACATAATCGGCAGTTCCCACGGCATCGGCTACCTCTTTCAGGGTAACGGCAAGCGCCAGGATAATGGCACCAATGGTTACCCCCTTGCACCCGTCAATAAATCCGTCGATTGCTACCTGCAGTGACATGCCCTTGGCTATGGCAATGCCAATGCCTACCAGTACGGCAAGTACAAATGCTTCGGCTATTAGCAGTGTTGGGCTTTCCGAGCCAAGAATGAAAAAGGTGTAGGCGTATGGGATAATCGCTACCCCAAGAAGAGCTCCGATGGGCCCGAAAAAGTCAATCAGGCCTGGATTGTAGTTTTTGGGTACTTTGTTTTGCGTGAGTTCATCTGCGGCCATGGGTGTGGCTCCCATTCGATCGAGAAGGCCCTTGGTTCGTGATCTTTTCATCGCAGCCCGCATCTTTTTACCGGGAGTCCAGGGTAGTTTTTCCCAGGCAAACAGAAGCGTTATCAAAATCGCGAAAATGGCGTAGAAGTTATAGGGCAGCGAGGTGAAGAAGAAGTTGATTCCATCCTGGGGAGTTTCAAAGATGGCAAGGGTTCCAAGTACAAGGCCGCTCACATAGATAGGCCATACGTTAAAAGGGATCAGCGTAGCGGCCGGAGACGCGGTGCTGTCTACCATATAGGCAAGCTCTTCGTGCGACACCTTATGCTTATCGGCTACGGGCCTCACGGTTGCTCCTGTAAGAACTGTACTGATTGTACCCCCCTGGTGAAATATGAGCCCCATAATCCAGGTGAAAAACTTTGCCGATCTTGGCCCAACAACCATCAAATCGCTGGCCCAGGTCGCAAACTTTTCAGCTCCGCCGGTACGTGTCCAGATTCCGATCAGACCTCCAAGCGCCCAGAGATAGACCAGAAGAATGAGTGCAAAACTCTCGGTTCCGATGGATGGGATCAGAAAGCCCTGCACAATATTCAGCTCTCCCGAAATTACGCCTCCAAGGCAGATCCCGATAAAGAGTGCGCTTACAACCTCACGGGTCCAAAACGCTAAAACGATGGCCACAAGCGGCGGCATGATCGACCAAAATCCATAGTGACCGTTCTCTTCCGGGAAACTTCCCCAGTTCATCACGTAGTAAACTCCGGCAATTACCAAAGCCATAAACGCGCCAAAATAGATGCGCCGACGAATTTCAGGGTTTTTCCATTTCAGGATGGTTCCTTCAATAGCCTTTTTCATATAAGTCTGTATTTTATTGAGCGGCTGTAAAATAAGAGATCGCAGGACAAATGCATCAGTTTTTTCAAGGTCAAAACCGCAGGATGAAAATGTAATAACATACCGTTGGTTAAAAAGCTCTTTCCACGTAGAAGTAGAATTAAAGATATGTTTAGATCATGATGGCTATATTTTTGTACATTCATTCATTAAACCAAACCAAATTTATAAAAGCTAATGAAACCATTCTACATCATTTTACTTGGATCATTCCTCGTTCTTTCTTGCGGACCAACAGAGGAGCAGGAGTTAAAACCGTTTGAACTGTTCTTTGCCCAAATGAGTGAACAGTGCGGCAATGCCTATCCGGGCAGGCTTACTCTTGCGCCCGAAGGTGATGACATGCTTACCGGAACGGAGATGCTGATTGTCCATTTCCGCGAATGTGATGACGACCAGCTTAAACTGCCGTTTCATATTGAACTGGAAGAGGAAGGGGACTGGGATCGTTCGCGAACTTGGATCTACACAAAACATGAAGATGGCCTTGAACTGCGCCACGACCACCGTAAACCGGATGGGTCTGATGATGATGTAACCATGTACGGTGGGTACTCGGTTGGAGAGGGAACAGCAGTGAGGCAGGAGTTCCAATCCGTACCCCGAACCGAAGAGACCGGAATTTTTCGTGGCTGGAGGATTGAGATTGTACCGGGCGAGCGCTATACCTATGGCACCATTCGCGGTGAAGAGTGGTCGTGGAGTGTGGAGTTCGATCTGAGTGAACCTCTCGATGAGCTGCCTCCGGCACCATGGGGGCATGAGTAAAACTGATTACTCATTCTGGGTTTTATGGTTTTTATTATGAAGTTCGTCAAGCTAAAGATCAGGGTTTATGAATTATAAAGTTCTTGTTATTGACGACGACAAAATGATGCATTTTGTCGCTAAAAACTTGATGAAAAGCGAGTATGAACTTCATCATGCATATAACGTTCAAGAGGCCGTGGATGCAATTGCTGATGGTGGCATAAACCTGATCTTGTCGGATATTCACATGCCCGGAGTAGATGGCCTTGACTTTTTGGAGTCATTAATGTTGGATTCGGATCGTAAGAATATTCCGGTCTTAATCATGACAAGCCTGCCAACGGTTGAAAAAGAGAAAGAGGCTCTGAACCTGGGGGCGGCAGATTTTATCGATAAAAAGCTCTTTAAAGATGACCCACAGGGAATCATAGAGCTGATCAATGCAAAGCTGGTTACTACTCTTGAGTTGAAGGCTCTGCCTGAAAGCCTCCAGCTGAATAAAAAGGAGTTTGTTAAAAAGTTGATGGAGGAAGTGCATACCGGGGATTTTTTTACGGTTGCCAGGCGTCTCTGTTCTATGTCGAATAATATCTTTTCGATCGATTACACCTTTTTTTGGACGGTACATGACAGGGATCCAAGAATGGTTTTGGGTGTTGGCAGCAAGCCAATGCATCTTTTTGGTCCTGATGACCTGGAAAAGGAGCAGACTTTTCATGAATTTCTTGATGAGAAAAAACCCTATTTATCAAACCACGCATTTGGGGATGAGAAAGGGATATTTAAAGAAGCGTCCAAAAGAGAGAATTTACCTGCAGAAATTGGCATTCCATTGTATGCAGTAACCGATAAAGAGTATTTAAAGAATGGCAGGAAAATACCGCCGGATGCTGATCTCTTTGGATACGTTGTGATGAAAAGAAACAAACTGGTGACAACCAAGGAGTTTATCCTGATTAGCAATCTGTTCATTCAAAGCGGCACGATTTTGTGGAGGATGTATCAAAGGATTTGATACGCGATTTCAGGAGGCTGTTTTAGTGCTTGGTGTTGGTTTATAAAGAGAGAGTAATGCCTGAAAAGGCCCTCAACGGTCAGGCTGACCGTTGTACGTGACTTTAGAGCCTGAGTAACAGCCAGAACGGTCAAGCTGACCGTTGTACTGCACCCGCTTTTCCTGCAAATACGAAACCGGAATATTAAATAGGTTGCTTAACCGGCTTCGGTATTGTGATATTTCTGTTGTAATCCAGCTCGATTATGTTTCCGGCTTTATTGAGAAGATGCTTCGAGTTGTTGTCGAGGTTGATGATGCTTACTTTTTTGCCCAAGCGGCTGTATCGGCCGGTAACCTTGTTTAATGCATCAATTGCGGAGTGATCAGCCACGGTAGACTCCTCAAAATCGATATAGATGTGTTCAGGGTCGTTTATCACATCAAACTTTTCGTGGAAGTTTGCAACGGAAGCGAAGAAAAGAGGGCCATAGATCTGGTAGTGTTTGGCTCCGGATTCATCAACATGCTTTCGGGCACGGATTCTCTTGGCATTTTCCCAGGCAAAAGCCAGTGCAGAAATAATCACTCCAATAAGCACAGCAAGGGCGAGATTGTGCAGCACAACGGTGACAAACATCACCATAACCATAACCA
>REDT01000229.1 GCA_007693295.1 Balneolaceae bacterium
ATGAGTGAAGCGAGCAGCATTCTTGTAAATGAGATCACTTCATTGGAGACAGCAGTGGATATCAACATGATCTTCCCTGCATTGCAGCAGGCCGGTCCCTACCGGGTTATCAAGCTCATCGCTCGGGGAGGAATGGGGAATGTGTACCTGGCTGAGCGAAGCGACGGACAGTTTCAAAGAACCGTGGCCATAAAGATTTTGAGGCACGAGCTCGGTGCCGAAAGCCACATTCAGCGGTTTATGACTGAACGGGATATTCTCTCGGGACTCGAGCACCCCAACATTGCACGTTTGTATGACGGAGGAATTACGGATGATAACCGGCCCTATCTGGTAATGGAGTATATAGACGGGGTACCCATAAGCTATTACTGTAAAGAGAACAACAGTACGCTTAAAGAAAAGATTGAACTTTTTCGGCAGGTATGCAAAGCCGTTGAATATGCACACCGTAACCTGATTGTTCACCGTGACCTCAAACCGGATAACATTCTTGTGAAAGAAGATGGGACTGTAAAAGTTCTCGATTTTGGCATTGCAAAAATCATTGATGAGGAGTTAACAAACAAGATGCTGAATCAGACCAGAGAGAACCTCCACATGCTCTCTATTCAATATGCCGCACCCGAACAGATAACCCTTGAAAAAATCACTACCTCAACGGATGTGTACACACTTGGCCTTCTGTTGTACGAGATGGTTACCGGCCATCAACCATTTGATCTGAAAGGGAAAAAACTGAAAGAGGCCGAACAGATCATTCGCAATCAAACCCCGGAAAAGCCTAGCCTGCGAATCAGTGATCCTGCAAAAGTCCGCAAAATAAAAGGCGATCTCGATGCCATCATCCTGCAGGCTTTGAGAAAAGAGCCGGAAAATCGATACCAAACCGCCGGCCAACTATTGGATGATATCCAGCGGTTCGTAAACGACCGACCGGTAAAGGCACGACCGATAACACTGATTTATAAGACAAAAAAATTCATCATAAGGCGCCCAAAAGTTGTAGCAGCTTTGTTTACAGGGATACTTGCCGTTTTGTTTTACATTATTACCCTGCAGGTGCACGCAGATCAGTTAGAAACCGAGAGAAACATAGCACTAATCGAAACAGAAAAAGCTGAAGCGATATCTGACTTTGTGATTATGCTTTTTGAGGCAAATAATCCCGATGTAGAGGAAGACAATATTCCAACAGTATTCGAACTTCTTGAAAGAGGCGTCCGGAGGGCTGAGTTGCTTGAGGGCCAACCGGAAATAACTGCGCAGATGCTGGATGTGATTGCTCAAATGTATGGCAAGCTGGGCCAGTACCGGCTTTCTGGATCTCTTTTCAGGCAAGTGGTGGATATAAGGCGCGAGATCTATTCCGAGCCGAATGCGCATCTTGCGGTTGCTCTGGACCGGTTCGGAGATGCATTACTGCGTAGCGGATATCTCGATGAAGCCGAAGAAATTTTGCTTGAAGCAAAAAATATTGCAAAATCACTTGAAAACCGGTTGGTAGAGGCAGATGTCATCAATGATTTGGGGTTGATTTACTATGAGAGGGGTAATTACACCGCAGCTGAAGAGAGCCATCGACGTGCACTTGACCTACGACAGGCAGCCCTTGGAAATACACACTATCGAGTGGGTGTGAGCCTGAATAACCTCGCTTTAGCACTTGAATCACAAGAAAAGATGGATGAAGCTGAAGAGATGTACTTGCAGGCTTTAAGTGTAAAACGAAAAACAGTCAGTGATGAGCATTCTTCAGTCACGAGAACAACAGCCCAGTTAGGAAGACTTTATATGGAAATGGGTAAGTTGGAGCAAGCCGCAACCCTGCTAACCAATTCTCTTGAAATCAACCGCAGAAGGCTTGGCTCACAACACCCCCGAATTGCCGCAGACCTGAATGACCTTGCCGCGCTCTATTCCAGGCAGGGGCAGTACCAAATGGCTGTAATGCTGTTTCGCGAAGCACTTGAAATCCGTGAAGCCACACAAGTGGAAAATAGTACAGAAATAGCCATTAGTCTGGCCAATCTTGCAACTGTATTATTACATAAAAAAAACTTTATAGAGGCACTTCCATTAGCTAGGCGGGCTGTTGATATTGCAAGAGAACGATGGGGTACTCAGCATTTGAATACTGCTATTTTTATACACAATCTGGGGTCAACACAACAACGGTTGGGAATGCACTTAGAAGCAGAAACAAGTTTTCGGGAAGCTACTTTATTAATGGGTCAAATCCTGCGGGAATCTCACCCTTTGATTGCACATCCGATGATGAGACTCGGTGAGTTACTGACGGATACCGGCCGCGCACCTGAAGCTGAGCCTTTACTTCGTGAAGCACTTGATCTTCGGGTGAATGCAGACAACGACCCGGCAGATATTGCTCAAGTGCAGTTTTTCCTCGGCGTTAATCTTGCTGAACTTTCACAGTTTGATGAAGCCGAAGCACTATTGAGAAGTGCACTTCAAACACGCCTGGATCTACATGATGTCGATCATCCCGACGTAACCACTTCGCAGGAACAGCTGAACAACTTATTAGCCAAAAAACAATTATCAGAAAATTGAAAATGTGATTATTCAGGGTTTACAAAATCAACAATAAAAAGCCTCCTGCGAACAATAGAAAGCCTTTTGCACACCAACAAGTTTTTAAACCTTTCAAAGCCCCGGCACTGAGGAAACTGGTAATCATCAAACAAGTCATTCAACAACTCGCGCAGACTTCCGTATATAATCCACTCCTTAAAACGGGTTCCAGCGTGCCACATGATTAACGCTTTGTCCATCGATGGATGTAACCATGCCGCCTGCAATTAAATTACCTCCAAAAGATTTAAGTGCATTAAATCCTAACTCACTATCAACAGTCCCCACAATATGCCATTCAGTACCGCTCCACTTTACAACCCGGTTTTTAAGTTCTCCGTCAGAGTTTATAAATCTGCCCGCTGCAAACAGATCGCCATTATAAATTTCAAGTGCACTTGCACCGATACCATCGCCCATCGCCTGCCACTCAGAGCCATTCCAGCGAGCAATACTATTCGTTTCGCCACCTTCAAAATTAAATCTGCCCGCTGCAACAAGGCTGCCTTCATAAATAATTAGATCATAAATTGAACCATATTCAATGGCAAAAATCCCCGCCTCGAACGGATGCCATTCCTCCCCATCCCAGGTTGCAATAAATTCGGCCTCTTTTCCATCTGCGGTGTGGAAACTGCCTCCGGCTACCAAATTTCCATCAAATATTGCAAATACCTGGATTGTTGGTGCATGCCTGCTTTGGCTACCCATACCTGAACCCAGTGCATGCCACTCTGTTCCATCCCAGCGGGCCACGTGATTTACAGTTTTATCTCCGGCTTCAGTAAAATTGCCACCGGCATACAAATTTCCACCATGGCTGAAGAGAGCATGAACAGTATTGTTCATTCCGGATCCAAGGGGCTGCCATTCTGAACCATCCCAGCGGGCCACTCCATTTACTGTTTTACCGTCTGCTTCAAAAAAGTTACCCCCGGCATACAGTTCGTTATTATGAATGGTAATATCAAAAACTATCTCATTCATACCGGAGCCCAGTGCATGCCACTCTGTGCCGTCCCAGCGGGCGACCCGATTTGCTTCCCCATTGCCGGCTGTAGTAAAACCTCCGCTAACGTATAGTGTTTCTTCAAAAACTGCAAAAGCATTCACACCACGATTCATGCCCCCTCCAAGTGGTTGCCAATTCTTGTTCACCGGATACAGAACCGTTCTATAATCAGTAGAAGAATTATTAGAATAAACATCAATAAAGGTAAGCGCAACCGCCTCAACACCACTATATCCGTGATCAATCTGGATTAATTGAGATTTCCCGGATAAGTTCATCACGATAAGAATACTTGACAGAAAAATAAGACTGATAACTATTGATTTGGGTCTGTTAAAATTTATCATGCTCTGATTTTTATTAAAATAGAATTAAGAAATCCAGCCATTTAAGTATAGCCGATGGCCGTAAATCGGCACTACTGTGGAATGCGTAAAGCGGGGTCAGTTTGTATCATCGAACCGAAAAATTTAACAGCCGGCCAGTACAGGTATGAAGCAGCTTTCTTTAAATAGATCTAAGCTACTTCTTTAAAACAGAACCTTCACCTCATTCGAACAGCTTGCCGTTTCGACCGATATCAAGGTAAGATCAGTCCTGTAATTTATCCTTCGGCAGGCAGGGTTAACTCACCGGAAAGAGACGGTGGGAAAGTGCCCAGGTCGCGGATTAGAGGTTTCCGAGTTCAGGGGTTGCCTAGAGACTTCTGAAAGACAGCACAGAAGTGATACGCATCCGAAGGCCGCGCCCTGTCGTGAACGATAACGTCAAGGAATCCCCGGGCCAATTCCGGGCCGGCGTTCTCATCGAACCAGACTCGCCCGCCCACATCCCTGAAGTTGACCCCGCGAAATTGTGTTGCCCCCGCCGTTGCCGCTGCAATCATTATGTTGAATGCGTCACCGACTGTGTATCCATCAACGAATGGATCGTTAACGCCCGAGATCTCAACCCGCTGCATTCCCGCCGCGGATCCCGGAACCACCATCGTACCCGTCAGAAAACTGCCAACCCCTGTACCGTAGTCTCGTGAAGCTCCCGCTTCCACCGGTCCTGTAACGCGTAGCGCAAACGTCGGAAGGAATGTCCGATCACCTATATGGGCTCCGATGGCCTGAATGGAAAGGTGCAGGTCGCCATGCGGGTTGATGCCTCCCCGGATTGTGCCCGTGCGTATCTGTTCGGTGCCGGTCAGCCGACCCTTCCAGCCGTCTCGGTTTCCCAGATCGGCGAGCAGTCGCCTCTGTTCCTGTATGTCGCACTGAAACACGACCCGCTCGCTCTCCTCTTCATCTTCTTTCTTCAATACCATCGACACGTCACTGGGAGTGGGATACGCGGGGTTAGCCATCAGTCCACTCCTTGAGAGGCTCGTCGCGGTTACCGTAGCAGGTAGTAGATCCTCATTCAAGACACTTATGGTGACACTATGTGTACCGTCTCCGTGATCCTGATGGATAGTTAAACCTGCGTCGAAATCGATTACAACGCGTGGATCTACCGCTCCTTCGACTACTACCTCGAAGAAAACGGTAGATCCCCGCGACGCCAAAACACTCATAGGAGTGATCACCACGCGCAGAGGCTCGACTAAGATATCGCGTTTCCTCGCCATCTGGAGCCCGCCGAAGCGGCCGTCGCCGGTGCGAATCTCAAGCTCGGCCCTAAAACCACCCGTCCAAGACTCATTCAGTCGATAACCGTGCATTCCATCCGTCATGATGGCGAAGAAACCCCTTGCATGACTCCATGGTTCTTCCGTAATGTCAATCGGGACAGTTTGCCGGGCAGGAATTTCCATGATGGCGCTGCCCTCGGCCGAGAAATCCGTGAAACTGTTTACCCCCGTGTCTATCACATATTCCGTTATGCCTCTCGCGAACGTGTCGTTTGGGGAGAACCTGTCAAACCATGCTCCGAATTTCGTGAAACCGGTAGTTTGCTGCAGCACACCAAGCACATTCCGGTCTACGACCCATCCCTTGCTTTCGGCGACGATGCGCACATTGCTCCACTCTCCAGTGGAAGGATCATCTGCAGGGAAGCTCTCCCGGCTCAGGTCGAAATCCAGAGAAACAAGTCGGGAAGGATAGAGATTGGCCTGAGCGGCACGAAGTTGCTGGTAGCTGAAGATCGCCGAATTGGCCACCGCGACACCCTTTCCTGCACCGGGGATGATAGAGACGAGGCCCACCACGAAGGTGATGTCACCGAGCACTTCCGCACCCATCCCATCGACGTCCCACTCGGCCCTCTGGGCGATGCGCATGTAGTAGTCCAATTCCTCCGCCGTGGTGATGGAAGAAGTCTTATCGTACTTGGTCTTCAGATCGTTTGATGGTGAGTTCTCCCTCGCTACCGATCTACCACTGGCGGCCGGAGAGGATTCCCGCCCGGAGAACTGACGCTCCCACGGTTTCAACCCTTCAACTGCTCCTTGTTCCGTCGCGTACATCGGGGACATCAACGGGCCACCGGACTCCTTCCACTCCGGCTTTTGTGGCCGTTCCGCAGGAGTAATAGCACCGAAGCCCTGGGTTGTTCTCGAGGGAGGCGGCCCAAGTTCCTGGGTATCAGCGATCTGTTTTTGAAGCATGTCCAGGACCCCTGTGCCGGCCAGAAGCGCATTCAGGAGGTCAAGATCAATTGGGCCATCATCGAGCAGTGGAGCGGTTCCATTGAAGATTGCGGCGAGTGAGTTGGGGTTATCGGCACCATTGAGCACAGCCTGGGCGAGTCGTACGATCAGTCCGGTCTCGCTTAACTCCTCCGGATCGGTCTCCAGCAGCTCATCCGTCGACATTCCCATCTGGTGAGCATGTGCTTCCACAAGCTCACCGAGCAGGCGAACGAACTCCTTAAGAGTTTGCTGCCCGGTGGAGAGTGGCTCGATGGTGAAACTCATGGAAGGACAGCCGCGCCCCTCTGAATCGACAATGCGGACTGAAACGGCACCGCCGGCCGGATCCCCTGAAGGATGAATAGGCGCATGAAGAACAATGCCTCCATCCGCTCGACGATCCACGAATGTAAGGGTGTGTACTTCGCCCCCCTCAAAAGCCACCTCGCCGGCAAGCAGTTCTGCAAAGCTGTCCGGCAGTCCGAACACCTCTACCCGGCTCAAAGGGAGAGCCGTATGCGTAGAGAGGTGAAGATCCGGGCAGGGTACTTCCTGAAATCCCACGGCCTGATCGAGGGAAGACAGAGGGCCCTGAGTGCGGGGCGAATGGAGCCCGGCAAGCAGACAAGCCAGTACAGCAAAGCCGGCCTTCAGCCACAAGGACGCGCCTGCAGCGCTGGCTAAACTCATCAACGTACAACCAGGAGCAACCTGGCCCTCGGCCCTGTATCGTCACGAAGCTTCTCTGGTGAAGTGCCGTCAAGATCGGCACGGTGGAGTCCGTCTTCGTCCGTCCAGAAAATCGCCCCCTCTGCTGAAGACAGTGCAATGCCAAACGGCTTGTTTAATCCCTCAATCAGGATCTCTTCTGTCATGTCGCTCAGCAGAACCCTGCCGACGATGCCCTGCTCCATATTGGTGTAGTAGAGATGACGGTTTTCGGCATCCAGCACGGTCTGGCCTTCGAAAGGCTGAGTCCCACGCCGCCGAACAATTGAAGTGGAGCCTGTCTCGCCCCCATCAGTGCTGCGTTCCCGGATGCCCTGGTTGCTGTTCATGTAGTAGAGCTTTCCCGCATCCGGATCGAGTGTGAGCGCAGTGGCTTGCGACGTCCTCGGAGAGGCTTGAATGACCTCTAATCCACCGCCGTCTTTGGCCAGTCGAAGGATATCTCCCGGAGAGCTGTAATTGCCAATCAGGTAGAAGTTGTTCTCAGCGGGGTGGAGAGTCAGGGCCGCAATTCTGCGTCCAAAGATACCACCCCCGACCTCATGAGAAAACAGTCCATCCATCCCGAACGCCCTGACGCCACCAACCATCGTGCCCGCCGTGTAGAGGGTTTCCGTTTCGGAGTCGATGGCCAGTGTTTCGGTGTCGAAACTCCGGAGGATGACCTCGGGAGGTCCGTCGCCGTGGAGGCGCCAAATCATTCCATGATCCTGGCCGGGCTCACGCTGGAGCCAGAAGATGGCCCCACTTTCAGGGTCTCGGGCTGTGGCGATGGCATGGGGGGCGTCCGCCAAAAGCACTGGCCCTGAGCCGTCGAACGCAATGCGCAGGAGTTCACCTTCCGCTCCCCCCGTGATGAAGTAGGCGAACTCGCCGCTGCCTCCGATTGCCATCCCGGCGATCTTCCCCTGAGTGCGTGCGGCTATCTCCACTTCCGCACGCGCCCCGGAACCGACCGGAACCCGGAAGATGCCCGTCTCCCGGCCGGCGTCCAAAGAACTGGTCCAGTAGAGGAAGTTGTCGTCAGAGTCGAGCGTAAGCAACTCTGGAAACTGGAAGGTGGGTCCTCCGGCTCCTTCCATCATGGCGAGAGCGATCCGGTCGCCCCCCGAACCATCGGACCGCGCGCGCGAGACATGCATTAAACTCGCCCAAAAGATGTCTCCGTCCCTCGGGCTAACCGTAAAGCTCGAGATATCCCCCTGCCGTTCCGGACGGATGGGGTCCATCGGTGTACCGTTGCTCAGGCGAGCAGCGCCGAGGTTGCCGTCGAACGGGTTGAGCCAGACGGCCTGATCGCGATCAGCATCTACCATAAATAGTGAGAGCTCCGCCATGGGCTGTCCCTGCTGTGAGGGGTGCTGTTCGGGTATTTCCAGCGCGTCGGCCACCACAACTGTTCCGGCCGAGCCGTCCATCCCTACACGTCGAATCGAGTTCGTACCCATATCGAACCAGTAGACGTGGCCACCCGCAACCGCCATGGCTGAGGGCCGGTGTGGGCTGGCGAGAACTCCCCGGGCCTCGCCTCCGTCCATTCCAATTGAGAATATCCGATTGTTCTCATTATCAATTACATAGAGCCGTTCCTGATCCTGCAGGCTGGCCCCGAAAAGGAAGATCGCCACCGTCATCCAGATCAGCATTCGATATTCTCCATTTCGGCAAACAAGCAAATGAGCTGGTCGCCGTTCTTCATTGGGGTGCCGGGGCTTCCGGTTAATCCCCGGGCTTTATATGATTGAAGTGGTCTGCTATTATAAATCATTGAATTCTCACCTTTTGTTTTTTTAGTCTTAACGTCTTTTTATGCCCAAATCAAGAATCATTATCTACTATCTATTCCCTATTCATATCTTCGGTTTGATGGTGCTTTTTTATTTTCACTACTGTTTGATTACAGACCACAATTCAATTCGTGATCGCGACCATTAACTACCTGAATCTATATATGCGTCTTCCGAGAGGAGTTTCTATCACTATATTTATTCTTTTCCTTTATAATCCCCTGTATGTATGAGCCGGGAAAACGAAATCCCTTACAGTTTTAAGAAATGTAACCGTAATTGGCTCGGCACCCCGGAATGGTGAGAACACTTTACTAACTGATTTTTTTCGCAAAAACAGAAAACAACTCTGAAGAAGCTGCATTCTATTCTATTGTTGCTTCTAAAATTCCACGCCAAAAACGAAACCTACCGTCAGGTATAGCATAATTGTAATGACGAATACCATCAAAAAATTAAACACAACACCTGCTTTGGCCATTTGAGGGATCGAAAGAAGGTTGCTGCCAAAAACGATGGCATTGGGCGGTGTTGCAACAGGAAGCATGAATGCACAGCTTGCTCCGATTGCTGCAGGTATTACCAGCATTAGCGGGTCGTAGCCCATGGATACAGCTACCGAAGCCAGTATTGGCAAAAAAGCTGCTGCCGTAGCTGTGTTACTGGTAACTTCGGTCAGAAATATAATGACAACCAGCGATAGAAGGATCAACAGGATGATAGGTAAAAATTCGAGTCCTCCAAGTGATTCACCTATCCAGTCGGCAAGGCCTGTATCGGTAATACCTGCGGCCAGGCTGAGGCCACCGCCAAACAGAATTAAAACCTCCCATGGCAAACGCTTTGCATCATCCCATTCCAGAACAAACTCCATCTCTGCGAGATCTTCTGGGAGCAGGAACATCAAAAGTGCCCCGAAAATGGCAATACCCGTGTCTGATATATTTGGAATATAAGGTTCCAACAGCGGACGTGTGATCCATAAAATTGCAGTTAGAAGAAAGACACACCCAACCATTTTTTCCGGATTCGTCATCGCCCCGGCTTTCTCAAGTTCATTATTAATTAAATCCTCTCCGCCGGGCAACTGTTTCAATGCAACAGTGTAGACAACTTTTGTAAGCATCAGATATACCAAGGGCAGTGCGACAATAACCAGGGGGAGACCGACCATCATCCACTGGCCGAAACCGATATCCACATCATAGTTATCAAGCATATAACCGGCCATAAAGGCATTTGGTGGGGTTCCTATTAAAGTTGCAATACCACCAATATTACACGCATAGGCCAGTGAAAGAAGTAATACAATGGAAAAATTGGTTTTCAGGTCGGCATCCTCCTCACCTTTGCCCTCTTCCACAAGTTCAATGACAGACAGAATGATGGGCAGCAGCATCATAGCGGTTGCCGTATTACTCACCCACATACTCAGAAAAGCGGCCGAAGCCATAAATCCGATAATGATGGCATGAGGTTTGGTTCCAACTTTCTTGATAATGGTTAGGGCAACCCGTTTATGAAGATTGGTCTTTTCCATTGCAACGGCGATGATAAATCCTCCCATGAAAAGATAAATCAACGGGTTTGCAAATGGTTTTGTGGCATCAGACACCGTGCCAACATCTAAGATGGGAAACAGAATGATAGGCAGCAGTGCAGTTGCGGGAATAGGAATAGCTTCCGTTACCCACCAAACAGCCATAAAAAGTGCCACCGCGGCAACTCCCCACGCTTCAGGTTCGAGTCCCCGCGGTTCAGGAATCATCAATAGAATCGCAAATAACAGGGGTCCTGCAAAAAATCCTATACTACGCCTTGTAAAGTATCCCCTAAATGTTTTATCAGACATCTGTACGGGCTATCGGGCCACCTTTCTCAACTTATTGTTATTTCTTCGTTTTGTTAAACGAAGCTCCTTGTTTCGACACTCTCTTTTAAAATGTAATGCTTTTTCGAGACTAGAACCAACCGGAGCTTATGTGATAAAAAATCACAGTCGCTTCTTGATATATTGAATTAACCATTGTGAACCTTTAGCCAATAAGATCCACCTCTGCAGAATTAGGGCGTGCATGTTCTGTCAGATTAAAATCATGCGCATCCATAATTTACAGGACTCGATGTTTCTGATTTTGGATTTAAAAAGAAGCGCAAAAATAGTGAAATTATGTTGTCAAAGTAATTCGTGATGTCTTATCTTTGATTTCTGTTTTCGATTACGTTCTTTAAGTGGTTGAGAAAATAGAAAGAACGTCAATTTCAGACACCAATCAGGCAGTAACCGGGGTCGAAAATTGGCGAGAGAAGTACAATACCGGGTAATTTGATGTCTATATAAATGGACCTTAGTACTTGTTAATATTGTTTTAATACTTTTAGCCTCGGTGGCGGAATAGGTAGACGCGTCGGACTTAAAATCCGATTGGTATTTAAATGCCAGTGCCGGTTCGAGCCCGGCCCGAGGTACAACCCTTATCTGTGTTACAGGTAAGGGTTTTTTTATGACTACTATTTACTTTCAGTGCGCCGGGCGAGAAGCTGGATCGAAGCGATAGCGAAGAGCTAGTCCCGAATTGATAAACCCATAGCTCAAAATCTTATTGAGAAGTATCGGGAAGCCCGGCCCGAGGTACTTTACCCAAGCCGTAAATAGTTGTTTATCAATTGTTTAACATGTCTTTTTAGTTAGTAAATCGTTAGTAAACGTTTTTCTTTGAACGTACTTTTCGAGTAATAGCATTTTGCAATCTCCCGCTTTCGATTCTCCCGTTTATTAACTTTTTACTCCTTCTTAAATTCCAATTGGAGCAATCGATCAATGAGGTCAGACTGCCGAAAGAGCTGAAGTTTCACTGCCTGCGACACTCCTTTGCCACACACGTACTGCAAAAGGGAGCCGATATCTATGCCTTAAGCAAAATTATGGGTCACTCCACCCCGGTAGTAACCGCTGAGTTCTATGATCACAGTACGGCATTGAACTATCGCGGGGGTGACGGATTTGCTTTGAAGATATCTTTTAGTTCTCAACTGTAGAACCGGGTGAATTTCGTCCGCTTTTGCAGTTGAGAGCTAATCACAGAGGTTTGTTAAAGATTATCTACTTATACGTTCCGCCCAACGTATAGCACGGTCTTTAATCTCTTTTTCAGCGTCTATGACTTTTAATCTTTTCAGAAGGGTGTCAACGTCAATCATCTCATCGAGTATCAAACGCCGTACAAACTCTGTATCCTTTTCACGAAATGCGATCAGCTTACTGGCTGCCAGGTCATGCGCCTCAATACAATAACCAATATTGTTCTCATCCATGTAATCCTGAACCATATTCGTTCTTTTCTCCCATCCTTTCGGCAGTTTTGCTGTTTCAATGGGTACCCCGTGAACATAAAATCCATGAGTTTTATGAAACGGTGAATTCTCTCCCAACGCGCCATCAATCTTATCAACGGCTTCAGGCCTGTTCTTCGGGGATACATCCACTTCAATCGATTTTCTTAACTCTGGAGGAGCATCGGGGAATTGTCCCAGAATGGCCTGCGAGCCAAAAATGATTAGTTCATGATCCTCAGAAACCGTGCAAGCTGCACGAATGGCATGTTCCAGCTGTTCTCTGTTCATGTTTGTTTAAGCTCCTCTTTTAGTCGTTCAAACTTATTCATTTCATTCTCCGTGAGTACTTGCCAAAAGGGGAGTGACTGCCTCAAACGAACGGCTCTCTGGGAATCGGACTCCATAAATTTTTTCAATCTCTGAAATGAACTGTTTTCAAGAAGATTCTTCCATTCCAACAGTTCCAGCTTCTCACCGGTAGAAGTTTTATCGATTTGCTTATCAAGCAAGGAGATGGTTCTTGGTATAATTTCCGGATTTGATTTGAGTAGTTCTGTCCAGATTTTTGATTCTGCCAGCGATCTTTCATCCAGATCCCGGTGACTTTTCACCGAAGCAGACTCCTCTCCTGGTGGATTCAGATAATTTTCTGGATCGATCCCCCACAAATGAATCGTTCCTTCCTCAGTAAGAGAGGGTTTTGTCTCCAGATCAGCGATGGTTACGCCCCTGATATCAATCGTTACATCAAAGGTTGATTCTACTCTGTTCTGAATCAGCTTTTCCCTGAATTCACCGGTTAAAGAGTCAATTGTTTTCAGTTTTCCCAACAGTGCTATTTGAACCGGATCACCATACTCATCTTCACCCCGTGCAGCACTACCAAAAATCCAGGCTGATTCAGGTTGTCTCTCGAGATTACTCAGCTCTGAACGCAACGCCTCCACCAAGCTTTCATAGCGCTGGTTTTCCATGTTAAACAAATTTTCCAACTCCCTGTAAAGAGGATACTCTTCCCTTACTTTAACCAGTTGTTGTCTGCCGGAACCCGTATAAGTTACAACTCCGGTTTCCACCAGCCTTTTCGTGATGTCATAAACCCCCTGCCTGGACAGATCTGTACGTTCCAGCAGATCAGAGTGACTTAAAGGGTGCTTTGATCTGATTAATACTCGGAGTACAATCACATGCCCTTTCGAGCCCAGAATGGCGGTAATTGGGTACCTTAAAGCGCTAAGATGATTTCCAGAATTTTTCATAACTATTTATAATTTAATCAATCTGCATTGATAATATATCAATATAACTTGACATATGTCAATACGACTTGACTTTTGCCAATATTACTTGACTGAAAATTCTATTCCCAATAAAAGCCAACTTATCATCAAATCCTACACGGATATAGCCCATCATAGCACTGCCGCCATCGCTTTTACATAAGGCTCCATAACCGTTTTTACCCTGCAGAGCTTCATGTATTTACTAAGTTCATTGAGGTTTGAATCAGACCGGTTAAGATAGTTTTGTAGTCCTTCAAGAGCCAGATCTTCTCCAAGTTTGTTTCTATATCGGAACATGTCGCAAACGGTTTTTGGTTTGTTATACACTTTGAAACTACCGTAGCCTCTATCAACTAAATCAACTCCGGCTTTGTACATGTTCTCTCGAAAAAAATAGACATTAATGGGGGGATAATTCAGCTCAAACTTACCCGTGTTATTTGGCACAGCCACATCAATTCTTGACGGATTAAAAGTTGTGAACTCATGATAGGCAAGTGCCGAAACGAGACAGATAATCGCGCTGTTATTGGCGGTATGAACATCTACAAACCCTTCGTATCCATCTCTTTGAAAATCTCGAAGCTTATAAAGACCCGGTTTAATTTTTATGATAACCTCTTTATCCACAGCTTCGCGAACATTGCGCGTATGAATTCCTGCTTCCTTAAACTCACTCATGGTGGCGTAACCACTATGAGTTTTCATAAATTGTTCAATTGACTTACTCATTTTGATCGGTTCATTTCTAAGGTCATTAACATCTAACGACCTTGTATTTGAACCATAATACCAATTTTAATTTACATTCATGAATATAAATATTTCGTGAAATACCACTGTACCATGAACGTCATATTAAAATCCCGGAAACCAAGCTATGAAAAACATCACATTTAATAGAACTAAGCTATACAATGAGCTTTGGGAAAAACCCATGACTCAGATTGCAAAAGATTACAAGATTAATGTATATCAGCTTACGAAGGTCTGTGATGCACTCGAGATCCCGAGACCGGAATCAGGATATTGGTCGAAATTGCGAAACGGTTATGAGGTAAAGCAAAAGCCACTAACGGAGTTTAAAACAAATGAGTACAAACACATTCTTTGTAAAGAACCCGAAGTAGATTTAAAGGAGCAGCTCTCAAAGCCGTTCAAGAACATAAAATTTAAAAAGTATCTCACCGGACTCCACCCTCTGGTTAGTAAGACCTACCAACATTTAAAAGAAAAAAACGCGGTGATAGTTACGGTCGGCTAAAACCCTTGGTAAAGGTTACTTAGGAATTTTGGTTTCAGAATCACTTTTAAAACGGGCAATACTTTTTTATGATGGACTCATTAAAGAATTAGAAAGGCAAGGTTTTCAGGTCGCTGGCTCAGCAGACGATGCATTTTTACTGTACTGGGATACCAAGAGGTTTCATAGTTGGTGAGAAGCTGAATCCCATGCTCTTCGGCCAGGGATTTCATTTTTTCAGCATGTTCCATGCTCACTGAAAGAGGTTTTTCTACCATAACAAGAATACCCCGTGGTGCAGCTGCTTTCACTGTCGCCAGGTGATCATATATCGGCCCGAAAGCAAGCAAACCTTCAGGTTGCAGTTTATCCAGCATCACTTCCAGATCATCATAGAAAAGATCGGCATTCAGATCATACAGATTGATAAACTGGACAACAAGGTCTGAATTCGGTTCATAGATTCCTGTCAATTGAATGTCACTGGCAAAGCCATCCTGAAAGATCCAGTGAGAATGACCATGCGACAACCCTGCCATCACCATTGTTACCGTTTCTTGTGTATCGGATTGGTAATAGATCGGCGTTTGACTTGTATACAGAATCAGAAATACTCCTGTTAAATAAAGCTCCACTTCATATACAATTGTATTTATTCATTGTTTGGATAATATAATTCTACCCGAGTGAATCGTATTGCCTATCCACCCCCCGGTGCCAGTCGCAATCTAATAAGTACTACACATAGTTCTTGATAAAATTATAGTACCCTCTTCTTCCGAATTTGGAATGCCTAATTACAGATTTCCTGATTTTTTCGATTCTATCGACATATTCTTTAAGCGTAAGATTATTGATTGTATCGATCCTTTCCAGCCCGACGTTTACACACCAATCAATAATACCCTGCGTTTCTTTGGTGTTAATAACCCGTTCATTCTTTGCATAACCAAACTCTTTTTTAATAGATATTTTTGCGTTTTCCAATGCGAGTATACACTTAAGGTCGGTTAGTTCAGTGTGTAATTCATACTCCCTGCGAAGACCAATCTCAATATGATGGCATACATCCAGATGTTTATCGTTAGTAAAATCCATGGTTTTTTTAATTAGCTTTTGCGGATAAAATCACCCAATGAGCGCCTGCCTGCGACACCCTGGAATTTTCACAAATACACTCATCGGATGATTCCAATATTACGAATACCCTATCTAAACAGCCAACGAGAACTCCGAAAATGGGCAACATTATCAACCCGGCAAATCTTTCCAAGGTTATCAAAAAGAGGGTTCTATTCTTTTTTGTGTGGATAGCACAAAAAGAGATTATTTTTAGAATGGATGCACCCGGTAGTGATTTAAACACATAACCAGCAGTTCTTATTACAGGTACGGAAGAAAGGCCGGCGACATCTGTTCGATTTCTCTCCTGCTTATATTTAATTTTTCAGCCTCAGTTTTCCAGCCGGCAACTACTCGTTCGATCTCACTGACGATCTGTTTAGCTTTGGTATCGGATAACCTGAAAAAACGTGCAACCCTGATGGCTATATTCATCTCCAACCTGTTGTCCTGTTCATCAATATTCAGATTGAGGCCATAGCCTTTAGGGTTTGGATTAATGTCATAAGCCGGACTCAATATTAACCCGTTATTCGTAAGCATGAATCCGTGGTTTCGTAAATGATCATCCGTATTGGATACGCAAATGCTGAACACAATCCGTCTCCATAATTGCTCTAAATCATAGGAAATCCGGGCACCGCGTGTTTGAAGCAGTTCAACCAATTCAAGATAGCTTACCCCGGCCTGAGCGTCCGCCCCATCCTGATAACCAAGAAGTGTCATCGCAGAGAAAAAGTGATGGCGATTCCCCTTCTCATCCCGGTCAAAGCGCTTTGTCATAAATGTTGTTTGATCGGAGTAAAATTTTTCAGCCCTTGATTGAGCCATATCCACCTTGCATTTTAAGGCAAGTTTATAGATCAAATACTCCCAGGCTCCAACATCAAACTCATCATTTTTACTGGGAAATTTAGCGATCCATAAGTGATCATCTTCCGATCTAACGCTTGCCTTTGGCCTGGCCCCACCCAAGGATGAGCCCGGAGCAATCAAAAGCGACAATCGTTTTAAGTACTCTTGGTCATCCAATGAGGCATCTTGTTCAAGCTCATTCGTTGCACGCTCTAACTCCCTTAGCGATGTCATCGGAGGTGTGGAATCTGCCGGATCATCGTCTAAAAATGGCCCGTCTTTATCTATTTTAAAACGTAGTGCACCCATTCTCGATTCGTCATGCACACCGAGAAGGTAATCCGATTCCATCAGCCTTTGTTGTGGCCTTTTTTCCAGTCGGGCCTTCATTGCTTCACGCCGGTCCATCAGTACCCGTCCCCATCTGTCCGGTGAAGAGTCCAGAAAAATTCCAAAACTTCGCTCATCCTCACTGAGGTACTGCGAACCTTTATATAGCTTCAGATTAGGGTCGATTTCAAACACTGAATCTGATCCTAAAAAATCGGAACTGTATTCAAATGAAAATATCTCTTTTCCTCTGACAACTGTAGCACTCAACGCTCCCATCAATATGGGTTCTTTTCGCGGGGAAGGGTGTGAGTAGACCAGTATCTCTTTTCTTTGCTGATCTGCTGTCATTATGATTTATCCCCTCTTTTCGGTGCTCTTTTTTTTGATGTCAACTCAGCATCCTGAATTTTTCTCCCAAGTTCATCATCTGAAGCCAGTTTTAATATATCCTTGTCCAGCCCCAAAGCGGTAAGAACCTGGAAATAGTTTCCCATCGCCACACCGGGATCTCCTTTTTCTATTCTCCAGAGAGTTGATGTGCCAATATCTGCACGTTCAGAGACTTGTTCAGCGCTCAATTTTCTTCGCAGGCGAGCCAACTTAAACTGTTCTCCGACTTGTTGAAGCATTCGTTCATGCCTGGGAAGTAATATGGGACGTTTTTTATTCATAATATTTCATATTTGAAATATATTATACACTTTTTATACCAAATATGAAATATTACAAACTTATGATACCATCAACCGAATCGGATTCATGATGATAATTAGCGGATCGAACCATTCATCAAAAGTAATCGATTTGAACAAAAACCCATCGTTTATAAACGTTTTGAACGAAAAGTAATCGATATTTGCGCCCCATAAAGTATCCCATTATTACAGAATCCCGGAGAGATCCCCCGCCTGAGCAATTGTAGCGTAAAGTTTAATCGGTTATTTTTGATACTGATTGTTCGTCTGCCTACAAATTTTTCTCGATAACCAATAACCAATTCACCAATCAACTAATTAACCACACCAACATTGACAATAAGCGACTATTTTTACTATATAAAACATGGGGATGCAACAGAATGACACCATCATGGAGTTCACAAAAGAACAGCAAGAAATAATCAACTCAACCGGCAACATCAAGATAAATGCTGTGGCCGGATCCGGGAAAACGACCACTATCATTGAGTACGCGAAGGCGCGGCCAAAGGCGAGCAGAATACTTTACCTGGCTTTTAACAAATCGGTTAAACTTGAGGCAACCAAAAAATTTGCAGACAAATCCCTGCACAATGTGAGAGTCGAAACGGCCCACTCTCTTGCTTACAAGCATATTGTATTCAGGAACGATTATAAAGTGAGAGCATTCGGTTACAAAACATACGAAATAGCCGAATTATTAGGACTTCAGGCAACCGGTGATAAGCACGCTAAATATATTGTCGCCAATCATATAAACAAGTTCATTACCTATTTCTGCAACAGCGACAAGACAAAAGTTCAGGATCTTAACTATTTGGAGATCGTTTCCGACCCAAAGGCGAGAACATTTGTCTCAACGTTCTATGACTACATAGAGATGCAGACGAGATTGCTTTTGAGTAAAATGGATCGGGGTGAAATTGAAATAACCCACGATTTCTATCTCAAAAAGTTCCAGCTCTCAAATCCAAAACTGAACTACGACTACATCCTTTTTGACGAAGGCCAGGATGCGTCTGCCGCAATGCTTGATGTGTTTTTCAATCAGAACGCTACAAAAGTGATTGTGGGAGATACGCATCAGCAAATCTATGGATGGCGATTTGCTGTAAACTCACTCGAAAAAGCTGACTTCAAAACGTATCAACTTTCAACAAGCTTCAGGTTTAGCCAGGCCATAGCCGATCTGGCGGTGGAGGTTTTGAAATGGAAGAAGCTCCTTGAATTAGAACCGCCCTTTCAGATTACCGGCAGGGGGACAAAAGGTAAAATCAAATCGAAAGCTGTAATCGCCAGAACCAATTTAGGCCTGCTGCTGAAAGCGATAGAATATGTGACGGAGAAAAAAAGAGTTAAGAACATTTACTTCGAAGGCAACATAAATTCATACACCTATGCAGAAGAAGGAGCTTCCCTTTACGACGTATTGAGCCTTAATAACGGCAAACACAGGCTTATCAATGACAAGCTCATTAAACAGATGAAGAATATTGAAGAGCTCGAAGAGTACATTGAAAAGACAGAAGATGTTCAGCTTGGTATGATGGTAGAAATCGTAAAGGAGTATGGAAACAGTATCCCGTCTATCATCAATAAAATTAAAAAGAAGCATATTGACACCGACGATAAGGAAAATGCCGAAATGATCTTTTCAACCGTTCACCGATGTAAAGGGATGGAATATGATGCTGTTCAAATCGTGGACGATTTTATTTCGGAAGAGAAACTGGAAAAGCTTGTATCTGACAACAAAAAAGAGGACCTGGATTTTGATAAGCTTAATGAAGAGATCAACCTCCTGTATGTGGCTATAACAAGGGCAAAAAGCAGTCTATATATTCCGGAAACGTTAATGCCTGCTGAACTGCAAGCATCAGGGCAAATTCGCATCATGGGAGTTGGGAAAGAAGTGGAAAAACAAGCTTCAACCAACCGAAGGTCGAGAGTTAAAGAGAAAACCGATAAGGATGGTGTTGTTACGAATAGCTTTTCCGTTGATGAAATCAGAAAAAAGCATCGAACTGCCTATAAACCATGGACACGGGAACTTGATAGCGAACTGACTGAAAAGTATCGTGAGGGAATTGCTGTAAAGGAGTTGTCGAAACATTTTGGACGAACAAGAGGAGCCATTCTTTCAAGAATAAAGAAATTAGAGCTTAAAGAGCTTTACGGTTGATAGGGAACACCCTTTCCATCGCTTTTGATTTGATACGTTCAAGGTCTCTCTGTGAAATTCGCATGTTCATACGCTAATCTTTTCGTTTTTGACTTTCAGCCATCTCTCTTGCAACGGAAATTTCTTGTTCACAGATCATTTGCTAAGAAGCCTGAAATCCTTTCAAAAACCTGACCGGCCCTCTAAAAATGGAGTTCGTTTCCCTGCCTCCATAATATTTTTGTACTTTATGCCTTGGTTGTTCAGGCCTGTAAATCATTAAAAATCCGTAAATCACATCAAAAACTGATGCGCAAAATCTTTGCATACTCCACGATCCTTACATTTTTCAGCATCTTAACCCTTACACTTGCCTCAAATAGTCAGGCCCAGCCGTTACAGACGCCTTTTGAGATCTCCGGTTTTGAAACGCACTCTTCATATTCGGAAATGACGGAGTACCTCTACCGGGTAAATGCACAAACGAGTGATATGATTCTCGGCACGTTCGGAACAACCCTGGAGGGAAGGGATCTGTTTTACGGGGTGTTCAGCCGTTCGGGTGCAGGCTCTCCTGCCGAGGCTCATGCAACCGGAAAACCTATAGTAGTACTGAGCGCAAACGTACACGGGCACAATCACATATTGAGGGAAGCACTGCTGATTATGGCCCGTGATCTTGGAACACCCGGCACCCGGCTGAATCAACTGCTTGATGATATTATCGTGGTAATGGTGCCTTCAAAAAATCCGGACGGCCTGGAGTTGAACGACCGGTTCAATCCCCTCGGTGCCGACCTCAACCGAGACTACACCATGCTCGAGCAGCCTTCAATGGCCGCATTTATCGGGAACATCATCAACAAATGGAATCCTCATATTATGGTTGACGGCCACGACGGAGGAGCCGTACAGTTTGGAGGGGCTTATCCATATAACTTACTCTACCAGTCTTCTGCCCTTGCAGGTGCCGATCAGTCGATTGTACGTCTGGCCGATGAAGGCGTTTTTCCCTATCTAAACAGCCGGATGGAAGATGCTGGCTACCGCTCGTTCTACTGGGCGCACGGCGATGAAGAAGCCTATTATGGCGGCGGCCACGCTCCGCGTATGGGTCGAAATTACGGCGGGTTGGCCAATAAAATGTCCATCCTGTTCGAACTGGCCGCCTGGCACGATGCTGAAACAGCCGTTTCGAGCGGAAAAGTGGGTTATACGGCCATTCTGGAGTACGCCCGGGACAACAGCGAAGAGCTGATCCGGACCCTTGAAGATGCCCGAAGGGAGACGGTGCGCCTTGGCAGGGAAGCAGAGGGAACCGTTCCGGTTCGGGAGAGAATGGTAGCCGACGATTTTCGGGTCAGCTATGAAATTCAGGACCCTGAAAGGCACGGAGAAACCATCAGCGTTGAAAATGCCGAGATCATTAAAAAGCCCGAGGGTACGGAATTCCGCGACCGACCCTGGGCCTACGTTCTTCCGCCGCACGCCTTCGATGCGGTTAACATGCTGAGGCGTCATAATATCCGTGTTGAACGGATTACCGAATCCAAAACCGTGGAAGCAACAGCCTACAGGATGGGTGGGCTTAACTATCAAGATACCGACAACAACCACCGTTCGGCCCTTCTGATTGATGTGGAGGCTGAAGTGCAAGACCGTTTTGAAATTCCGAAGGGATCCTACCTGGTTCCGACCGGGCAGCTGCTGGGGCGGGTTGTAACACACCTTATGGAGCCTGAAAACAGTGATAATATTTTCTACTGGAACCGGATGACCTCACTCATTCCCATTGCCCAATTCGAGGCATACCGCGAAGATCCGCAAACCAACGAAGCGCCGCTGCTGCCCATGTGGAAACTGATGACCGAAACTCCGCTGTCAACCGTTGCTTTCTAGAGAGAGTAAAAGAGAGAGAGAGAGAGAGAGATTTGGGGCATTAAAGGGCGTTCTGTACGTACCCCTCCCGAGGCAAAGAAAGATGGAATCAGATGCGGATTAACCAGACTTTCCCAAATCAATTTGGAGACCCGGGAATGTTATTAATAATACTCCCTGCCTATTTATGCACTCTCAAATAGAAATATCACTTACATCCTAAATAGTATTCTGCCCTTCACTCACCCTTAAACTTATAGACGGCCAAAGCGGTAACCCCCAAAATCACAGTAGCAGTACCGAGTACCAACGCAATGTTCAAATCTCTTTGAATACGTTCGGCCTTTTCCAGGTAATCGGAGCCCACTCCCCTTCGCGCTATAAGATTTTCAAGCGCTTCAACTTTCTCTTCCAGTTCTTTTTGTGTTTTCTCTTTTAAATTCATCTTGAGTCCTCTGTTTTTTTGTTCAGGTTTATCACGTGAATCTAATTATATAACAAGCCTGAAACTGTTTGAGTTCGTGGTTTATTTAAGATAATTGCCCATAGCATTTCAGGTTCAACAGAGAAGTTTGTCACATGGAGGTGCCGTTGGACATACTTCTCCATCGAACCATCCTGAAATCCGCATTTTTTAACTTTGAACTTTCCCGGTTTTGATAATTTATGAGTTCTAAATGCATGAATGAGACATTGGGTGTCCCGAGGGATAAGAAGAAAG
>REDT01000063.1 GCA_007693295.1 Balneolaceae bacterium
CAACCTCCGATTCTGTTTCGTGGTTTTGCCTGGATCGATGCGGAGGTTCTGGGTGGATGGCCACCGTACCCGTGGCGTTGCCACGGGCTGTGATATTTCGCGCTTTCAGCGCTTGGATCCGGGAAGATTTTATATTTATGCTCACAACCAGAAACTATCCGGAATCCCCAACACCGAAGGTGTTTAATATCATTAGCCCCGGGTTGCAACCCGGGGAATGGTGGCGAAGCCAAAGAACCCCGAGGCGAGATTTGAATCAACGTTGCGATTTGCCCGAGGGGTAGCCGGAAGGATCCTTTGGCGCCTGCAAGTACCCCGGAAATGGTTAGATGGCAATGGGAAGTGGGATTGATCCCGCGATGCTATGGCCCGAAATCTCGTGAACCAACCTCCGATTCTGTTTTGTGGTTTTGCCTTGATCGATGCGGAGGTTCTGGGTGTGTGCCCACCTAGCCCGGGACGTTATCCCGGGCTGTTTGACTGCGCGCTTTCAGCGCTTGGATTTGTGAACTTGTTATGTTTATGCTCACAACCAGAACTGCCCGAAAATGGATGGATTGCATATCGGGCGCGGGATTGATCCCGCAAATCCAATGGCCCGAAACCCCGTGAACCAACCTCCGATTCTGTTTTGTGATTTACTTCTTATGCTAATGCTCAGGAATATTATCAGTTGAAACTTATGGTTCCAATATCGGGACCGGGGATTTCGGACTTAGCGTATCCAGCCTGGCCCGATTAAGTCGTTGCTGGTTTTCGAGCAGATGTCTCTGCGTTTCAAAAGCACGGGTGGCTCTTACCTGGATCGTTTCATCCAATTCAGCCTGAAGCAAGATAATCAGTTCGTTCTCCTGAACATCTTTGGAGTTATAACCGAAAAGGTATTTCAGCCCAAAAAACCAGCCGGGCAGATCCTTCAGGACCGGTATTCCTCTTCTCACCTCAGACTCTTCGGTTCTGAACAAGCCGGCAATAACCGTGTTTTCGCCATCCAGCAGCAGCGCATGGGTATTGGCCTGTTGCCGGTTTACTATCGTGCTTACCGGGTCGGGCTGTGCCGATGAACGTTCAGCCTGGAGATCGATGTAGATCAGCGTGGTGTCACCAACTTCCACTATATGAGGTGTAACGGTAAGAATGGTACCGGTACTGAAAAACTGATCGGTTACGTTACCCGCAAAATCCCGCTGTTTAATGGAGAAATCCTGCCCTACCTGTATCCTGCCCTCTTCACCGTTCATCACTTTAATGGAAGGGGTAGCCAGTATCTTACCCAGGTTATCCGCTTCAAAGGCGCTGAACAGTGCCTGTACCTCTATTCCGCCTACATCACCGAAATTAATGAGCGAATTAAATACGTTTTGAGACACATTTTGTGCACCAACGGCATTTACGTTTACGAAACTTCCTTCAAATTCTGTAGAGGGAATCCCTTCTTGACTACCACCACTTTCGCCAACTATATCTCGAATATTTGCGGGTACATTATTGGTCAGTGTAGACCAATCCACTCCAACCTCACGAAGGGCACGCTTGCTGCCTTCAAAAAAAGTAGCGTTTATACGAACTTCACGGGTGTTGGTATTCACTTTTTCAAGAGCTCTGTCCGCGGGAGAGGTAGCTGATCTCCTATGATAAACCTGCATCTGTTCTGCTTCTTCCTGGCGTACTATTTCATAGGCTCCGGGAGCCTCTATAGCTACAAAATTTTGTGCCCTGAGGATGTAGTCGAGCGCATCCTGCCAATGCATCCGTGGCAGTGAAACTCCGATAGGCCCTGTATAGCCTGTCCTGTCTATAATGAATCGGTCTTGATAATTTTGGGAGAAATTATTGATGATATCAATAGCTTCAGGAAATGAAGTCCTTCGATCAAGGGAGATCATCTCTGCAGGATTAGTGTGCTCCCGGGGAACTCGATCTTGAGCAAAAACAGCGCTTGCATCGGCAAAAAAGAGTGTTATCAGGAAAATTGTAGTCAGAAATTTCATGGTTTTATTTGTTTTTATCATTGTTGTACCTTTTTTATAACTGATTCTATGATGCCGCCTCTGTTTAGTCTGAAAATGGCCTCTCCTTCAAGTGAATTTATCGACTGAAGGCGCCCGAGATAAACCCTGTCATTGGGCCTCAGTGTCACGAGATCTCCTTTCTGGTCAATGAGATATACTTCTATTTCGGAAACACCGATTAAGCGGCTGTTATCCAAATCAGGTAGATTGTTGACATTGGGAACTACTGATCGGATCAATGGGAAAAATGGGTTGTGAGCTGAAACCAGGCTCATCGTACGGATAGCAGGTGTACCGGTTGATGTAAATATACTTTTACTGTCATATTTACTACTCAGGTTAAATGTGAAGTTCACATTTTGAAAGCCGCTTGTTTGTCCGGCAGGTGTTACTGTCAGGTTATTGATTTTTTGAACCGGTTCGCTATTTTCAATAGAATTGACAAACTCGATGAAATTTCTGTAGGATCCGGTACCTGAAATTTCTGCTTTAATAACTCCATAGCTGTCATTTATCGTCGAATCCTCTAACACATAATTAAAGTCCAACCTGAACCTGTCATTTATCCTCGATAGAAACCGGTAGACTTCATCAGTGTTATTGTTTCGGAAGATCGTTTTATCAAAATTGTCAATAAAACTCTGTGAATCTGCATAGCGCTCTCTGAGTAACGGTACAGTATCAGCGGCTTCGAGATCACGAGTGTATCTCAGCTCTAAACTTTCTATCGATTCTGCACGCTCTTCTATCATCGGTTTCTGTACGAAGTACATATAGGCATAACCAAAGCCGGAGATAAAGACCAAAACCAAAAGCAGAATAATTGTATTTCGTATTGCGTAAGACATTTGTCAGATCTTATTAGTTAATAGTAGTTAATAGCAGTTCTATTTCACTGGCTTGCTCCGGCGTGAATAAATTTTCATCCTCCACGGCACGGTGTATCATCAGGTTGAAATTATAGATGTCTCTGTCCCGCATTTCTAACTTACGTACAGACATGAGCGTAATTTCAGGGAACTGATTGGCCAGGTTGGGTATGCCAACCCGGGTCAGTGAATAACCTTCCACCATCAGCACATCCTGATTTTGCCTTAAAGCAGTGATCCAAATTCCCTCATTCTCCTCAACCGCCATATTAAATCTGTCCAATGTAATGCTCCAGCGGATGTTGTCCCGGCTCAGCTCAGTAAGCAGAGAGAGCTGATCCTGTAAACCGGAGATCTGAGAGGTAAGTTGTTCCGATTCAGTAACCAGCGGTTGTAAATCGCTGATCATTAATTGAATTTGATTCTCTTGGGCATCAAGCTGATTGATTTCATTTAAATTTTGCTGATAAAAATGATTCAGAACAACCGGGGTTAAACCAATTAACAATAGCAGCACCAGGCCGTGCCACTGAAGTTTAAACATCTTCTGTTTTTCAGCGATGTATTGCGGCAGAAAAGAGAGGGTGGGGTAATTCTCTTTCTCAGCGTTTGCAGCAGCTGCAGCAATTGCTATTGCTGTAGTATATCCCGGAGATATATCCTTTTGCGAATCCGTAAGTAGAAGCTGATCAGGATTATAGTTAAAATCTTCACAATGGAGATTTTGAAAGTTTTTTGTAAAAAAATCATTGGCTTTCTCGCCCAGCGTATTATTAAATAAGACAAAGCGATCCACCCCTTGAATTTCACCGGTGTCAAGCAGATACAGAATTTTTGAGAAGATGGTATTCAGTAATTTCTTTGTACCCGTACCTTCATTGATGACAGGTGACACTTTTAATATTTCATGACCATTAACAAATACCATTCTGCATTTATCAGGGCCCAATTGAATAAGCCCGGTCACAACCCCTTCTTCCTCTTTGTAATGATTTCTGAACAGACCCACCATGGCCGTCTCATCCGGAAAAACATCTTTAATCACATATTTTTTATCATAGAGTTCAATCGCACTATTCACAAGCTGCAGTGTATGTGGCTCTTCATCAACAGATGCTATGATCAGCTTGCCATTTTTATCGATCACATAGTCGTAATGGTCATCCAGAATCTCATGGCCGTAAATGGCTTTAAGCTTATCTGCCACCAATAGCTGTATCTCTTTATTTTTGAGATTATTAAAGTTTTGGCCATTAATGATTTGGTAGGTCGTGTTCCCGGCCTCAATATTCAGAGCGAGCTTAATGGAACTATTTCTGCAATCATCCAGATATTCTACCAATAGCTCTTCATTACTCCCGCTATGTGATGCTTCCTGAACAAGATCAGAGTCGGACGAGTCTTTAGTAAAGAGATTTTCTTCAAAGCTACCCAGCTCTATATCACCAGGTCCTTCACTGCTTGCCGGATCAGTATCCTGATATATATCATTAAGGCCGAATATAGAATCAGCATCTTCGGTCTCTGAAATATTATCCCCTGATGCGGCAGCTCTATTTTTCAGCTCCTTATGCGAGTGAATAGGCTCGACTAGCGGGATCTTATCCAGGCGCAAAAGTTGAAGGCCTTGTTTGTGTCGCTTTACCCTGGCAATTTTCAAAAAATCGCCTTCCAAACTTAATCCTATATATTCCCTTGGTTTTAACATACAATTCTTAATTGTTATTATTAATCTTCGACATCTATTTTTACTTGATATCTGTTTGCACTAGAGCATTATACTTACTCTATTTTTATGTAGAGCATGCATGTAATTTTTCTCTAAAGAGATAATGCTGATTAAATTATACAGATACAGTTAATTATCTCTAAAATTCCCTCTATTTATTTATTTATTTCTAATATTAATTTTCTATAAAGATTTTTAAACACTCTCTTTTAAGAGAATATTTTCAGGAAGATGTTGAACGTGAATGATAGACCTGAGTGCAAGGCGCGAGGTGAAAGGTGAAAATTTTCAAGCATGCCCGGCACATTTCCGGGGTTCTTGAAGCGTTTGGTTGTTTGCTCTTCTGTATTAGATTAAATCTGAGTGTTGGTCTTGCGAAGCAGTGCTTTGCGGGCGCGGGATTGATCCCGCGATTCTTTGGCTAAGGATCGAAATCCCGCGAACCAACCTCCGATTCTGTTTCGTGGTTTTGCCTGGATCGATGCGGAGGTT
>REDT01000106.1 GCA_007693295.1 Balneolaceae bacterium
TCAGCGTTTGGGATGGGAAGCCAATTTTTATATCAAACCTTTAATTATGAGTTGCATATACACTCATGTTCTCTTCTTTGTCAAAGAGGATAATCTGATACTCTCTCGAAAACGGGGCGTCCATTCCAGGGGCGCTGGGAGGCATGCCGGGTGCAGATATTCCAATCGCATCGGGACGCTCGGCAAGCAGGCGGCGGATATCTTCTACAGGAACATGGCCCTCTACGACGTATCCATCCACAATAGCTGTATGGCAGGAGCTGAGCCTTGCAGGAACACCTTTATTGCGCTTGATTTCACTGGGATCTTCCACAAGCTCTTCAATTACAGTAACACCGTTCATTTCCAGGTAGTCGGCCCACTTCAGGCAGCACGCACACCCTTCGCCGTGATACATCGTTAAAGTTATTTCGCCCTCATAAAGCTCAGCTGTCTCAGGTGCAGGATTGCCCTGAAACATGTAGATCCAAAAAGCGATACTTGCAGCTACCAGCAGGGCCAGGGTGATGTAAAAGGGTTTGTTTTTCATTATTTATTTAAATTTTTGTTTCGTTTAATTCTCACGCATGAAACGCAAAAAAGGTGAATTGATTACGAAGAAAAAGCTTTTTAACGGTCTCTTTTTTCCCTGAAATAGTCCCGGAGTATATTCAGCTCCTCTTCACTCCAATCCCGGGGTTCAGTTAATGCCAGCCAGGAGTTAAAATAGTGTTCAGCGGCGTATTCATGGCCATAGCCGGGGGGTGTATTTCCGATTCCTGTTAGCAGGTCGGCAGCTACCTGCAGGCCGGTAACGATGGGATACCATCTCAGGTAGGGTGATACGTCAGGCCCGCGAGGTTCCTGCATCCAGTCGGGTTCACGGGTAAATATACGGGGATTAAAAAAGGTAATGGGATCGCTGGCATACTGCAGGTAGGCGATTCGAAAAGAACCCCATTCGGATGCGGCACTCTTAAGCCCTCCATCTTGATTGGCGAAACGGACAACAGAGCCGTCGCGGAATTCAGGAAGCCGCTGCAGAGAACCGGGATTTCGGTTTGCAGTGATATTGATCCAGGTTGTTTTTCTGAAAGGGGGGCCAACCCAGAGAACACCATGGAAGGGATCTTCGATGATGTCGTAGAGGTCAAAGGAGTGGTCTGAGTTAAGGGCACCCAGGCTAAGCCCGTGAAGGTACAACTTTGGCCTTGCATCGTGAGGTAAGCCGGTCCAATAGCTATAGACCTTCTGAAACAGCGCGCGTGCCATTCCGGATCCGTAATCGCCCTCTGAAAGCAGTGATAACGGACTTGGCAAGTAGGAATACTGTGCAGCAACGCTGGCTATATCGCCCCGGTGAAGGTACTCGGCCGGTTCAATAGCCCCGGGGTCAATCCAGCCCGTGCCTGTGGGGGTGATGAGAATGAGTACAGACCGCTCAAAAGCTCCTACCCGGATAAGTTCCTGAAGTGCGAGGTCTGCCCGCTCATCAAAATCTTCAGATGCGTGCATTCCAACATATACCCGGATCGGATCCATCGTTGCGCTGTCTGTAAATACCTGAAGATCAGATGCGCGTGGCCCTTCGGTTAAAAACCTTCTTCCCTGGCGCCCCATCTCTTCCCATGACAAAATGGACTCCCGGCTTCCGGTTTTCATCGGATTGGCAGGCTGCTCGATGTCCGGCTCAATGAGTGCATCTACCTGCTGATAGGTTGAGTCGGCAATGCGCAAAAGTTGAGAAACCAGGAATCCGTTGAAAATAAGCCAAAACAGCGTGAATGTAGTCACCAAACCCAATACTAAAGAGACTCTTGGTGGAACGTAGGGTTCCATTTTTCTTGCAAGAAACTGTTTTGTGATGAGAAAAAGCCGCCCTAAAAACAAAACTGCGAGGAATACGG
Source organism: Balneolaceae bacterium (assembly GCA_007693295.1). Classification (GTDB taxonomy): domain Bacteria; phylum Bacteroidota; class Rhodothermia; order Balneolales; family Balneolaceae; genus Rhodohalobacter. The sequence continues at coordinate 1,887 of REDT01000106.1, forward strand.
CTACGGCTATCAACCCGACAACAACCGGCTGCACAAAGGCATCGGTTTCCATACCCATGAGTTCACGAAGTGAGTTTTGCCAGATACTTGCTCTCCACAGTGAAATTATCGTAATCAGTAAAAAGAATGAACCTGAAATAATCTGGAGCCTGATCTGTGATTTCTCAGCCGGTTGTGGCAACTCAAAAGATTTCCACAGCCATATGCTGAATACACCAACCCCATATCCCGATGCGAGGGCAAGGCCGGAAATGATTCCCTGAATGGTATCGGGCCGGGGAATCAATGTTGGCGACATTGACATCGCGAAAAACAGGGTGCCGATCAGAAGACCGGTTGTAGAGAAGTAGCGTTTTAACATCTGCTGCATATCTATAGAAAATCGAACTCAAAAGATATAAAAATACGAATAATTTGAACAGAAGCCCTGAATTGGAAATCTGTTTTTTTAAACCTTGTTTTCTTCTTAATAAGATTAACTACAGATTCAATTCCTTGATTTCATAAAGAACGGGAATTTCAGAGGTCCAATTCAAACGTTCATTAAGTGTTGATTTAAATGAAAGTAATGCTCCGGGCTCTCCATGAATGAGAAACGTCTGTTCAGGTGATATTTTAAGATCAGACAACCATGAAATCAGTTCATCCCTGTCGGCGTGACCGGAAAGGCCTTCCAGCAACTCGATTCGGGCTTTAACAGGATGCATCTTGCCAAAGAATTTGATTTCAGGTGCGCCATCGAGAAGGTCACGTCCGCGGGTTCCCTCAGCCTGGTAACCGGCCAGAAGCACGGTCGTTTCCGGTTTGCCAAGATATATTTTCAGGTAACTGAGTACACGCCCGCCGGTCACCATGCCGCTTCCGGCAATCACAATTTTTGGGTCCGGGTTATCAATGATATCCCAGGTTTCCTTGTAGGATTGCACCATATGAACCCGTCTGCTGATCTCCATGCACTCATCATGTGTGAGCTTATGCCAGTCGTGATATTTTCTGAAAACGGAAAAGGCATCGATCCCCATCGGGCTGTCGAGAATCACAGGCAATGATGCGGGAAGTTTCTTTTGTACATGCAACTTCCAGAGATAGTACATTAGTAGCTGTGCCCGCTCAACGGCAAAGCTTGGGATGATCAGGGTGCCGTTCTTGGCAATGGTCTCTTCAATTATGGACTGCAGACGGTGAAGGGTGTTTTCTTCGGGGTGGAGCCGGTTGCCGTATGTGGATTCCAAAAAGAGGAGATCCGCTTTCTCCGGTTTTTTTGGATTTTTCAGGATCGGGTCGTTCTCCCTGCCCACATCACCGGAAAAGAGAATTCGCTTTCCTGCTATCTCCAGCTCGATAAATGTGGCGCCAAGAATATGCCCGTTGTATTGAAACCGGACTCTGACCTGATCATCCAGTGAAATCCACTCGTCTTCCGGTTTTGGCCGGAAAAGGGGAAGGGTCTTCTCCACATCAAGAGAGTTGTAAAGCGGTTTCGCCGGTTTGTGTTTTGTGAAGCCATCTTTATTGGCACGTTCAGCGTCCTCTTCCTGGATTTTGGCACTGTCGCGCAGTATAATTTCGGCAATTTCGAGAGTGGGTTCGGTACCCATAATCGGCCCTCTGAATCCCATATTCACCAGCCGGGGAAGAAAACCAACATGATCAGCATGGCCATGGGTGAGCAACACGAGGTCAATGTCTGAAGCTTTCACCGGAAGCTGCTGCCAGTTTAGTTCACGTAGTTCTTTCACACCCTGAAACATACCGCAGTCAACCAATATACTTTTATGAGGCAGTTCAAGCAGGAATTTAGATCCGGTAACCGTGCCTGAAGCCCCGAGAAAATGAATTCTTAAAGGTACACTCATGAGTTATTGGAATGATAACTGCAGATTGCTTTGGCTTCCTTGATCACCCGGTTGGCCTTGCGCTGGTCCATACCGATCTCTTTGAGTGCATTCTTGTTTTCATAAAGCTGTACGGTAAGCACAATACCTTTATCAGTAAGCAGGGTCTTTTCAGCTTTTGTGAGAGCAGACAGGCATGTAATCGGGTGAAGATTGAGCCTGCCAATCACGTCTTTCAATCCGTTGTTTTTGGGATAGTCCCAGCTCAGAAGGTTTAAACCGATACACTCTCCGTAGGTCAGGGCGTCCTGAGTAAACCTTGTGTTTGTAACCACGTATCCGGTGTGTTCTTTTCCGGCGTGCCCGGGCTGCCGGGTCCAATTATTCTTCACATCCAGAAATCTTGATTGTATATACAAAGGTATGTGAACATTGCAGGTATTCTCTTTTTTATTGTGGAATTTACACTCCACCATATAGTAGTGATCGTCTCTTACGGCAATCACATCAATTTCGTGGGTAACACAATCGCCCTGAACTGTTACGCCAACTTCGGTTTTATAACCCACCCTGTTCAGTATTTCAGCAACAAAACGTTCAAAAGGAAACCCGGTCGGGCCCAGCTCCAGAATGGCCTCCTTGAGTTTATAGCGTCCGGCTACGCGTTGAGATTCAGCCCTGAGCTGGCGGAACGCTTCACGGTAGATTTTTCGCGTGCTGATACCTTCAACCAGCTGATCTTTTATGGAGTGGGTGATCGAGTCAATGACAAGTTCCGATGCACCCGCATTCTTTAGAGACCTTCTGAGTTTAGACTCATCAAAAGGTTCCTGTTCTCCGGATGCTTTGGTGACGTTAATCGGGGTTTCGAGAGACATTGTTCACTGTTGTTTTATTTAAAGAAACAGGAATATTTGGTGAAAAGATAGCATTGATCTGAAGAACCACGATTCATGATTGGATAGGGATCAAGAGCTGAAAATTTTACAAGAGGCTGATCTATTTTCTATCTGGTGATCTGTAGTTAAACATTTTCCTGTAATTAATAGTAGTGCTTGCTAAATCTGTTTTATCGAGTGAAAAATGGTTCGGTAATATTCACGATACAGCCAGTAAAACCTATATCAATAATAATGAAATGGAGAATTGAAATGAGAAAAGTAAACCAAAAACTAAAATTTATAATAATGGCAATCATGGTGTTGCCAATCTTGATGTTGGCTTCTGCCTGTGATCAAACAACGATGCCAACAGGTGCTGAGGATTCCAGTTTGAGCGAAAATTCATTTGCGATGACGCCGTTTAATCTGCAAAATTCGAGGGTGAATGGAAGTGTAGCGGCTCAGCTGGCTGAGGTCAGGCGTC
>REDT01000156.1 GCA_007693295.1 Balneolaceae bacterium
GGCCCCGACCACTCGCGGGCGGTAGATTAAAATTTCTTTTCATCCCCCATTGCCCTCCGCCAGCTGGCGGAGGGACACTCTTTAATTAGCATTTATCTCAAACTCACGTTAATTCAAAAAACAGTTAAACCCTCAGCTTATTCTCTCAAGTTTTCTGAGCGTGTTTGCGATGATTTCTCTTGTAACAGGCTTGACAAGGTATGCTAAATAGTTCGTCGCCTCTGCTCTCTTCCTGTGATATTCATCTGAATTACCGGTATTGTAAATAAGGGAAGCAGGCATTTTTTCCTGAATCTTCATGGCAGCGGTTATCCCGTCCATCTCACCATCCAGCGAGATATCCATAAAGATCAGATCCGGTTTTAATTCTGTAGCCAATTGTATGGCCTCCTCGCCGGACTTGGCCTTACCAATAACGGTATAGTGCAGGCTGGTCAAAATTTTATCCAGCATAACGGCCTGGAAAAAGTCGTCTTCTACAATTAAAATAGAGAAGAATTTAAGCTTAGATTCTTCCAAAATAACATCCATTTAAAATTCTCCCGGTTATCACAACATGTGATAGTATTCTACAAATAATTAATCGTCTTTCAAAAAATTCACAAATCATTGCAGCACTTTTATTTGCGTACAAGCATACAGGTATAATTCTGATCTCTTTTTGCAACCAACACTTCGACAACTGTGCCCCTCTTGGTTATTTCAACCATCAACTTCATTAAATATGAATCACGTGCTCCCAAATCTCATTTCTTGAAACCTTTTCGATCTCACGCCTGCATACTCTCTTTTTAATCTCATTCATTTCAAATGAGATGTCTATACGCAACCCATTGCCGGAAATCACTGTACTTAATGTTAGAAGTGATACATCAATCCCACTTCAGTTGATTCAAATTTCTCATTAACTACACGATATGAATCCCTCCAACAGAACTCCCGGCTTAGTTTTATTCTCAATTGCTTTAGCTCTCTTTTTTATCGCCCTTGGTTGTGGTGAAAACGCAACCGATCCCGGTTTTGGAAATGGAAACGGGGACGGAAATAACGGTGAAGAGCCCGGCCCCAATGAAGTTTGGATGGTAGGCCAGTCTTTTAGCCCGGCCAATCTGGAAGTGGAAGAAGGAACCACCATAACCTGGGAAAACAGAAGTGGAGAAGTTCACACCGTTACCAGCGGTTCAAACAGAAATCATGACAACCTATTTGATAGCGGCAATATTTCGCCGGGCGGCACCTATTTCTATACATTCGATGATGCCGGAACATATGATTACTTCTGCATTCCCCATGCCGGCATGACCGGCACAATTACAGTTACTGATTAGAACAAAAAATAATGGAGTGATTATCCATCTGCTGCTTTCTTTATTAGTAATTCATTGTTTAAGTGGTATTTCGGCACCACAAAATGTGATCTACATGACTAATTCCGGTCATGCTGAATTCACATCCCGTGTACCTTTGCACACGTTCACCGGAGAATCCGGGTACCTCACCGGCATGATCGATTACGAAGAAAATATCATCGATTTTTACCTCGACCTAAACACATTGAGAACCGGCATCGACAGGCGCGACAGAGACATGTTCCGAACTCTGAATGTTGATGAATATCCCTTTGCCGAATTTACCGGAGAGTTTGAAACTCTGCCCGATTTGCAATCTGCCGAAAAGCAGTTTGTTGTTGTTGTCGGAGAGTTCACAGTAAATGGAGTAACCCAAAATTTGATAATCGAAGGTTCAATTCAGAGTGACGAAAATGGAATAGTTCTGGCCGCAAATTGGAACTTGCTACTGAAAGATTATGAGATTGAGCCTCCCGGAATCCTCTTCTACAGGGTAAATGATGAAGTGAATATTCATGTAAAGGCCCTTCTGAAGCCTCAAAAAAGGGAAGAATCTTTGAATAACAACTAATCGTGGGTAGGATGGTATGAAAACTAAGAGTTTATTCGGAATTATTGCTTCTATCACTTCTCTTATTCTGTTTCAGGATATTACCCAGGCCCAGCTTCCCCGCGAACGAGTTCAGATTGATGAACCGGTAGAGAATGTTTTTTGGGCAACAACCAATATCGGGATCAGCACTGTCAGAAATTTGTCTGCAAGTAATCTGAACACAACCATTGTACACACATTTGGACCTGTAAACAGCGGAATAGACCAGTTTTTCGGCCTTGACGACGGAGCCAATACACGTATCGGTATTGACTATGGGATCAGCGATCGGCTTTCCATTGGGATTGGCAGGATGACATTCAATAAAATAGTAGATATAAGAGGGAAGTATAATTTTCTCAGGCAGTCTACAAACGGAAACCGGCCGATAGATCTGGCAGTAAAAACATCTGCCGGCATAAACACCACTTCCGGAATCGAGCTGGAGTTTTCAGATCGGCTCAGCTTTTTACTGTCTGCCATGGCAGCCCGAAAGTTTAACCGTTTCAGCCTGCAGCTTACACCCATGTTTGCCCATTTCAACCTGGTTGCCGACGGGAATCCCAACCGATTATTTGGGCTGGGGATATTGTTCAACTACGAACTAAACGACCGGTTTTCGGTCAGCTCAGAGTATCTGCCGGTAATCGGGAAGAGGAACAGCGGAACCCGGGATGCACTTGGAGTGGCGCTAAACATCGATACTGGCGGACACATCTTTCAACTCTTTTTTACAAGCTCGCAATGGCATGGCGAACAGTTTATCATGGCAAACAACCGCGACCGGTTCCTGGAGGGTGACTTTCGATTTGGCTTTAACATTTACAGAGTATTCGGTTTAGGCAGATGAAATTTTTTATCAATCATATATGAATATGACTCAAGATAGATTATTCGAACCGACTTAATAATATTAAGAATTGGGAGGCAACCCTTTACATCAATCTCTTGTATTGCTAAATAGAAAAGGGTGTGAATCATCATTTAACCGTAATTCCGCAAAAACCGGAAATTTCTTGCTTAGCAAAATTCTCAAAGGTTGCCGAAGGCGGCATCGAAAGAGCCAGAAAGAGCTCTATGAAATGTTCTATGCCTATGGTTTGAGCATCACGCTTCGGTATGCCGACTCGCGGGATGAAGGGGTTGCTATCCTGAATGATTCATTTATAAAAGTGTTTGATAATATCAAATCATACGACAGAAACCGTCCCTTCAAACCCTGGTTTCGCCGGATAGTCATCAACACGGCCATCAACTATTATCACAAAACCAAAAGTCAAAGAGAGTGGCCGGAAGTTGAGCTCAGCGAGAATAACCTGGCGGATAAAGAAACCATTATCAGTGGCATCTCCTACAGTGAGATGATCGAAATGGTACAGCAATTAACCCCTTCGTACAGAACCGTTTTTAACCTCTATGTAATTGAGGGATATACTCATGAAGAGATTGCGAGCCGGCTTGGAATTGCCGTTGGCACATCCAAGTCGAACCTGGCCAGGGCAAAGCAGAACCTGAGAACTATTTTGGAAAAAAATTTAACAGAACACCGATACGATGGCCGATAGTAAAAATCATAACGACTCACTCGAAAGGCTTTTTCGAAAGAAGGCTGAAGATTATGATATCAGTTATAGGGAAGAAGATTGGAACAAGCTGGAACCCGCTCTGGATTTACGGGATGCTCAACTCTCCTATAAGCGAAGAGTCCGCTTAATCGCAGCAGCATCTTTCTTGATAATTTCCCTATTGGGTTATTTTACCTACGAAAATCATAACCGGCTGAATCAGATCAGTGAACATCTAACCGATGAACCGGCAGCGGACCCGAAGCCACCTGAAATTGGAGAGTTCCCATCAACCGATTCCCATAGCGAAGAATCAACAGACATCATTGAAGACCCCATTGCTGACACTCAAACAGACCGTATTGAAAGCGATGATGTTGCTCCTGTTGATCCCTATCAGCTTGAAGCAGCATCACTCGCTCATATTGATGAAATTACAGAAACCCATGATGTTGAAAGATTTGATATAGTTAACAGAGATTTAGACGCTTTTATCGATTTAAATATTGACCGAGAAAGTACGTTCTTTGCATCAGCAATAGAGAGATTCGCGCATCAATCCGAAGGAATCTACTCTCCGGTTTCAAAATCCCAAACAGCCACCCCTTCACAGGACTTTGAATCAAGAAAAGTTGATCGCAGTTCTTCCCGTTTTAGTTTCGGCCTGGTAACGGCTCCAGACCTTAGTACGGTTAATTCCGTATCCAATTTTAGCAATCCAGGTTATAAATTCGGATTAACCGTTGAATACTCTTTGAGTTCAAATTTTTCGGTTTCGACCGGAATTCTGCAAACCATGGTACGGTATTCGGCTCAAAGTAATCAGTACAATCCATCGGTCTATTGGCCGGGCGGAATCACACCGAATGAAATGATTGGAGAGTGTCTTCTTTTTGATATCCCAATTACCCTGAAGTATAATTTCCTCACTTTCAACCGATCAAGATTTTTCGCCACGGCCGGAGTTTCGTCCTACATCATGCAGAATGAAGAATACTATTTCAGTTACAATGAAGAGATTCCCGGTCAAATAGAGAGCTGGAGTGGCCAAACAGGTACCAGCCACTGGATGAGCAACGCCGGATTTTCAATCGGGTATGAATTCGATATTCATTCCAACTGGAGTCTGCGTGTCGAACCATTCATGAAAGTTCCATTAAAAGAGGTAGGCTGGGGCGGTGTAAAGCTCTATTCCGTTGGGAGTTTTGTTTCATTGAATTTCAGGCTGTAACTGAGGGAGGGAGTGATGGGGAGAGGGAGAGAGGGAGAGAGGGAGAGAGGGAGAGAGGGAGAGAGGGAGAGAGAGGGCCGAAGCACTGCTTCGGAACATCAGCGCTAAGATCTGTATGTTGTTAAGGAGTTCACAAAAAAGAAAATAGCTCAATAGAACTAAGCACCGCTTCACTTCTCCATGAATTTAAGCCGAATCGCCCAATAAATCGTTAAATCGGACTTCGGATATCGCAAATCGGATATCCTTCGATTTAGAAG
>REDT01000234.1 GCA_007693295.1 Balneolaceae bacterium
CCTGCGGGCAAGCTGCCCGCAGGACTTTTCACTGTAGAGGAATCCGTATGGAGTAAGGTGTGCATTTTTTCAAACCCTCAATCCGCAAGGGTTTGTCTGAAATTTCTACAAGCATCCCCGGTCAATCAGTCCAGATCTTTTATAGCGATTGACAAAGCCTGCAATGATTTTTTTGCATCTCCAAAAAACATCTGATTCTTATCACTATAGAACAGGTCGTTTTCAATTCCTGCATACCCTGGGTTCATACTCCTTTTGAACACAATAGATCTCTTGGCTTCATCCACATCAAGGATAGGCATTCCATAAATGGGGCTTGAGGGTGTAGTTTTTGCGGCAGGGTTTACAACATCATTGGCACCGATTATTAAAACCACATCAGTGGATTTAAACTCGGGATTGATCTGATCCATATCCAAAAGCTGATCGTAAGGAACATCTGCTTCTGCCAAAAGCACGTTCATATGTCCGGGCATACGTCCGGCAACAGGATGTATGCCATATTTTACTTCGACACCTTTCTCCTCAAGCAGGTTGGCAACCTCTTTAAGCGTGTGCTGGGCCTGCGCTACGGCCAGGCCATAACCCGGTACGATAATCACTTTCTTGGCATAAGAGCACTGGATGGCAACATCATCTGCATACGTCTCCTGTATTGATTTATCTCCATCGGCAAGCGCTCCGGCGGCTGCATCATCTCCACCGCCAAAGGATGCAAAAAGTACGTTGAGCAGCGTGCGGTTCATCGCCTGGCACATGATATTGGTGAGAATCAACCCGGCAGCACCTACAAGTGCACCACTGATAATGAGCAGGTTGTTGCCCAGAACAAATCCGGCCATGGATGCCGCAATCCCTGAGTAGGAGTTAAGCAGTGAAATAACCACAGGCATGTCGGCGCCTCCGATTGGCAAAACGGTTAGAACGCCTATCAAAAGCGCTAACCCAAACAGACCCCAGAAGACGAGCTGATATTCCGGATCAACCGTAAACCACCCTACCAGTCCAAAAGCAACAAAGGTTAAAACAAGGTTAATGTAGTTCTGGCCCGGCAGTGCAATTCTTCCGCCGCTTATAAATCCTTTCAGTTTTCCGAAGGCGATAAAACTGCCGGTAAATGTGATGGATCCGATAAGGATACTGAGTCCGGTGGTTACCAGCGCCTGGGTTTCAAAAAGAGTTGGGTCAAGCCGGGTAAATTCGCCCCAGGCTACAAGAGCAGACGCCCCACCGCCAAAACCATTAAAAACGGCTACCATCTCGGGCATTGCCGTCATCTGCACCTTTTTGGCAGCTATTGCACCTATAAGAGCCCCGAGAATAACCCCGGCAATGATAAACTCAAAGCTGATAATTTCCTGGTCGAAGAGAGTTACGACAACCCCCATAAACATCCCGAACGAGGCAAGCTGGTTGCCCGAACGAGCTGTTGCCGGCGATCCGAGCCGCTTAATGCCAACTATAAAGAAGCCGGTGGCAACCAGGTAGATAAGTTGTATAGTGCTGGGAATATAGAGCTGGATAGCTTCGGGAAGAAATTGACTCATTTCCCATCCTCCTTTTTCTTAAACATCTCAAGCATGCGGTCGGTAACCATGAAACCACCTACAACATTGATAGTGGCAAAAACTATGGCCGCAAAACCTATCCATTGAGCGTAAACGCTTTCTGGTCCTCCGGCAATAATGAGTGCACCAATGAGGGTTATACCCGAAATGGCATTCGCGCCCGACATGAGCGGTGTGTGAAGCGTGGGGGGCACTTTTGAGATGAGCTCGAAGCCCACAAAAGAGGCCAGAACAAAAATAAAAAGGTTGAAAATCAGGTCTTCCATAAAATTAGTCTTGAGTCTTGAGTAGTAAGTCATGACCTTGAAGCGTCCAGAGGACCTCCAAGCGTTACTTCATATTCTCCTTTACAAATGGTGAGATCAATTCCCCATTATGAGTGACGGTTGCGTTGGCTATTATTTCGTCTTCAAAATTAAAATTGGGCTTACCCACATCAATGAGCAGTGTAAGCAGTGACAGTATATTTTTTGAGTAGAGTTTACTTGCATGAAATGCCAGAGTACTGGGAATATTCAGGGGTGCTACAATGGCAACACCGCTGTGAAAACTGGTTTCCCCGGGTTTGGTTACTTCACAATTACCCCCCTGTTCGGCAGCAATATCCACCACAACCGATCCGGGGCTCATATCTTCAACCATAGCTTTGGTAACCAGAAGCGGAGCCGGTCTGCCCGGAATCAAAGCGGTGGTGATTACGATGTCTGATTTTTTTACGTGTTCGTGAATCACTTCACGCTGTTTTTCCTTGTTTTTGTCAGAAAGCTCCTTTGCATATCCTCCTTTCGATTCGGTCTCTTCCTCTTCAATGGGAACTTCTACAAATTTAGCTCCTAAACTCTCAACCTGCTCTTTAACTACAGGTCGTACGTCAAACGCCTCTACGACGGCACCCAGGCGCTTTGCGGTGGCAATAGCCTGAAGTCCGGCTACTCCTGCACCCAGTACCAATACCTTTGCAGGAGGAATGGTGCCGGCTGCGGTCATCATCATCGGCAGATAGCGGTCGAGCTGGTTGGCGCCCATAAGGGCTGCTTTATATCCGGCGATATTGCTCATGGATGAGAGGGCATCCATCGATTGTGCACGGCTGATACGCGGGATAGTATCCATCGCCATAGATGTAATGTTCTGTTTCTTGAGCAGATCAACATATTCTTTGTTCTGAAGCGGCCAGATAAAGCAGACCAGTACCGAACCGGATTTCATTTTTTTAATAGTTTCATCACCGGGCGCCTGAACTGCAATCAGCATATCGCAGCTTTTTAAAATATCATCACGGTTTTCGATGATTTTTGCACCGGCTTCCGTGTAACTGGCGTCTGTGTAGCTGGAGTCAACGCCTGCCCCTTTTTCAATTTGAATATCAACTCCAAGGCCTGTCAGTGCTTTAACACCTTCAGGCGTAATGGCTACACGCTTTTCATTTTTTTCAGTTTCTTTACAAACTCCGGCGATCAAGATATTTCCTCCATTACTTTGATTCGCAATAAATTATCGAAATTTCAATGAATTGCAACTTCATTAATAAATAAAAGCGGTTCCAGTTTTAAAAATCCTGTTTTTACATAGAAAATCTATCTATCCGATAAATAAGATCAACAACAAAACCCTGATTTTTTTCGTACTTTTGTCTATGAAATAAAACCAATTAAAATTGAATTATGAAAGATATTGAAGGAAAAACATTTGAAGTAGTTATTGTGGGCAGCGGGCCTGCAGGATTGACTGCGGCACTCTATGCTGCCCGGGCCGATTTAAACCCCATAGTATTTGAAGGACCTGAACCCGGTGGCCAGTTAATGCAGACAACGGATGTTGAAAATTACCCCGGTTACCCAGAAGGGGTTATGGGTCCCAAGATGATGGAAGATTTCCGTAATCAGGCACAGCGATTTGGTGCAGATTGCCGCTATGGCTACGTCACCGATATAGATTATGAAAAACGGCCCTATAAAGTAACGGTTGACGAAGAGACAACTCTTTTTGCAAAAACAATCATAATCTCAACCGGGGCATCAGCTATTTGGCTCGATCTGCCAAGTGAACAGCGTTTAAGAGGCAAAGGGGTAAGTGCCTGCGCAACCTGCGACGGAGCTTTCTTCAGAAATGAGCATGTTGTGATTGTCGGTGGTGGAGATACTGCCATGGAAGAGGCCTTGTTTCTGACCAAATTTGCGAGTAAAGTAACAGTGATTCACAGGCGTGATGAACTTCGTGCTTCAAAAGCGATGCAAAACCGTGCCTTTGAGAATGAAAAGATTGAGTTTATGTGGGACTCAGAGCTTCAGGAGGTGCTTGGTGATAAAGTAGTTCATGGCGTAAAAGTGAAGAATAAAAAAACAGATGAGATTACCACGCTTGAAGATGTTACAGGGGTGTTCATTGCAATTGGCCACAAACCCAATACCGATCTTTTTAAAGGAGTGCTTACGATGGATGATGTAGGCTATATTCAAACAAAAGGGCAATCCACCGAAACAGATCTGCCGGGGATTTTTGCCAGTGGTGATGCAATGGACCCTACTTATCGTCAGGCCGTAACGGCCGCGGGTACCGGATGCCGTGCCGCTCTGGACGCTGAGCGCTTTTTGGCTGATGCCGAAGATACGACTAAAGAGGCGATCGCACAGGCGCATTGGAAGTAACCCTCGTCTGACGACTTTGGGAGGAATTAAGCCGGGGCAACAGAACGTTCAGTCGTCTGACGAGTCCCGGTTGCTTCCGGGCTGTATGTATTCGACAGACGAGTATGTATGGGCAGAGCGATGAGTGTGAGCAGCGCCACTCGTCAGTCGAAGGGGTAGAGATCTATCACTTCTTCTTTTTACCTACCGTTTTGTCAGTCTCATCTTTTTTCTTTTCTGATTCATTCTCCTCTTCTTCATCGTCATCAATTTCAATGACCTCAGCCTCTACTTCGTATTCGTCATGATTGCCGTTTACCTCTCTTTCCACAAATACCTTCACGTCACTGGCATATAGCACAAGTGTTGTAATGGCTGTGAGGACCGGGGCATAAATAACAAAAAACGCTGTTCCGGCTACGCCGAGCGTTAACTGGCTTTGAAACAAAGTCTCTCCGCTTTTGTTTTTAATTACCACTCGTTTGGCGTTACCCTCCCGAATTAATTTTCTAACCTGTGATATGATTTCATCCAGTGTTCCCTGAATCTCTTCCATAATGGGTGTGCTTGTTTTTTCCATGGTTTTGCCTCTTTTTTCAAAAAAATGTGTAAGGGAATTCGTTTTCATGGTTCATACTACGAGAAAGAGTATATAAAAGATTCAAAGCCATGCTGTCAAGAGTATATTGCGCATCCACCATCGGAGTGGATGCCCGTCTTATCGAAGTGGAAGTGAATATGAGCGGGGGAGTACCCAAATACTTCCTTGTGGGGCTTCCCGACCGCGCCGTGAGCGAGTCGAAAGACCGCATCGATGCAGCACTCAAAAATGCGGGTGCTCATTTTCCGCGTGGAAAAATAACCGTTAATCTTGCCCCGGCTGATCTTCCCAAAGAGGGTAGCGCTTTCGACCTTCCGATTGCCGTGAGCCTGCTGGCCGTTTCCGACCAGATAAATACCGATAAACTGGAACGCTCTCTTATTCTGGGTGAATTGGCTCTTGATGGCCAGCTTCGTCCGGTTAAAGGGGTGCTTCCAATGGCTGTGGAGGCCCGTAACCGTGGTCTGGAATATGTGCTGGTTCCCAAGGATAACGGAAATGAAGCCGCGGTGGTGAACGGGATTAAAGTGATGGCGTTTGACAGCCTCAAGCAGGTGATTGACTGGATGTACGACGAAAAGCTGCTTTCCCCGATTGATCTCGATCCCAAAACCCTTTTCAGTCATAACGGACGGGTTGAAGTACTCGACTTTGAAGATGTGAGGGGACAGGAGAACGTGAAGAGGGCGCTTGAAGTGGCTGCATCGGGTGGGCATAATGTTATTATGGTAGGCCCTCCGGGCTCCGGTAAAACGATGATGGCACGAAGATTACCCACTATTCTACCGCCTCTTACGCTGAATGAAGCTCTTGAAACGACCAAAATACACTCAGTAGCGGGCCTTATGGAGCCCGGAAAATCTCTTGTAACCAATCGGCCTTTCAGGAGTCCGCATCATACGGTATCGGATGTGGCACTGGTCGGCGGCGGCAGCATTCCGATGCCGGGCGAAATTTCGATGGCACATAACGGCGTACTTTTTCTGGATGAGCTGCCGGAATTTAAACGAAGCGCGCTTGAAGTGATGCGGCAACCGCTCGAGGATGGGTCCGTGAGTATTTCCCGTGCCCGGATGAGTGTGAGCTATCCCAGCCGGATTATGCTGGTTGCATCAATGAATCCATCGCCCTCGGGCGACTGGTATGATCCCGGCGATATGGAAGGAGTTACAAGTATACAGATGCAGCGATACCTGAATAAGATCAGTGGTCCGCTGCTCGATCGCATAGATCTGCACGTGGAAGTGGATAAAGTCAGTTTTGACGAACTCTCAGCCAAATCAAAAGCGGAGAGTTCAAGCGATATCAGAAGCCGGGTTATTGAAGCACGGGAAGTGCAGGGCCGGCGGTTTATGGGGGTTGAAGGTGTGTACTGCAACGCTCAGATGAATACAAAAATGGCGCGCAAGATCTGCCGTATAGATGATGCCGGTGAATTAATGCTTAAAAAAGCAATGAACTCTTTGGGGCTCTCGGCAAGGGCTTTCGATCGGATATTGAAAGTTAGCCGAACTATTGCGGATTTAGACCGTTCTGAAGCGATTAAATCGAATCACATTGGTGAAGCTATACAGTATCGCAGTCTGGATCGTGAAGGATGGCTTGGATAGGTATGCAGCCGTAGATCATTGTATACAAAGATACAGGAGCATTTTTTTGACTGATTAGCAGGGAGTTTTATAGGGTTATCCTAATGTTCATTAACAACATTTAAGCGAACCTGATGTATTGAAGAGGTAGATTATGGTAGAAATTAAGTAATGAGGTCAGAAAGCAGGTTTTTTTCAAAGTCCTCACGTAATGAAACATTTTTATAGTCACGCAAGTATATACCAACAGAGAACAAACCATAATGATATGAACAGAACGTATTCTACATACCGGACAGGAAATTGGGTTTTTAGTCTTCCGTTTATTCTGATTCTTCTCTACATCTTCATGTAAATAGATCAGATTCGGTCGAGCACCCAGTTTGGAGTCAGCTTGATAAGCCATGCCACAAGACGCCACCTCCTTGTAACATAGGAGTATGATTTTTTCTTTTCTATGTCTTTAAGCATCTGTTTCACAGCTTTTTCAGTGTCAGCTACCCAAAACATTCCTTTTTTGCCCTCAGTCATTTCACTTTCCACAAACCCGGGCTTAACATCCGTGATTACAATATCTTCTCTCATTTTGTTGCAGCGCTGCCTGTAAGCCTGCATATAAGTGGATATGAATGCTTTGGATGAACTGTAGGGCGCAGCTCTTGACGATCCAAATAGTGATGCAATACTGGAAACTCCGACAATTTGTCCATGCCCCTGTTTTTTAAAATATTGAAAGGCTTCTCCGAAAAGCTGTACAAAACCACTTACATTAACATCAATTATCATCTGTTCCATGCCAATAATTGATGCAGCCTGGTAATTGGAAATCCCCGCATTTAATACGATGATATCCATACCTCCCATCTCGTTGATGAGATGGATGAGATTTTTCTTGGCCTGCTCATGGAGGGTTACGTCCATTTCAATGAAATGAAAGTTTTCGCCAAGTTCTTCTTTCAGTGCTTTAAGCCGCTCTACCCGCCTTCCGGTTCCCCCAACCTGATATCCTTTTTGGACGGAAATACGGGCAAGGTGCTCACCAATTCCTGAGGTGGCACCGATAATGATCATTCGTTTATTCACGTGAAGAGTAGTTATCAGACTTGTGCTTCAACCGGCTGCAGTGAGGGGAAACTGCTTTTCATCCATTCATAACCGCCAAAGAGCACGCCGCAATAAACGAGGTTTCCTGCAAGGGTGTTATGGAAGAAGGGTATGGCCGCAGTGTAGCAGGCAATCAAGCCCTCAGTCGAGAGTGGGTACATTGGGCTGCTGACCCAAACCCCAAAATTGCTTACAATAAAAAAGATAAGAGATGCACCTAATGCGCCACCAATTACACGGCCTATTGAAATTTTCTTTAGAAGGTAGTAACCCAATACCACGATCATTGCAATACTGCCATAGATGTAGATAAATCCGCCTGTAAACCAGGCAAACCCCTCATAATAGGCCGAATACATCACATTATTGAGAATTAAATCACTGACCCATAATGCAGCTATCGGGATAATAAGGGCCCACTTTTTGTTCTTGAAATAAGCTGCTCCAAAAAGAGCAATAGCCCCAAGAGGCGTGAAATTGTATGCGTGCGGCAAAATTCTTGACAGTGCAGCAAAAATGATGAATCCCGCAATAATATAAAATGTCTTTTTATTCATGTAACTGATAGCCTTTAAGTTTTCAGATGCTAAATATAACAGTTGAAAAGCAAAAGTGTGAGATAGAGTTTCGATTTTTTGAAATGAGCAGAGCCGCAGATGGAATATGGAAAAATGCCTTTGAAGTTAACGAATAGAAATAAAAAAAGCCCCCACAGAAAGCAGGGGCTTAATAGATTATTTTGAAATAGATTCGGATGATTACTTTGTTGCCAGTAATTCCAAATTAAGCTGAATGTTCACCTTGTTTCCAACAACAGCGGTTGCTCGCCAGTCTCCTGTTCCAACGCCAAAATCGTTTCTCATGAGTTCTGCGCTGGCTACAATTCCTGCTACTTTGCTGTTTTCACGCATGGGGTGATCCATCACACCAAGCAGTTCAAACGGAAGGTTAAACTCTTTGGTGACGTCACGAATAGTTATTTGTCCGTGAGCAATAAAGTTATTCTCACCGTCCTGAGTAATTCTTTCGCTTACAAATGTAATACTTGGATAATTTTCAGCATTAAAAAAGTCGTCTGTTTTAAGGTGCCCGTCTCTGCGCTCATTTCGTGTATTTACACTTGCCACCTGAATTTCAACATTGATACTGCTGTTCTCGAGATCGGCAGGGTCAAACTTTACGTCAGCCGAGTACTCATCGAATGAACCGTCGACAGGAGTAAAAAAGTGATTGATGGTAAAATTGATGGCACTGTGAGACTTATCTACCTGCCAGCTCGTGGCTTCATCGTCGCTGGCGGTTTTTGTGGTAAAAGCAGCTGCAAATACTACAAACAATGCTAATATTATGGTGCTCGTAAATTTTCTATACATAGGTAATTTTGTTAATTGGTTAATATGTTTAATGTTGAACTATCAGAACCCTGAAGTAGTTCCCGGTTTTTGGGTTTTTAATTCTCTGGGCTAAGATTAAAGAAAATCAATTGCCGATGGGTCTCTTTTTAATTGAATAAGTATTGCAAAAGTATCACCGGATGGCTTCCGGTAAGATCAGAAATCGCCATGGTTTATCGGCATCTGAACCCGCATAGTCCACGCCAATTCGTTTTGTAATCCGGATCTCTTTTTTGGGAATCTCAATTCCATGATCTTCAATCCATACAGGAGGGGATGCAAGGCCGGTTTTATTCAGTGAAGTGGTGATTCCCATAGCCTGTGTAAATTTCCCGGGGCCGTTGGTCAGGTTTTTTTCACTTTGCATATTTCGCCTCTCTTTCATTGCCTCCAGCCCATCAAGCGGATGTATTGCGCGGATTAACACGGCGTCAGCAAGCCCTTTTCGATTGGTAACCACATTGAAGAGATGGTGAATTCCATAGCAGAGATAAATATATGCATGGCCGGGTTCGCCAAACATCACTTCTGTACGCGGAGTGCGTTTGCCATTATTTGCGTGGCAGGCTTTGTCGTCCCGCCCGGAGTAGGCTTCCGTTTCTGTGATGATGCCGGAAGTAAAGGTTGATTCGATCCGTGAGCAGAGAACTTTCCCGAGCAGCTGCCTGCTAACTTCAACCACATCCGGGTTCTCATAAAATGATTTCGGAACGGTATTGGATGGAACTTGCATCAGGAAATAGCGGTGTATGGATTTTTTTCAATGGCCGGCGCGGGTTCGAGGTAGACGTCCTGATAAGCTCTTGCCAAAATGGAGGTTACCACAAAAAGAACAGCCGAGTAAAATACCCACAAGCCGATCAGTATTATAATTGTATATCCCTGGTAAAAATAACGATAGGCGGTAAGCGCATATACCAGGTAGATGCTGACGCCATATTTGGCCAATTCAAAAAGCAGTGTGTAAGAGAGCGAACCCACCAGAGCCACTTTCGGATGGATGCGCCTCTCGCTGATATACCTGAAGATCGCGTAAAACAGGAGTGGCGTAAAAATGATGGGTATCACATTTGTAAAAAGGTCAGCCATCCAGCCCAGTTCAATAACAATTTCGGTATATGGAATTGCAATGTCATCAAAAGAGAAGAGTGAGATAATGGAGACGGCCATGCTGAAAAAGAGAAAGACACCGCCAATAACTCCGAATGCAAAGAAGTTATGAACCAGTTCCATTGCGGGGTGTTTTCGGTCCTCGTATTCAAACACTTGAAAAAGCACATGTTTCAGAGTATGGAAAAGCCCCTGTGCAAAAATTAAAAGAATGATCAAACCCACAATTCCAAAAAGCTGGCGAGCTCCTACAAGCGGCTGGATAAGGTTTTCAAGTGTAACACTCCCTTCAATGATATCCCCGCTTTGTGTTTCAAAAGTGAAACTGGGCAGCAGCTCCCTGCCATACCGGATAAGTTCGTCAAAAGCGGCATCAATGGATAAGATATATCCTAAGATGGAGATCAAAATCAACGTGAATGGGATTGCACAGATAACCAGGTTAAATGTGATAGCAGAGGCATTAATGAAAACGTCTTTTTTCAGACTGAGCTCTGCAACAAGCTTCCAGAACTTTTTAAATTTATCTTTGTCGAATTCAATCATGTTGGTTTCCAAAATAAGCGGATCGAATATGAATGCCAATATTATAGGCTGATAAAAATTTTATATACTGATTTAGCAGCCGAAACAAATCCGCCAAACAACCTCTCAAAAAACGTGAGAATTCAATACCTTTCGATAGCATAATTTAAATCAAACCGGTCTTTACAAAGCCACCCAATGAGTAATAAGAAGCAGACGCCCCTGATGCGTCAGTATTTTGATATTAAAGAGAAACACCCCGGCACCATTCTGCTGTTTCGGGTGGGTGATTTTTATGAAACGTTTTCCGATGATGCCATCCTGATCAGTAAAGAGCTGGGCATTACGCTTACCAAACGAAATAATGGGGGTGATCAAACCCCTTTGGCGGGTTTTCCCTACCATGCACTTGATACATATCTCCCAAAACTGGTAAAACGCGGGTATCGGGTGGCTATTTGTGAGCAGACCGAAGATCCGGAATCTGCCAAAAAAGCGGGTCGCAAAATTGTAAATCGCGAAGTGACCGAGATTACCACTCCCGGGGTAACCATGTCGGACAAACTGCTCGATCACAAGCGCAACAACTACATTGTGTCGGTACACTGGACCGGAGGAACTGCCGGTGTCGCTTTTTCCGATATCTCAACCGGTGAGTTTGCACTCAGCCAGGTATCGAGAATACAGCTCGACAGCCTGATGCAGTCTCTTCAGCCTTCCGAAGTTCTGCTGCAGAAAAAGTATAAAAACAAAATTCCCGAAGAACTCAACGGGTACAATATCACTCATATCGACGATTGGGTGTACGAAGGAGATTACGGCTACAAGCTGCTTACCGATCACTTCAAAACGCATTCATTAAAAGGGTATGGCGTGGAGGATCTTGAGATCGCCCATACGGCGGCCGGATCACTGCTGCACTACATGCAGGAGACGCAGAAGTCCTCGCTGGGCCACCTTCGCAGGCTGTATGCCTACGAAAATGCTGATTATATGTCTCTCGACGGCTCCACCAAACGAAATCTTGAGCTGACCTCCAGCATGCAGGAGGGCGGCACCGAGGGGACGCTGGTTTCCATATTGGATGACACCTGCACAGCAATGGGCGGGCGACTGCTGAGGAAGTGGATTATGCGTCCTTTGAAGCAGGTGAAACCGATCGAAGACCGCCTGGATGCTGTAGCAGTTCTTGTAAATGGCCACGGCCGGCGCGAGGAGCTGCGGGATGAATTGGGCCAGGTGGGTGACCTGGAGCGGCTGATCAGCCGCATCAGCGTGGGCCGGGCAAATGCGCGCGACCTGAAGCAGCTTCAGCTTTCGCTTGCACAGGTTCCGCGCGTGAAGATGCAGATCGGAAATACTGAAAATCCGCTGCTTAACTCTATTAACGACCGTTTGAAAATGCTTGTGGAAGTTCAGGAACGGATCAACAACGCGTTAATGGAAGAGCCTCCGGCAACTATTCGCGAAGGAGGCATGATCGCTGAGGGTTTTAATGATGATCTGGACGAACTGCGGGAAATAGCCAGAAACGGCAAAAAGTACATCGCCCAAATTAAAGATAAACTGGCTAAAGAGGCCGGGATTCCGTCACTGAAAATTGGCTACAACAAGGTGTTCGGTTACTACATTGAAGTGACCAACACACACAAGAATAAGGTTCCTGAGCACTTTATCCGAAAGCAGACCCTGGTTAATTGCGAACGCTACATTACGCCCGAGCTGAAAGAGGTGGAGGAGAAGGTGCTATCGGCCGAGGACCGCAGTAAAACGCTGGAAGGGGAACTCTTTGAAGAGCTTCGTCTCTATGTAGCCGAGTATGCCGACGATGTGCAGCAGATTGCCCGGGCGCTGGCTGAGCTGGATTGCATTCAAAGTTTTTCAGAGATTGCTTTCCGAAACAGCTATGTGTGTCCTGAAGTGAACACCGATGATGTGATAGACGTGAAGAAGGGGCGCCATCCGGTAGTGGAGAGAACCCTTCCTGCGGGAGAGCCGTTTATCCCGAATGATATCTATCTCGACAACAGTGAGTACCAGATCCTGATCATTACCGGGCCGAATATGGCGGGAAAGAGCATTATTCTTCGGCAGGTCGGCTTGCTCGTGCTCATGGCACAGATCGGAAGTTTTGTTCCGGCCGAGAAGGCCACCATTGGTTTGGTGGATAAAATCTTTACCCGTGTGGGTGCCTCCGATAATTTGGCTGCCGGAGAGAGTACCTTCCTGGTGGAAATGAATGAGGCGGCCAATATTCTAAATAACGCCACGCCCAAATCACTCATTCTTTTGGACGAGGTTGGACGGGGGACCAGTACATTTGACGGACTCAGTATTGCGTGGTCGCTCTCCGAATATCTCCACAACAAACCGGAGGTGGCCGCCAAAACGCTCTTTGCCACTCATTACCACGAGCTTAACGAACTGGAAGCCCGGTACGACAGAGTCAAGAACTTCAATGTGCAGGTGAAGGAGCACGACGGAAAGGTGATCTTTTTGCGGAAGCTGGCACGAGGCGGTGCCGATCACAGCTACGGGATTCAGGTCGCCAACATGGCAGGCTTGCCGCAGGTTGTGATTGAACGGGCCAAAGAGATTTTGAAAAACCTGGAGAGCCACACCCTGGATGTGAGCCACGACGGGAACGGAGCCATCAAACAGGGAGCCACAAAAAAAGAGGCTGCAAAACGGGCTGTGCAGCAGGTAGAAACCCAGGGACAGCTTCCGCAAATGACACTTTTCGGATCACAGATGGATCCCAACATGGAAACCCTCCTCAATAAACTGGATGCCAGCGATCCCGAGCGCATGACCCCGATTGAAGCGCTGCTGCTGCTAAGCGAACTAAAACGCCTCGCCAAGTAAAGAAAGTATACCGGTCAGCCTGACCGGTTAGGAAGTGCCTCTATTTCTGTGCGAACTACAACGCCAAGTAAAGTAAACCGGTCAGCTTGACCGGTTAAGATGTATCTCAGCAAACCGGGTAACAGCGATCCCGAGCGCATACCCACGATTGAAGCACTCCTGCTGCTGAGCGAACTAAACCGCCTCGCCAAGTAAAGAAAGTATACCGGTCAGCCTGACCGGTTAGGAAGTGCCTCTATTTCTGTGCGACAAAAACGCCAAGTAAACCGGTCAGCCTGACCGGTTAGACCGGTTAATAACCGGCGAAAAATTACAGGGTTTACCCCTCCTCTTTGGATGATTTCGACGCACTCTTTTTTACATGATGGGCATACCTCAGGTATCCCCAAGCCGAAATTATTCCACTTGCAAGTGCTGCAAACCCGGCACTTAACAAAAGGGAGAGCCCAAGGGCGAAATGGATGACTAACAAAAGCAGGATAAAAGCTGCTGTAATCTGTAAGCTAAAGATGATTTTAAGTTGCGAATCCATAATTAAGGTTGATGAAAAAGTTAAAAAGATAACCAGTTTTTGCAGTAAATACTTTTCTTTACTATTCTCAGTGATTGTTGTGAACAAATATAAAAATCTTCTCACATGGACATTACACGCAAAACTTTTTTGAAAACATCAGGAATTCTTATGTCAGGAGCCGCACTTGGAACCCTTCCTTTTTTATCATCCTGTGCCTCTCCTGAACCTGAAACCTCTCCGTTTGGCCTTCAGCTCTATACACTCCGTGATGTCATAGCCGACGATCCGGAAGCCGTATTGAGGCAGATTGCTGAATTTGGGTACAAACAGATTGAAAGTTACGCCGGGCCGATGGGAATCTACTGGGGCATGGGCAATACCGGTTTCAAGCAGCTTATGGATGAACTGGATATGACCATGATTTCAAGCCATACGAATGTATTCGAAGATTTTGAACGCCAGGCAAACGAGGCTGCAGAGATCGGAGTAGAGTATCTGATATGTCCCTGGATTGGACGGCAGGAAACCCTCGACGATTACAAAGAGATGGCCGACAGGTTCAATCAAATCGGTGAGCAGGCCAATGCTGCAGGAATCAAATTTGCCTATCACAACCATGAATACACGTTTGAAGAGATGGACGGTGAAATTCCCCAAACGGTGCTGATGGAAAGAACCGAACCTGACCTGGTTGAGCACCAAATGGATATCTATTGGTATGCAGTGGCCGGGCAGGATGCTGCCGAGTGGATTCGAAAATATCCGAACCGGTTTACTACCTGTCATGTGAAAGATCTCGTCAACGGAGATAATCCCGAATCAACGATTTTGGGGACCGGTACAATCAACTTCCCAGAACTGCTGCCGGTTGCCAAAGAGAATGGCATGAAATATTTTATTGTAGAGCAGGAAGCCTACACCGGAACCACTCCAATGGATGCCGTACGCGAGAATGCCCTGTACATGAAAGAGTTGAATATCTGACAGGACGCCTCCAATAAAGTCGTCACAGAGCATACGGGAGAGTGTTGGCTGCCGGCTTTAATTTTTTGTTCGGGTTGGCGAGAGTGGCCGCCAAACCCTACCTTTCATCGCACCATGAAACACTCTGCCAAACATATTGCCGACCGCATTCGCCTGATGATTGCTACCAAACAGTTCCAGGTGGGAGAGCTGTTGCCATCCACGCGTGAGCTTGGCCGTCAGCTCGGAGCAAGCTTTCACACCGTGAGGAAGGCGTATCACGGACTGGTAGATGAGGGTTTGATCGTTGCCGAACAGGGCAGGGGATTTGTGGTGAGCCGTCAGAGTACATCACTCGACAAGTCGGAACGGCTGGAGTTGGGTACGGTTAAGGTACAGACCATGCTCGAAGAGCTGATCGGCTACGGACTGGATGAGGCTGAGATTGAAGCCATTTTTGAGGAACAGATCAGCTTCATGGAGTGGCCCGATCGAATACAAAGTATTGCCACGGTTGGTGAAACGAAAGAGCTCGCAAGACTGCTTTCCGACTCCATCAAAAACCAGATCGGGGTTAAGAGCAATATCCTTACAGTAAATGATTACGATGAAGCGTTTAACTTCGATGCCATATTTGTTCCCATTCACCTGATGAGTCAATTTCGAAGCCTGAGCGATTCCATCCGGATTATGCCGGTCGTTTTCCATTACGATGCAGATGTGCTTCTATCCCTGGTAGACCGGGCTGCAATTGAGGCAATCGGGCTGGTGACGGCTGAGGAGGATTCTATTCCCAAAATCATCAGTGAATTAAAATCGATGATGAAATTTGAGGGTACTTTTGTGGCCGGGGCAACCTATGGAAAATCACTTCCGCTCTTTGTCCGAAATACGGATCTGATTGTCTATACACCTGCAAGCGCCCGGCTTGTTGAACAGAGAGTTCCTGAAAAGAAGAGAATTAAATTGCAGTACATAATCTCAGAAAAAAGCGCAGAGATGATTCGTGCAGAGCTGTGGGATCAGTAAGGCAGAGGGCAAAAAAGTATGAACCTTCAAGCGTCCGTAGGACCTTGAAGCGTTCCCTATTTAACCTGATTGCAAGAAACGAAAGCATAAATCGATTTTATAAAATGAGTTTAGATTTTGGGTCGACACTTCTTGGATAAAGGCTTAATTTAGAGGTCGACTGAAATTAATTTTCGAAGCAGGTAAGACCTCTTCCTTTTCACTTCTACCTTTTCACTCCAGCAGATTCATGAAAGAAATATCGACTCTCATAAAACAAGCCATTTCCGCTCTCGAATCAGAGATTGAGACGGTGAGAGAGAAGCCGTCAACCGACATACTTTTCAGTGGAGTGCGGGCCAACACGGGCACCGGAGATGGCACGGATTATAAATTTGAGACGCATCAGCCTGCCATTCGGTTTGCAGAGGAGATTAAGGCCACTTTTGACGGAAAGTCGCTAACGGTTCATCCGGTCACTTTTGAGGAGAATGTGATTACACTTCGTTTTCCTGAGAAACTTGGGGATAAGATTGATCAGCTGCATGTAGAGTGGGAAAACGATTTTATCCTGAAGCGGACACTTTCTGAAGTGATTAAGCTGCAGGATGATGAGAATGGTGAATTCCAGCGTTTGGAGAGGCTCTTCTCACCCAATGGAGATGTTGTTCCCGGTGCAGACGAAATCGATGATGATGGCCTGAGAAATGATGCCCAACTCGATGCCATTCAAAAGGCAATGACCCGCCGCACGCTGTTTATCTGGGGCCCTCCCGGAACAGGAAAAACAGCCACCCTCGGTTATATTATTGCCAACTACCTGAAACAGGGTAAAAAAGTCCTGTTTGCATCCAATACCAACCGGGCCGTTGATGTAGGCCTGCTCAGCGCGATAGAGGCGATGCATCAAATCGGAATCAATATCAAACAGGAGAGGGTCACCCGGTTTGGAGACTCGGCACTGAATGATGACCGGCTTGAACCGCTTAGCTTTGATGTTCAGATCGATAAAACAGTTGAAGAGCGTAAACTGGAGGCGGGCGAATGGATCGACCTGTTGCGCCGACGTGAAGACGCCCTGCGCTCGATGGAGAAAAGGTTTAAGAATGGCAAAAAACCCACTTCCAACCAGGAGCTTGAGCTGAAGCTGATTGATCAGAAGATAAAAGATGCCGGCGGACTGGAACTGCTGGAGGAACGGCTTGAAGAGTTGAGTCAGGTAAGCGACCGGGCCGAACTGTGGAAAAAGCAACTTGTAGCCACAACCCTTGCCAAAGTATGTACGTCCGACCTCTTTCATGATCTCGATTTTGATGCAGTAGTGGTGGATGAAGGCTCGATGGCCAATCTGCCATACCTGATGGTTCTTGCATCTCACGCAAAATGGCATATGGTAATTGTGGGCGATCCCATGCAGCTTCCCCCCATTGCGCTCACGGCAGATAACGAGTCACGCGATTTTCTGGAACGGGATATCTTTACCACTGTTTCGAATGCGGCTAAAAGTGAAGAGCTTTTTCGGTGGCATGACCGGAACCCTGAATTTACTTCGTTTTTCGACACACAGTATCGTCTCGAATCGTCACTGGCCGATGTAATCAGCTCCGTTTTTTATGAAGGGCGGCTTAAAACCGGTAAGAAGAGTGAGGTGTCACTTAATGAGGTTTCAGACCGTGCATTTCACCTGGTGGATACATCCAAATATGGGCCATACCTGGAGCAAAAATCAGGAGAAAGAGGATTCAAGCCTGTAAACCTGGTTCACCAGGAGGTTTTGGAGCGATTGGTAAAAAACATGGGCGGCCGTGGTATACTCATGGAACAGATCGGAATCATAGTCCCGTTTCGGAGTGCGGTTTATGATATTCGCAATCGCCTGTATGATGCGGGTGTCAGAAATGTGGAGGTCGGCACTATCCACACCTTCCAGGGACGGGAGAAGGATTACATCATTTTTGATACGGTAATGAGCGGCGAACAGCAGCGGGGAAATATCCGGCACTACTCCGTGCGTCCACTCGATGAAGAGAAGAATGGCCTCAGTGTTCCGCGCTTGCTAAACGTAGCCTTTTCCCGAAGCCGCAAGGAGCTGGTTGTGATTGCGGATATGGTTCATGTGAACCGGGTTTACGGAAATAAGTTTTTAGGCAGGTTGTTGAAGAGGATTGGGGGGTGAAAGAAGGTAGGTGTCGGGCTTATTTATAAAGTGTCCCCCTTCGAAGGGGGCAATGGGGGATGAAAGGTGATGAGTGAGCTTTATAGTGATTATTTTTAAAGTAACGCCCACAGGCATCCCCCCGGTTTGTTCGCTGAACGCTCCAAACATCCCCCCTTCGAAGGGGGACTTTAATCAAAACCTCGACCGAATCTCCCACAGGTCGGGAAAAATTGCATTGTTCAGTGTTCGGTGCAGATATTTGGCGCCGTCAGAACCGCCGGTTCCGCGTTTGGTTCCGATGGTTCGCTCCACCATTTTAACGTGCCGGTATCGCCACTCCATGAGTCCCTCGTCATAGTCTACCAAAAGCTCGCAGAGTATTGCTGCCTCGGGATCATTGTTCATGATATCTACCAGCAGTTTCTGGTTGTAATCGGAGGTTTCATGCACCAGGCCCTGCTCGTTTACACGCTCGGGCCACTCCACATTGTACTCCCGCTGTTCAAGATACTTGCAGAAACTCTCCCAAATGGTCGACTCATTTTGCCGCTCCAAAAGGTTTTTCTGAAGCTCGGGCTGTTCTTTGTGAACGTCAATGACATGTTTCGATCTCATCCCGCAGATAATCTCCATCTCCCTGAACTGTACCGATTGAAACCCGCTGGCGTTCTGCAAAAATCCACGAAAACTGTTGAACTCAAGCGGGGTCATGGTCTCCAGAATGTCGATCTGCGAAACCATTGTTTTAAGAATGGTGAGTACCCGGCGCATTGTTTTGGCCGCCGACCAGCTCTTACCCGCCTCAAGGTCGGCCCGGAATTTGTCCAGTTCATGCAGAATCTGCTTAAACCAGAGCTCATACACCTGGTGAATCACGATAAAAAGCATCTCATCATGCTCCTCCGGCTTCGACTCCGGCTGCTGCAGTTCAAGTAGCTCATTAATTTTTAAATAGGAGGTGTAGGTCAGGCTCTCGGATTGACTCATGTTGTTGGCTTGCAATTGCGTTCGGGTTTTTTGGAATATAGGGAATTATAGTCTTGAGTATCGAGTAGCAAGTATCGAGTAGTGAGATAGGTTGGGATTAGATTTTTGCCATTAATGAGCCACATGTACACTCCTTACAATCGTGGAGCTTGGTTCTAAAATCGAAACCAATCTCACTACCTGCTACTCGATACTCACTACTCTCTCTTACACCACTCCTCAAACTCCTCAACGCTTTTCGTGTTCAGTACCCGGGCAGGGTCAAATTTGGCTTTGCGGGCTATTTTCACGCCATAGCGGATGTCATCGATGCCTTCAATGCTATGGGCATCGGGGTTGATGGAGGTTATCAGCCCGGTTTCTTTGGCTTTATTGCCGTAGCGCCAGTCGAGGTCGAGGCGCCAGGGGCTGGCGTTGATCTCGATAACGGTGTTCTGTTCAGCGGCCAGCTCAATCAGCTTATTGAGGTCGAGCTTGCTCTCTTCTCGCTTGAGCAGGAGGCGTCCGGTCGGGTGGCCGATGATGCGTGTATATGGATTCTTAATTGCAGCCTCAAAACGGGCCATCATCGATTCAAGCGGCATATTGAGTCCGCTGTGCACGCTGGCGATAACAAAATCGAAACCTTTCAGGATTTCGTCGGGATAGTCGAGGGAGCCGTCGCTTAGGATATCAGATTCCATCCCTTTGAATACCCTGAACTTCTTCCCGGCTTTTTTAAACTCTTCATTCAATTGATCAATCTCATCCCACTGCCTTTTTACCTCGTCAATCGTAAGGCCGCCGGCGTAGGCCGCCGTTTTGGAGTGGTCGGTCAGGCCCAGGTATTCATAACCCCGCTCCATACACGCTTCCGCCATCTGCCTGATGGTATACTTGCCGTCACTCCATATGCTGTGGGCATGAACCACGCCTTTGATGTCCGTATCACTGACAAGCTCCATCTTCTCGTGTTCAGAATAAAACTCAAACTCGCCGCGATCTTCCCGGTGTTCCGGCGGGATGAAGTTCAGGCCCAGTTTATTATAGATATCCGTTTCCGATTCTGTTTTTACGGGTTGATCAAAATCGGTCTCCTTCTGCTCACTTAACTTGAACAGGCCGTATTCATTCAGCGCCATACCGCGCTCACGTGCCCGTTGGCGCATCACAATGTTGTGCTCCTTGCTGCCGGTGAAGTACATCAGGGCGGCGGGATACTCCTCCGGTTTAACAATCCGGAGATCAGCCTGCCTGCCGGTGTCAGTCCGTACCGAACTTTTGGTATCACCCCTTCCCAATACCTCCACAACCAGCTCATGGTTTACGAAGGCATCAAAAATGGATTCGACCTTATCCTTACCGGCAGCTACAAGGATATCGATGTCGCCGATCGTTTCACGTGAGCGGCGCAGCGAGCCGGCTATGTCGCACTGCTGCACCCCTTCGAGGCCTTTTATAAATTCAAAAAGCGGCTCGGCGATTTCAAGTGCCTGGTTGAGCCGGGCTCGTTCGCCGAATTTTTCCAGGTACTCGATCGATTTAATGATTTTGTCGGCCGATTTTTGACCAAGGCCCGGCAGTTCTGCCACAGCGCCGCTCTGGCATGCCTCTTTCAGTTCGGTGATCTCCGTAATTCCAAGCGTCTGGTGTATTTTGACGATGTTCTTCGGGCCAAGCCCGGAGATGTTGAGCCATTCGATCAATCCTTTCGGTACTTTCTCCTTGTATGCCTCCAGAACCGGCATAGTGCCCGTCTCCGCAAACACCCTGATATCCTCTGCAATCGACTTGCCAATCCCCTTTATATCGGTGAGCGTACCCTCTTCGATGTGTTTGGTGATCTCATCGCTCAACCCCTCAATCGTCTGCGCTGCCCTGTCGAAGGCAATGGCGCGGAATCGGTTCTCGCCGGCCAGCTGCATCAGGTTATACACTTCACGAAGTTTTTCGGCTACGTCCTGGTTAGTCATATATTCCGGTAAAATTTGAAATTTAATTAGAAGTAATTCTTTGCCAAACTCACGTCTTTGAGTGGGGCGAGTCCGTCTTTAATCGGAGCGGTGATGGTGCCACGGGTAACTAACACAAACTACGAAAATCCAATTCACACCTCACCCGGAAAATTCTAAAAAAGGGAAAAACCCTCTTTTCTTTTAGAATGGAAAACCCCTATCTTTTATAGCTGAATATCAAACCCCGGTTTCAACTACGCTGAAGCTTCGATGAGCAGGGGCGAGATGGTTCGCCTCGATTTGAATTTATGTTTTGAATATTAGTAGATAACAGTTTTTGCCCTGGTGGCGGAATTGGTAGACGCGCACGCTTGAGGGGCGTGTGACCTAACGGTCGTGATGGTTCGACTCCATTCCAGGGCACATTAAGCCTTGTATTCGTCAGTTGACGAATGCAAGGCTTTTTTTTTGGTGCAAAGTTCGGTGCATGCAATTATTGGTTATTCAATCTCTGATCCGGTTACACTTAGCCCACCTTTCGTGTTGAAGAATAGTATGGTTTTTCTTGGTTTTCTTATGAAATTATATTGTCGCAGTGAGTATAAATTCATCTTCCAAAGATTAAATGATTCACTTTTGCTATTTTTAATAGGGAGAGAGAATAAAGAATCAGGATACACGAATGACATATTCTGCACTATTATTGCTTTTAGCAGCTAATTTCACTTTTCAGCAGGATTCCA
>REDT01000061.1 GCA_007693295.1 Balneolaceae bacterium
ACTTGTTCAGTTCTTTACTGAAGAACTCCATGAGCAGATCAGCCACAGGCTTTTCTCCGAGTTCCGGGGCCATATGCCCAAGGCCGGGGATTCCATGAATTCTGGAATCGGGAAGATTCTCGTCGAGATAATGAACCGAATCGATATGGGCGTCAGTGCTCTCTGTTCCATATAGAAGCAGCACCGGAATTGTGACACGGGCCAGTTCGAGCGGGTCGTTGGGGTTGGGAGCCTCTGTTTCAGGTGCCTGCTCGAAGATCTCCAGCAGCTTCGGGACGTACTTTCCGGCGTGCTCAAAATGGCCTTCGTCTTGCATGACCGGGATCTCTTCCTCGTTACCGAACACACTGAGAAGATCCCGTGCTCCATCGGCCAGACGTCCCTCTCCGGCTGCTTTGGCCATGCTGCCAACGGCCTGCTGAAAACGCTCGGCATCTTCACCCTCTTCCCAGAATTCAAACACGGCAGGTTCATATGTTGCCATTACGGCGACATTGGCTCCTTGCTGTATAGCGCCAAACCCGTAGGTAGCCCCTGTTGAATGGCCGAACAAACCCACCGGCTTGCCGATAGTGTTGATGAAGGCGGCCAAATCTTCTGCGTGACGCTCGGGGCGCTGGTCAGGGTGATCAGCGCTCAGGCCTGTTCCGCGCATGCTGGGAAGATAGCAGGTGAATTGATCGGTCAGATGCGGGATTATCCCGTTCCACGCATACTCACCGTCCGTCAACCCGCCGTGAAAGAAAACAATGGGTGGTCCGTTGCCGTGCACTCTGCCGGCGATTTGGGTTCCGTCGTCAGAGATTGCCCGGTGGATCCGGAAGTCATCATTATCATTGTGCCTTACTTTATAGATCTTTTTATCTTGCCATTTCATGGTTACCTCCTGAAAATTTTAATGATAGATTTATGACAAATCTGGATGATCACAATGTTCATTAGCCCAGAAATGGTGGTGGGGTAATTTTACTCACTACACCCCCATCTTTTAAATCAAAAGATGGTTCAATAATTTCGAAATCAGCCAGATCCTGCCAGTAGCCCGACCACATCATCATGTCATATTCATCTCCTTCTAAAACAGAGACAACCCGATTGGTTACAAGTCTTTCCCACGCAATAATGTTTATTCTCTCAAAAGTCTGTTTCACATTATCGGGTGCATTGCCTTTCCCAAGCTCTTCAAAACGTCTATAAACGGCTTCAGTATCGCCAGGTGACCATGTGATTATTGATGTTATACGCATAGCTTCCTCCTTCTTTTGTTCTTGATTATTTTAGACTAAAATGAGTTTTGGATTATTTTTGATTCATTATTACAGATTCAGAATCTGACCAAAGGTGAATAGATATTTTTTAGCACCCACTCACTTTAATTAATCGTTGGATTAAACGGAGCGAACAGACCATCCGGATTTCCGCGATGCACCCATACGTGAAGAGCAGTAAAAAATATTTCATCTTCAATTTCTGGGTTTGGGATCGGTTCCCATCCCTCTTCTTCCGAGACTTTCAGGTTACGAGGTGCTTCTTCATCAGAAAAGTAGTTCGCGGGGTTAGCACCGGTAGGAAAAGGTTCACCCGCATCTCCTAAATGGGCATATTCGACGGCGCCAAGACGAAGGTATTCGAGCCAATCAGTATTTTCATTTGTGAAGTAGTCTTTGACATCACCATTCTCTTTGATAACGTCATCCGGATTGAAGTTTCCGGTTGTGTAATAGACGAGAATGGGTGGATTCTCGATTCCGTCTACAGGATCAGCCTCATGGTTCGCTGCGACCAAGGCAAAATTAACAAAATGAAAGCCCATTCCCGGCACATAGTTGACAGGCACGTAGCCGTCGTAAAGGGCTTTTGAAGCGTCCTTATACTTCTGTGTCGCTTTGCGCACATCGTTCAGCTCCCTGGCAAGTGCCGAGTTACCCGCGTTGCTTTGAATCCATGCGGGCGTGATGCTTTCTGCCTCAATTTCCTGCACCTCCTCGCTCACAGGATCCAGTATACCCTCGTCGGAGCACGCAAATAACAGAACAGTTACCAGTATCAGGGCAAGAATCTGCCCAATGCGGCCGGCAACTCCTCGCCACAGCGTACTGCTGCCTCGATTGACAATGCTATCTCGCATATGCATAGGCGTCGACTCTTCAATTCGGGTGTCTGGAAAGTCTGTTTTCCAGCATTTTTGCAATTTGATTGTTTTACTCATGGCTAAACCTCCTTTTTTAATGGTTTGATGTTTGCTTTTGTTGCCACTTCCATAGCACACTGAAACCCATACGCGTGACCTTTCCGGCCCGAATCGTATGCATATCCTGCAAGGTAGAGAGCAGGAAAAGGAGTGTGGCAATCGTGAGAGAAATCTGATAGTTCATATCTGACTTATCTCATTTCTGTTTGTCGGATTAGGTTTTTGGGCTGACAGATCCAGATTTCTGTCCAATGGTGAATAGAATTTTTTTGGTCCCACTCAATTTATGCAACCGTAAGGTGATCCCCGCCCAGTGGAAACCACTCTTTCACATAGGCAAGTACCATCGTGCAGACATCGGGAAAACACGCTTTACCGTTATGTGTGATCTCTTTAGCTGAGAGATTCTTTGATCTATGTTCTATTGGGCAGCGATCACGTCATCTACTCTGTTGAGAGCATTCCTGCGGTTGGGTGTCCGTTCAAGGGATGTTTCGAATGCTTCCCTGGCATCCTCAATTCGATCTTCTCTAAATAGCAATTCACCATATAGTTCTCTTACCGGATAAATTTCACCGGGGGAGATCGGGTGTTTGTCCATCGAATCCTCCAGGTCGGCCGCATCACTCATCAATGCGAGTGCCTCTTCGGTATTACCCCGCTCATAAAGCACCCATGCCTCAACAGCTTTACCAAGCGCATCGGTCATATATGCCCAATAGGTATTGCCATCATCATGCAACTGGCTCATATACTCATCAATTCGTTCACGCTCAGCATCCGCCTGATCCAGATCACCGGTTTTGGCTGATCCGAGGCCCCGTGCATAAGCAAAAAGTGCTTTTGCTTCCGGCATCTCCTCCCAGGGCAATATATCGGGGTATCCAAGTTCCAGTCCGGCCGCTTCTTCCCATTTATGCTGTTCCAGATAATAACGAGCCTGAGGCGCTGCAACTCCATACGCTGATGCCATATCCTCCGGCACCATTTCTACACCTCTAACCTTCTCAAAAGTCTCTTGAGCTTTTTCCCAGTCACCAAGCTGAAGATTTCCGTACATCATGTAATCCAGGGCATGAACATAGTGCATTAAGGCATGGGCATCTTCATCGGCTTGACGCAATGCAGCCTCAGCAGACCGTTCGTTCCACTCCACAGTCTCTTCCCATTCTCCCAGCCGCACGAAAATATGACTCGGCATGTGAAGGGCGTGCGGAGTATCAGGTGCAATCTGATCATAACCCCGTGCTGCTTCTTCGGCTTTGTGTGCCAGTTCCGGACTGTCGTAGGCGTGTATCAGGTAATGAAACAAACCGGGATGTTCCGGATGGTCATCAAAAAAATCTTCAATCAGTTCGCCGGCCCGCAGATTCGGACTGAAATCCCGCTCCTCGTCGGGTGAGAATTGTGTCTGTGCGTAAGAAATCTCTGCAAGCGCATAAAACGCGGCTGCATCCACATCGTCCGGATTCGATTCATGTACGCTCCGTTGAGCTTCTTTCCATGCCTCAAGACGTGCTGCATGATCAGCAGCCGGGCTTTCAATTACGGGATCGGGATCGGTAAAGAATACATCCACCGCAGCGATATATGCTTCTTCCCGCTCTGTGGGGGCACCGATAGCACGGGCTGTTTCCAAAGCGGCTTTACCACGTTCGAGCAGCTCATCGGGGGTGGGCATCCAAAGCGGATAAAAACTTGTCATAGCGATTCCCCAGTGCGACATCACACAATCCGTGTCAACTTCCGCAGCGGTTTCAAAGTGAGGCCGTGCCTGCTCGTACATCATGTGATGCAGATGTGCAAGGCCTGTTAAAAATTCTTCCTGTGCTTCTTCGTTGCAGGATATCTCAAATTCTACAACACCGTGATCATGTTCCAGTTCATGAACTTCTGAATGCTCACCCCGGTCACAAGCTGAAAAAAGCAACGTTGAGCCGAGTATCAGCATTACTGTTGCAAACCAGATAACAATCGGGTTGTTCTTATACATATCAAACCTCCATTTTTTTATACCTTCCTTTGTTACGATAAGCCCAAAAAATGGAGTTAGTTTATCATTTTTAGACATTTTGTTTACTGGATCCTCTTATCAATACAATAGATCGTGAACAGGTCTGAAGTTTGTATTTTATCAGTTTTGACTATTTAGTAGCCGTGATAAAATGAGCCGGCATTGGAAATTCCAGTTGCCCTTCTGAAGAGATGTATTTTGGTAAGGCCGATTCAAGCCGTTGAACAACCTCATCAATTTGTTCATCCGTAAGATGAATCCCGGCCAGGGGGAACCACCCCTTCACATCGGCAAGTACCATCGTTCGGACATCAGGAAAACGCGCATTTTTGTTGTGGGTAGTGACTTCGGCAGACGATAATCCGCTTTCAGAACATAAAGCTTTCAACTCTTCGGTATCACCAAGTGAAAATGGTCCTCTGAGAGCATCTGCCACCTTTTCACCGGCTACACGTTCAAAGACCTCTGTCATAGCACTATATCCGGGGTTATTGTCAAGTGAATCAAAAACCGAAACAACCAGCCGGCCACCGGGGGCCAGTACACGAACCATTTCCCGAAGGGCCGCCGGCCGGTCCTGAAAAAACATCAGCCCGAACTGACTCACCACAACTTCGAACGATTCATCTTCGAAAGGGAGCTCTTCGGCTACACCTTCTTTCCATTTGGTGTCCGGGGCCATGCTTTTAGCGACTGCCAGCATTCCGGGATTGGGGTCAAGTCCGGTCACGGACGTGCCATTGCTTC
>REDT01000111.1 GCA_007693295.1 Balneolaceae bacterium
CAATTTCTCCAAGAATATTCGCTTTCGGTACACGAACATCTTCCAAAAGCAATTCACAGGTAGAACTTGCCCTGATTCCCAGTTTATTCTCTTTATTTGATATTGAAAATCCCTCCATGCCGCGCTCCACAATAAACGCTGTAATGCCCCTGTAACCATCCTCGGGATTGATATTTGCAAACACCAGGAAAATATCCGCTTCATTGGCATTGGTTATCCAAAGTTTGGTCCCATTCAGTATAAATGCATCTCCATCTTCTTTAGCCGAACATTTTAAAGCAAACGCATCGCTGCCTGAACCAGCTTCAGACAAACAGTAAGCGCCAACCTTTTCAGTAGCCAACTGGGGTAAAAACCGCTCTTTTATCTCCTCAGAACCCCAGCGCAAAAACGCATTATTCACCAGGGTGTTCTGCACATCCATAAAAACCCCTACCGAAGCATCTACGCGAGAGATCTGCTCAATGGCTACAATGCTCATCATGAATGATCCTCCGCCTCCCTGATACTTTTCAGGAATTTCAATCCCCATCAATCCCATATCGAAAAACTGGGTAATGAGATCCGGGTCCAGTTTAGCCGCTTCGTCCATTTCATGAACTTTTGGCTTGATGATGGTATCGGCGAATTCTGCAGAAGCATCTTTAAGCATCTGCTCATCTTCGGTTAACTGGGTAAGAGGATGAATCTTAACGTCTAATTCTGGCATAATAAATAGTTTTATTTTTTTGTTTTTGCATTGAAAATATAGGGATTAAAAAGCGCTTTTCTAGCACTGGAATTATCAAATTGGTCTGTGTTGATCTGTATCCCACAAGGATGCCGTTAGAACCATTAAATAATCACACGTCCCTACTACAGGACGTATTATTGCTGATCCGTTCCTAATCATTGTAATGGATTGCGCTTAACTTAATTCTCGTCCATCTCTGTGACGATTGTTCGGTAACCTAAAATGGGTGTATGTGCTTTCTACGTTCCGATAGTAAGAATGTTTGGTTGCCTTAAGCAAAGAACAGCCTGAACTGCAGTCGTTAAAATAATATTAACAGATAAAATCTTTCAAATGGTTTAAAACGTCTCTTCACATTTAGTACCTTTCTTTTAAAGGTGTACCCCTATTTATCTTATACGACACCCAAACATGTTCATTTGTTCTGATCATATATGAAAGACAATCAACAAAAACTTTTCTCTGAATTTACCCCTGCAACAAATGAGCAGTGGGCAGAGCAGATCAAAAAAGACCTGAAAGGTGCCGATTATAAAACAGAATTGAGCTGGCAAACCCTCGAAGGGATCACCCCTCTTCCTTTCTACAGCCGGAAGGATTTAAAGGGTATCCCTGCTGAACCAATTCCAAACACCTCCAGGGTATGGCAGCGCTGTGAACCGGTTTTTGAAACAGATCCTGCAGCCATAAACACCTCCATTCAAAGGGCAATTAAAGGAGGTTGTAATTCAATTCAGATTAAATGTGAGATCACCTCCGGCGATCAAATACTCGGCGGAAATATGACCGGGGCTCAAATCCATTCTCAAAAAGATTTTGACAGATTGTTTGAGAGTGTGGACCTAAAGTGTTGCAGCCCGGTATTTGATTCGGAAACAGCTTCTCCCGCGCTGTTGGCCATGCTATTGAATCATACCGATACGCTTAAATCGGCCTCGTTTCTTTTTGATCCATTTACATACCATGCAAAGCACGGCCGCAAACCTCTGCCTGATGAGAAGCTTCCGGCTTTGATTTCACAAATGCAAGGCAGACTGAACATACGGTGCCTGGCCGCTGATGGACTATTTTACCATCGCGCCGGGTGCACTATTGTCCAGGAGATTGCCATCGTTCTTGCCATTGCCAGTGAATACCTGATGTCGGTTGATGAAACCACCAGGCCCGGGACTGCTAAATCATTCATTGCAAAGCTTTCAGCCGGACCGCTCTATTTTCCTGAGATTGCCAAGTTTCGTGCTATACGCAGATTGTGGGGCAACCTGCTGCAGGCATATGGAGTGGATAAAGAGATACCGTTATACATCCACGCGGAGACGACCCCTCAAAATAAGACGGCAACCGACTCTCACAACAATATGCTTCGCGCTACCACTGAAGCGATGTCGGCTGTTCTGGGAGGCGTTGACTCTCTCACAATTACCCCGTTTGATGCCGGCTATCAAAAACCGAATGATTTTTCCCTGCGCATTGCCCGGAATGTACATCATGTGATTCGGGATGAAGCCCATTTGAACAAGGTAGCCGACCCCGCGGCCGGCTCTTACTACATTGAGCAACTTACCGATCAAATTGCAAAAGAGTCGTGGGATTTTTTCCGGCTCATCGAAAATCAGGGTGGATTTGTTAAAGCACTTGAAAACCGGGTATTGCAGAGTGAGATCAATAAGTCAAAAAAACGTAAACTGGACGCCTATTCAACACGAAAACGGGTCTTAACCGGAACCAACAGCTATCCGAACCCGGATGAAGAGCTTCCGAACAGTTTGAAACGGCCGGTAGTTACAGATTCTCTCATCTACACGAAATCAAAATACTCGCCTGACCCGGAGAGTCTCATACTATCGTTAAAAAAACATCTGAGAAATGGCGGCACGGTTGGAGATATAGCAGAATCTATCCTCGAACCTCAAAAAGTACTCTATACAACCCTCGAAGAGTTTAATGCAGGCGAACTGTTTGACCTTCTACGCTCTAAAACCAATCATATCACAAAAAAACTGGGCCGTAAGCCACGCGCATCCCTCATCCCCGTTGGAGATGTGAAGTGGCGCAAATTGAGGGCCACTTTTGCCCAAAACCTTTTGGGCTGTGCGGGGTTTGACATCGAAAACCACGCAGGTTTTGAGATGATCAATGAGGCCGTGAACGAAATTAACCCGGACAGATCCGATATTTTTGTGCTCTGCGGATCAGATAAAGAGTATGAAAAATTTGTTCACCCTTTTTGTGAAGCCTATCTCAAAAAGGGAATCCTCCTTCTGGCTGGCAACCCCGGAGACAGGGAAAAGGCGTATCGGGATTCGGGAATTGATGAGTTTATTATGACAGGTATGAATGTACCGGAGTTTTTAGGCCGGCTGCAGAATAAATTGACAGAGGAGGCGCTTTAATGGGTAAACGACCTGACTTTTCGGAGATCAAGCTTGACGCTTTTGGGGATAATGGAGCTTCTGATACTTCACACCTGCCGGAGGAAGATTGGTTAACACCGGAGAAGATTCCGGTTAAACCGGTATTCACCTGGATGGATATCGAAAACCTTGAACACCTCGACTTTACTGCAGGCATACCTCCCTATCTGCGCGGACCCTACTCGACGATGTACACGGTTCGCCCATGGACCATACGCCAGTATGCAGGTTTTTCTACAGCAGAGGAGTCAAACGCTTTCTATCGCAGAAATCTGGCAGCGGGCCAAAAAGGGTTGTCGGTAGCTTTCGACCTTGCCACGCACCGGGGCTACGACTCCGACCATCCGCGCGTTTCTGGTGATGTGGGTAAAGCCGGTGTGGCTATTGACTCCATTTTAGACATGAAAATCCTGTTCGATCAGATTCCGCTGGATGAGATGTCGGTGTCGATGACAATGAATGGCGCTGTGATCCCTGTACTGGCCTTCTACATCGTTGCGGCCGAAGAGCAGGGCATTACCCCGGATAAACTCCAGGGAACCATTCAGAACGATATTTTAAAGGAGTTCATGGTGCGCAATACCTATATCTATCCGCCCGAGCCCTCCATGCGGATTGTAGGTGATATTTTCGAATACACCGCAAAACATATGCCGCGATTTAACTCCATAAGCGTTAGCGGATATCACATGCATGAGGCGGGCGCGACGGCAGATATCGAGCTGGCATACACGCTTGCCGATGCCGTTGAGTATGTGCGAACCGGCATCAGAACAGGACTGCAAGTGGATGAGTTTGCTCCCCGCATCTCCTTTTTCTGGGGGATTGGGATGAACCACTTTATGGAGATTGCCAAGATGCGTGCCGGACGAATGTTATGGGCAAAACTGATGAAAAAGTTTGAACCAAAAAATTCAAAGTCTCTGTCGCTCAGGGCCCACAGTCAAACCTCCGGTTACAGCCTCACAGAGCAGGACCCATTCAATAATGTTTCACGCACATGTATAGAGGCGATGGCCGCTGCATTGGGCCATACTCAATCTCTCCACACCAATGCGCTGGATGAGGCTATTGCCTTGCCAACCGACTTTTCAGCGAGAATTGCCCGCAATACACAGCTCTTTCTGCAGGAGGAGACCGGAATAACCAAAGCGATTGATCCATGGGCAGGTTCATACTATGTAGAGTACCTCACCGACAGAATTGCCCGGCGCGCCTGGGAGCTTATTCAAGAGGTTGAAGAGTTGGGCGGCATGTCGAAAGCCATTGAGACCGGAGTGCCAAAAATGCGAATTGAAGAGGCCGCTGCCCGTAAACAGGCCCGTATCGACAGCGGTAAGGAGGCCATTGTGGGTGTCAATAAATATCGTTTGGATAAGGAAGATCCAATTGATACACTCGAAGTGGACAATGAGAAGGTTCGGTTATCGCAGATAGAGCGGCTGAACCGTCTCAAAAGAGAAAGAAATAACGAAGATGTTCAGAGTGCACTCTCTGCAATTACCAAATGTGCCGAAACCGGAGATGGCAATCTGCTCAACCTGGCCGTGGATGCCGCCAGAAAGCGCGCTTCTCTCGGTGAAATCTCCGATGCGATGGAGAAGGTGTTCGGGCGTTACCAGGCAACCATAAAATCGATATCAGGCGTGTATTCATCCGAAATAGACAATAACGAAGAGTTTAAGAAAGCCCGCGAGCTGGCCGACCGGTTCGAAGAGCAGGAGGGCCGCCGCCCCCGTATCATGGTCGCCAAAATGGGTCAGGACGGCCACGACAGGGGTGCAAAGGTGATCTCCACCAGTTTTGCCGATCTCGGTTTTGATGTAGATATAGGCCCGCTGTTTCAAACTCCTGAAGAGGCTGCCAAACAGGCCGTTGAAAACGACGTTCACATTCTCGGTGTATCAAGCCTTGCTGCGGGGCACAAAACACTTGTCCCAAAAGTGATCGACGAACTGAAACGGCTCGGCCGGGATGATATCATGGTGATTGTGGGAGGAGTGATACCGAATCAGGATTACGGTTTTTTATATGACAAGGGAGTCGCTGCCGTCTTTGGCCCCGGTACTGTTATACCCGAAGCCGCCCAGAAAATCTTGAATATTTTATTGAACCGGTGATTTTTTCATGTCTCCCCTCGAGGGGAGATAAAACTAAGCGTCCAGCTTAGTTTTTGAGGGGTGTTGCCGATCCATAATATTGAGTTAAAAATAGTGCCCAACAAAATTCATCCATACAATCCTGAACTTAAACTTTTAGCCAGAAAACTTCGGAAGAATATGACTCTGGGTGAAATTCTACTTTGGCAGGAAGAACTTGAAAGTCATGGTATTCAATTTCTCCGGTTCGAGGAAAGAGAAGTAAGAAAAGATCTTAATACTGTATTAGATGTTATTGAAAGATGGATAGAATTTAATGCAATCTAACTTTTCTTCAGAAAGTTAATGAGTGGTATTTTTACCTATTAGTCAATATCCTGTTTAGTTCAGAGTCCTTTACACCCCTCCCCCGACAGCTGTCGGGGTTCTCCCCTCGAAGGGGAGACTTTTAGGCCTTAATCAAAACCAATGAGCAAAAACGACAACAACTCGCTGCACGTCCGTAAGGGAACCGAACCAAACGATTCGGTAAATCCTGAATTCAGGGCGAAAAAGTTATCCCTTAGATCTGCAAAGGAGTATACAGATGGAATTAAAAGTGGCAACCGCACCCTGCTTTCACAGGCCATAACCCTCATCGAAAGCTCAAAAGAGGAGTACAGGAATTTGGGACAAGAAGTGCTTGAGGCTTGCCTCCCGGAAACCGGAAATTCAATCCGCATTGCTATAACCGGTGTACCCGGTGTTGGCAAAAGCACGTTTATTGAGGCGATGGGACAGCATCTGATCAATCAGGGCAAGAAACTCGCTGTTCTGACCATCGATCCCAGCAGCAGCCGAACAAAAGGCAGTATTTTGGGCGATAAAACCCGCATGCCGATTCTCTCGGCCAGTGAGAATGCATACATTCGCCCCTCGCCAACCTCCGGAACCCTGGGCGGTGTAGCCCAAAAAACCAGGGAAACCCTGCTTCTCTGCGAAGCAGCGGGTTACAATACTATTTTCATTGAAACGGTGGGTGTTGGACAGTCGGAAACCACGGTCCATTCTATGGTCGATTTTTTTCTTCTGCTTATGCTGCCGGGTGCCGGGGACGAGCTGCAGGGAATCAAACGGGGTATTATGGAGATGGCAGATCTGATCGCCATAAACAAAGCTGAAGGAGAAAATTTAAAAGCAGCTAAACGTGCCGGCAGAGATTATGAAAATGCTCTTTCACTGTTTCCACCTCCTTCATCCGGATGGAAACCGAAGGTGGTTACCTGTTCCGCACTAAAACATGTGGGTATAGAGAATATTTGGGATGAAATAGAAGATTACCTGAGCGTGACTGAAGAGAACAGTTATTTCAAAACAAGAAGGAGAGAACAGGCTGCGTATTGGATGCATGAAACCATCAATAATCAACTCAAAGAGAGCTTTTATAAAAAGCCGGCGATTGCATCAGAGATCAAAGTGTTGGAAAAAAGGGTTTTGGAGGGTAGTATAAGCTCGTTTAAGGCAGCTGATGAGCTGATGAAGATCTTTTTGAAAGAGCAGGGTTTTGATTGAGTTGAATTGGTACTACGGACGAAGTTCAAAAGTCCCCCTTCTCCCGTAGGGAGCACTATGTGGGAAGGGGGAAGAGGTCCGACCAGCCGGCGGACCGAGGGGGATGGCCCTCTGAGTGTTGATTTGACTCAAATATTCATTATTTGACTTCTAACTCACTACTTTTTCATCCCGAGTGCCAGAGGCACAGATCACATCGTAACCACGGGTTCTCAACCCGGGGAGTCAGTGGCACATCCCTCTCCACTCCATAAGTGCCTTCAGGCACGATACCGGGCAGGGATCATCACGTCAGATCCCAACCTGTTTTGGCTCAGATACGTGTGTCGTGCCTCTGGCACTCTGGCCGTCCGAGCGCCGTAGAAGTGAAGCACATCATAACTTGGAGTATTAACAGAAGGCTCGCAGCATCTCTTTTCTGCTCATCAGGATCAGACCTGCAAAAGCTAATTCATCTCCAATTCTGCTTTTTCTGAACTAAAGCCCACATCACCCTCTTTCTCCTCTCCGAGAGATTTTTCCATTTCGGCACGTAATTTTTGTATCGAAAGCCCGCTTGTAAGCGCGCCGTTTTTTGCAATAGAGATACGGCCGGTCTCTTCTGAAACAACAACCACAAATACATTATTTGTTTCGCTAATTCCAACAGCAGCACGATGGCGGGTGCCAAATACGGATGATATGTTTGGATTTTGCGAGATAGGCAGGTAACAGCTGGCGGCAACAATCTTGTTGTTTCGTATCACAACTGCACCGTCGTGAAGCGGTGTATCTTTTTGAAAAATGGTTTGAAGCAGTTCCGCATTTACCCTGGCATCGATACGGATCCCTACATCTACCAGATCCTGCAGGGAAGAGCTGCGGGCAAATACAATAAGCGCTCCGGTTTTGGATTGTGCCATCACCTTGACCGCGTTAATAACCTCTTCAATTACACTATCTGATCCTGTTCGGCCAATAAACCGATCGAACGCGGTATTCTGCCCAAGACTGTAGAGAAGTTTTCGGATTTCAGGCTGAAAAATGATAAATACAGCCAATACACCCACATCCAAAACACTGCGAAGCATAAAGTTCAACGTGGTGAACCCAAGTAAACTCACTACTGCATTGATCAATATAATGAAGAGAAGACCCAGGGCTGCCTGAATAGCAAATGTGCCCCGAATCCACCTATACAGATAGAATAACACCAGTGCAATCACCAGTGTTTCCAGCAGGTCTTTCAAACCAAATTCTAAAAATCCTATCGGTATCACGTTATTTGAGTCTTGAGTCTTGAGTCTTGAGTCTTGAGAAATTATATCTCAGTACTCATATCTCAAGACTATTGGTTAAAGCTGTATAAACCTTTATTGAATCGGAGGCTTCCTGAACATCGTGAACCCGTAAAATGCGGGCTCCACTTAATAAGGAGTGATAATGCACGGCCAAAGTTCCCGCAAGCCGGCCACCAACCGGGCGATTATTCAGCAACTGTCCAATCATTGATTTTCTTGAAGCTCCAACTAAAACAGGGTAGCCAAATTTAGTGAATTTATGAAGTTCTGCAACTATTTTACAATTGTGTTGCAGGGTTTTGCCAAACCCAATACCGGGATCCAATATTACTGACTTTACTCCTGCCTCTTTTAACTGTTTTATCCCAGCCTCAAAAAAGAGGCTGATCTCCTCAATCAAATTCTCATAACGAGGGTTTTTTTGCATGGTTTTCGGGTCTCCCTGTGAGTGCATCAAAACGTACCCACACTGATATTCGGCGCAAAGTTCGGCAAACCTGGGCTCTTTTTGCAGTCCGCTCACATCATTTACTAAATGCGCACCGGCGTCCAGTGCGAGCCTGGCCACTTCATACTTGGTTGTATCAACCGAAAACAGTGTTTCAGGAAACAGCGAAATACACTTCTCAAAAATGGGAAGTACCCGGTTAATCTCCTCACTCAGCGTTACCGGTTCAGATCCGGGCCGTGTCGACTCACCGCCAACGTCTATAATATCCGCTCCATGCCTGACCATCTCTTCAACACGATCAACTGCATTTTGGATCTCCAGGTGCTCTCCGCCATCAGAAAAAGAGTCTGGCGTAGCATTCAGAATGCCCATTACCTTTGGTGTATCCAGCGACAGAGCCCTGCCTCTACAATAAAGGGTGACTGTTGTGCCTCCCGGTGTTCTCAATTTTATGAGGCTTTAGATGATAAAATTTCAGTAACTGAACCGAATATACTAAATCTGTAAAAAAGTTAATCCCAGTCTTCCTGAAGAAGGTCTAGTTTATTCTCTTTTTCTGCCCACTCATCTGCATCGGGCAGGGCATCTTTTGTTTCATTAATTATACGATCTTCCCACTTTTCTGCAAGACGTTCATTCAATTCGATGTAGTGTTCCCATTTTTCGGGTACTTCATCGTCCGGGAAAATTGCCTCCACCGGACATTCAGAAACACAGGCGTCGCAGTCGATACATTCAATTGGGTCTATTGTGAGAAAATTGGGCCCTTCGCGAAAAGCATCAACCGGGCATACCGCTGCACAATTGGTATA
The DNA here is from genome assembly GCA_007693295.1 of Balneolaceae bacterium. GTDB lineage: Bacteria > Bacteroidota > Rhodothermia > Balneolales > Balneolaceae > Rhodohalobacter. Next base: position 9,341 of record REDT01000111.1, read on the forward strand.
TTTACAGTTTATACAGGGTTCAGTTACTATATATGCCATTTATAAATGAAATTTATTTCTTCTGTTATTTGATTCAATTTAGAATTGTATCCGAAATTCGGTTAAGATGCAATTCAAATTGGGTATTCAAGGTTCAGTTTTTAGGAAAGCGGTTCCGTAGCAGTAATTAATCACTACAGTCAGCTTTGCATTTAACGCCTTAACAAATGCAATAATTCCTCCGGGTCACCATCATTCGAAGCAGGTTCAAGCCGAAGCAGATAAGCCATTAGCTCGTAAATGTGGACAGATTCAAACGGATCAACCACTACGCCCTGTTTAAAATCGGGTCCTCCGGCCGCAAAAAATGTTCGCATTTCAGGTTCCATATTGTCATAACCGTGTGTTGCCGCTATAATCCCTCTTTGCTCAAAAAACGGCCTGCTTGTTATGGTATACGACATATCTGCCATCATAATAATCTCAGGGATGCGATAGTGATTGCTGAACCTGAACCTCTCCGGCATCTCATCCTTTAAAAACACGCTATAGTTCTCTTCATGTTCTTTGAGTGCACGATAAACCTCTTCGGTTTTTCCCTCTTTGGGGCGTAACATCGCCACCGGAGTCCAGTCTATAACGTCAACATCATTCAGGTCAATAATATCCTCCAGAAATATGATTTTATCTTCCGATAGCTCAGCCATTCCGTGATCAGAAACCAAGATTATATTTAAACTTTCACGTAATCCCACAGCTTCTGTTTGATTCAACAAGTGGCCCAGTAAGTCATCCATTTCACGAACGGCTTCATCAACTTCGGGGGAATTCGGCCCGAAAGCATGACCGCGGCTGTCTACAAAACTGAAGTACAGGGTACTGAAATCTGCCTGCACATCGCCAACCGGATCAAGCCAGGTCATGACGCTGTCGATACGCACACTGTCGGGTACAGAGCCGTCATAGTCCATCCATTTGGTTGGGCGCACTCCGTTAATGGAAGCCTCTGATCCGGGCCAGAAAAAGGTTGCTGCAGTTTTTCCCTGCTTTTCAGCCGTCACCCAAATAGGTTCGCCTCCCCACCATCTCTCATCATTTGGCCCTTCCTGCGGACCATAGCTGAACCGGGCATCAAGTTCATAATCATAAAAACTGTTCGTAATGATGCCGTGATTCTCCGTATAGAGGCCGGTTGCAATGGTCCAGTGAGTGGGAAAGGTTTTGGTTGGAAAAACGGGGATCAGGTATTCAGCCTTGGTGCCGTTTTGGATGAATCTGTCGAAATTTGGCGTCTCATTTCGATCGAGATACTCGTTCATAAAACCGTCTATGGAAACCAGCAAGATTGGGTTTGAAGGGCGTTGAGTCTGATCAACTGAATCACAACCTGGAGTTGAAAAAACAATCAAAAAAAGCAATGTAAAAAAAGAAGTATTTCTCACCATGGGAATATGTAAATAATTTTTTTTCGCTTAATGATAAGGAAAACTAATGAGTTGGTTCAGAGCATCTGCAAATTTAATGATTGATTAACAGGCTTTAAAATATAACCAAAAAAAGAGTGGCCTATAGACTGCGAAATTATATTCCAATGGGTACCGCTGAAGATGAACTCTTTCGCGATACCGTCAGTGTTTATATTGTGAACCTTATACCAAAAATTACCCAGAGTTTTTCAATTGAACAACTGTTAGGGAGGCGTCGGTTTTTTCATGCACTGAGATGTATTTAATGCCTCAATAATTTGTTATCTAAAACGTCATATAAAGCCCCAAATTTATTTTGCCACTGAACTTTTCATGAGGTTTCTTTTGTATATAAAGCGGCCAGGAGGTTTCAATATACGGTGAAATTTTCCACCCTGTATTGATTTTGAGACCTGCCGAGGGCACTAAAAGTATGTTCCTAGCATCAATTTCCTCTACACTGGAGCCGGTAAAGGCCGATCTGACTAATCTGTTGCCATATAAACGTTCGAACCCGATTCCCATCCCTGCATATGTCGTTACCATACCATGATCATATAAAAGTCCACTATTTACGAAGAAATCATAGCTTCTTGTTTCTTCAGTAATGCCAATATCCATCACACCATGGGGAGTAACATCCACTTTCTGGAAAAAGAAATATGAAAAATTACCGCCTGCATAGAATTGAAGCTTCTCTACATGCAGATCAATAGTTCGTTTCAGCTTAATTTCGGCGCCCGTACCTGGATTTGCCGCACGGTATTGAAGAGACGCACCCACAATCCACTGCTGCTCCTTGTTACTTGAAGTAATTAGCTGTTGAGTCTGACCTTTTGCAAGTGTTGTAAACCCCAAAATGATCACAAGAGTAAAAATATGAATGGCTCCTGTTTTCATGGCAGAAAGAATTGATTGGTTAAGGTTTATGGTAAAAGAACGATCTCTTTTTATTAATACATATTCATAGGTCAGTATACCTACTTTTAAAAAATCAGGGATTGTTAGTCGAACATTTTTTGCACTGCACCGGCACAAAAAAAGGGCGCCAAGTTCTTAACTGAGCGCCCTTTTCAAAATTTGCTGGTTCCCGTCTTTAGTTAAACATATATCTCACACCAAACTGCGCACTCCAGGTGTTGTTGATGTTGATATTTTGTCTGAATGACTCAGCTCCTGAAGTGATCTGGTTTGCTACAGTAAACTGTGCATTGCCATTACCATCCGTTCCCTGATAAGCCATTGGGTTACTTTGAACCGGTGATTTTGAAACACCCCACTCATTGCTCAAAAGGTTACCCAGATTCAGTACATCAAATGTCAGCTGAATTTTATGCTGGTTTCTGAAGAGGTTAATGTCTTGGGCGACCCTGAAGTCGATTCTGTGCAACCAAGGAAGTTTTGCACCGTTTCTTTCAGTGATCTCTCCCCGCTTGCCGCTCAAGTAAGGGTCCTGTGAAATAAATGCATCAAGATCCTGCCATTGCTGTGCAGCTGACCGAATAACATTACCGTCACCGTCTGTGATATCGATCAATTGAGCGTCTGCCTGACTTTCAGGTACATACATCAATCGAACACCTGACCCATCACCGAAGCTTCCTGAATAGGTGTAGCTGTAGCGACCCTGATCTCCACCTACATAGATGAAAGAGAATCGGGTAAGGTTATTTCTACTGAATGTGCGGGTATCATAAGATACCTGTGCAACAATCCTATTTGGTGTATCGAATCGAGAGAAGCCTGTTTCAGGGTTATTTCTGTCATCAAAAGCAACGTCTGGCCAGAGTGACTGAGCCTGTGAGCCCCCAATCAATCCGTAGTCACGTGCACGGCTAAGCGTGTAGTTTACGTTTGCATACAGCCCAAAGTCCCAGGTTTTTTCAAGACCCAGATTTAAGGAAACATATGAACCTGAATTGATATTGGTCAGGTAATAAACTTCCCTGAGATTAGTTCCTTCAGCACCCGGTAACTGCTGCTCGTAAAGGTTATAAGAGTTACCTGCTACATTAACAGACTGGCCTGTTCTCTGGTGAGCCAGATTCACTGCCAGCGGACTGTTGAAGTCTTTTGAAAAAATCGCTTCAACCGTTCCGATCATGCCGTAAGGCAGTCTTTGATCAAGGGCGATATTCGATCTCCAAACCTGGGGAAGTTTGAAATCATCGGCTGCTACGTTAATCTGATTTGGAATTTCAGCATCCAGTGTGGCTGGATCGGGCCGGTAAGCGTTCACGTCCGACTGGAATCCCTGCCATGCAGGATTTCCATCTACGCCCCAGTCTGAAGCAAAATATCCTCTTTGGCCACGCTGTACGCCATTCGCGTTGATTTGATTTGAGATCCATACAAATGGCAATCTGCCTGAAAAGATACCGGTACCGCCACGAAGCTGACTGCTTCTGTCGCCTTGGATATCCCAGTTAAATCCTAACCTTGGAGACCAAAGCGGATTCAGGCTTGGAAATGCACTTACATCCGGAGTGATGTTATCACCGCCTTGTGGATTTGGAATTGAAAGGTTCAACCCTTCTACAGCAGGGTTTCTAGGCGCATCCGTGGGATAGAATGGAAGATCAACTCTAAGTCCAGCTGTCAGCTTAAAGTCCGGATTCAGTTGAAATTCATTCTGCACATAAAGGCCAACCTGTGCAAAGTTTACTTCATCCAGCGGAAGTGCTGTTGGGTTGTCTTCATCGAAAGTGAAGCCAATCGCGAAGTGTGACGGACGGACGCTTAAATCCTGATCAATTACAGAAGCTACAAAGTCGTCGTAGGTCGCATATCGGTACCATGAGTTCCAAACCGGGTTAAATGCGTTTGCAAACGTCATGTACTCAAAATTTGCACCGGCTGTAATGGTGTTTCTGCCGGTAAAGTATGTGAGAGTGTTTGAGATGCTGAATGTATCGTTGTCAAGCAGATTACCCACTGTAAAAAGCTCGTTTCCTAACGACATATAATATACATTTGGCTCACCGCCCAATGGTTCCATAATCTCAATCATTGGAAAAGCATCTCCGCCGGGTACACTTCTTTGTGGATCAGTTACCCAGGTATATCCAACACGGAAGTTATTTGCCAGGTTATCAGAAAGTGTTGAATTCAATTCTGCAACTAAAGATGTAACCACATTGTCTACAGAGTAGTTGGCATTTCTAAATGTCAGAGCATCCGGCCCTGAGCGGCTTGTATTTCTATATCGTTCTGAGCCAGGAAACCCTCTGATACTGTTGCCATTGATGTTTACATCACGGAAGCTGTCAAACCGGTTTAATCGGACCATTGCGCGGTGATTACTATTGATGTTGTAATCTACACGAGCATTCAGGCGAAGTGCTTCATTGGCAAAAGGAATATTCTCAAATCCACCGGTGTTGTACCCGTAAATTGAGGCCATTTGATCCCTTACAAACTGAGCCTGATCAATGGGTACCCTTGTAATCTGGGCACCGTCGGGTGTTTCACCCGGACGAAGAGCCCTGCGGCTGTCACCGGGATTATCAGCTTCTTCCTGTTCAACTGACAAGAAGAAAAAGAGTCTGTCCTGAATAATGGGTCCACCCAATGAGAAACCAACTGTTCGGGTAAATGAATCATCTACATTTATTTCGTTGTCTCCGATTGATTGACCAACAAGGTTCTGGTTTCTATAGTAAGTGTAAACATTCCCTCTAAAAGTATTACTGCCACTTTTAGTAATCGCGTTCACGTTTGCACCTGTAAATCCTCCTTCTCTTACATCATAGGGAGCAAGGTTAATTTGCACCTCCTGTATGGCATCGAGGCTGATCGGGTTACCGCCGGCAAACTGTGAAGCGCCTAAACCGAAGTTATTGTTATAAACACTACCGTCAACCGTGTAGTTGTTAAATCGGTTGTCGCGACCTGCAAAGCTTGTACCGCTGCTTTGAGGAGTCAACTTGGTCAAATCGTTAATGCTCCTGCTTATAGTAGGAACGCTCAAAATACGATCGGAAGAGACATTCGTTGATGCTCCTGTTCTTTCCTGATTGAAAATCCGGTCTCCAAGAGCGGTAACAACAAGTTCATCCAATTCAATTGAGGCTGAATTCAGAGTTCCGCGCTGGTTGTACGTTTCACCCAGCGACAGGAAAACTTCTTCAACCACGTAAGACTGAAAGCCTACAAAGGAAAATGTAATGGTGTAAGGGCCGCCCACACGCATGTTTGAAATTCGGTAAGATCCGTCAGAGCGACTGGATGTACCATAAGTTGTTCCTGAAGCAGTATGTACAGCAATGACAGAAGCACCCGGTAGGGTTTGTCCTGTTTCGTCAACTACAACGCCTGTAAGTGAGGCAGTAGTGACCTGTGCATAAGCCTGCTGCCCGTACCCGGCAAACAAAAATAAGAGTCCTGCTATTAACAGGGGTATGTATTTATTTAACATAGCTTGTGTTATGTGTTAGTATTTATTAAGAGAGCTGAAATATAGGTTCTGAATGTTACCTGTGTATTAACATTTCGTCACAAAAGTACGGCGAATTCAAGTAATAGTTAAAAAAAGAACTGTGATTTTAACCTTTTTGATCATGTCACAGAAATAGTTCGCATACAGTCGTTGCAGATCTATTTTGTAAACTACCTACTATCATGAAATTACAGACAAACCAATCCGATATTAACTAAATATTAAATCTTCATCGACTCAGTTGAGACCTGTAGAAATGCACCAAAACATCCTGTGATATCCCCAAATAATAGCCCAGCCAAATTGCAAAAAAGATAAGCTGCAGCCGAACTACTCCATTGCTTCTGTACTTCCGGGCAGAAGTGATCACCTCTTTGGTAATCAGTCCAAAACGCCCGGTCTTTCTCAATTGATAAACTATTTTCTGATCCTCCATTACCGTCAACCTCTCATCAAAACAGCCGGCATGTAAGAAATTCTCTCTTCTTGCATACAGGCCCTGATCACCAAACCTGATCAATGGCGTTTTAAACTGAGTAAACCAGCTGTAGAGGTTGAGCAATGGGTGATCCCAATCAAAGCGGAGCATGAATGAGCCGAAATCTGCTCCATCTTCGAGTGAATTGATAATGTGCCGGTCAAACCCGGCGGGTGGCAGGGTATCGGCGTGCAGAAAAAAAAGAACCTCTCCTTTTGCCATCCGGGCACCCAGGTTCATTTGAGCCGCCCGGCCTTTATTTTTTGAATGCAGCACTTTCGCCCCGCTTTCTGCAGCAATTTGAACTGTATTATCCGTGCTTCCGCCATCCACAATCAGGATCTCATCCACAGATCCCCTATGCTTTTGTTTGAGCTGCTGTAGCGTTGAGCCTAAAATTTCTGCCTCATTAAAAACCGGAATAATGACGCTGATTTTTTGTTTAGGCATTACGAAGCTTACTTTCATTCAAATCTTCTTCAGTATCTATGTCGTTGAGAACCTTGAGCTCATGGAATGAATAACCGGATCTGTTCAGCTTCTCTTTCGTCCGGCTTAAAACTTCCGGAGAGCTCCATTTAATCCCTTTAAAAATTTCAGGGATAAACGTATTCATTCCCAACAGGTAATATCCTCCATCGGCAGATGGCCCTATTACAACATCACTACTGTTGAGTTCGTCAAACGCCTGCTCAATAATACTGCTATGCAGGTCAGGGCAATCGCTGCCAATAATTACAATATTGCGATATCCCTCTTCAAAGCTTTTTGAAAAAGCATTCTGCATTCGCTCTCCGAGGTCAACACCCTCTTGTAATCGCTTTTCAAACAGATTGCCCTCAAACAGGTCGTTCTGATCTATAAAATTGGAGTACCACACCTGACGGGCTGAGTCCACCTGTTTTGCACTCTTTTCCGTCAAGTGAACAAGCTGTTTGTAGATATGAAGCGCCCTGTCATTTCCCGCAGTTCGGGCCAGGCGGGTTTTCACTTTTCCAGCAACCGGATTTTTTACAAATAGCAACAATAATCGCTCTTTAGACATTGGGTTTACGTTATTTAAAAGCTTAGCTTACGTGTGATTTAAATACTTTTCTAACACAAATTATACCCTATCCATTTAGCGTTCATCTGTTTGTAAATGGAACAAAGAACTATTTGGACGGTATACACTACGATTGCCTGAACCTAATTAACCTGCAATCAAAAATAATCATCAAATAATAACAATCTACACATGAAATACGCTATCTCAGTTCTTTTCTCGGTTTTTTTGGGTATTGCCTTTGGATTTTTAAATACAGCTGAAGCTCAGAACAGACACAGTAATACCGAACTTGGCATTATTTTGGGTGAGCCTACGGGAATAAGCCTTAAAGTGTGGCAGTCGGATAATACAGCTTTTGATGCGGCCATAGCCTGGTCTTTTGGAAAACGTGAATCTGTTCATATTCACGCTGATTACCTTCGTCACAACTGGCTTGATGTAGACAGTGGCAGTCTTGCGCTCTATTATGGATTGGGTGCTCGCGTACTGCTTGCCAATGAATCCAAATTTGGCGCCAGAATACCCATAGGCCTTCAGTATATACTTCCTGAAACCAGATTAAGCCTGTTCTTTGAAGTTGCACCTACGCTAAACCTTATGCCGGAAACAAGCTTTGGCGTGAATGGCGGAATAGGTATCCGATACTTTTTGTAACCAAAAATCAAATAAATTTCTTCAGAAGGGAGCCATTTACGGCTCCCTTTTTTATTTCTGCCGGATAGGCAGCCTGATTTCACTTCCCTCTTTCGCCAAACAGACCTCCGAAAGCGTTGAGCCGGTATACTGCTTTAGTTTCTCATCCCTTTTAGAGAGAAGGTTATCATTTGAATCGGGATCATGATGGGTAATAAATAGCTTTTTTACACCATTCCTTTTGGCTATTTCAACCACTCTCTCCCACGCCGAATGCCCCCATCCAACTTTCTCATGGTACTGCTTTAGCGTGAACTGACCGCCATGAATAAGCAGATCACAATCTTTAATAAACTCTTCAAAAAGGTCTAAAAATCGTATGGGCGAAGATTTGAGCGGTATTTCATTATCAGGAGCGTATACAATGGTTAAACCGTTAATTTTTACCTTATATATGGCTGTTTTGGTAGGATGGTTGGCCACAATATACTCGATTGTATACCCGGGAAACTGTTGCAGTTCCTCTTTCTGTGTGATGTATTCGAGCTGAGCATCGAGCATATCGAGTGTAACAGGGAAAAACGTTTTTGTAAGGTGCCCTGACAGAATCTCCTGCGCTCCGCCCCTGTACTGTTCAGGAAGGTGTATTGAGAATTTATTTCGGGATGAGTAAAACGGCTTAAAAAAGGGAAATCCCTGTATATGGTCCCAGTGTGGATGTGTAATGAAAATCTGACCGCTAAAGCTCTTCGAATTATGTCTTTCAAGGTAATTTCCCAAATTTCTGATTCCCGTACCGCTATCCAGAATGAGAAGGTTATCTACTCCAGGGGCATTTATCTCCACGCAGCTTGTATTGCCTCCATAGCCCATATTCTCAAAATTAGCGCATGGAGTAGATCCTCTAACCCCCCATAAACGAATTCGAACCGATGGCTTGAGGTGTTCTGAAGCCTTTGAAAGTACCGGCACAAAATCGGATCCTTCAAAACAATCTAAAATCCTGTAGTGATTGAGTAATGAAACAAAGTTATCGTTTGGGCTTCCCAGGTATATAAGCGGAATAAATTTCAGCGCAGGGTATAACAAAGAAAGCATCCCGAACTCTTCAGAATACAGTTCCATGAAAGATTTATCAATAACAATCAGATCCGGCTGATTCTCCGACAAGAACTTCTCAGTTTCATAAATTCCATTGGAAAAGATAAGATCTGTTTGCAAAAGGCCAAGCTGATCGCGTAATTTCTCTTTAACCGACAGATCAGCCAGTACATACGTGGTATATAAGTTTTTCTTTTGCAATAATTCTTGAGCTATTGAACGTTGAGCACTACTCTTTTGCAGCTCTCTCAATTTGCACTGAGAGACCCCTGTATGTTAAGATTCATTCCTAATTGTATCGATCTCTCTTTCGAGGTCAGCCAACCTTTTTTCCTTATTTTCCAGGTCATTCTCAGCTGTTTCTATTCGTTTTTTCACATCATCAAGAAGGCTGCTGGTTTTGCCGGCGGGCTTAAAATAGCTGAGCGATTCTTTCATTTGAATAAGTTCGCTGCTGAGCTTATTAACGGTCTTTTTCAGTTTATTTAACTCGTTCTGTTTACTTCTGATATCGGAGATATCTTCCGATGAGAATTGCCCCAGGTTTTGCCGGCCAACAACTTCTACTGCTGCCTTGGCAGCTCTGAACCGGTCGTATATCACGTCGCAGGTCTCCCTGTACTCTTTCCACATCCTGTTTTTATGCTTTATGGGGACATATCCTGCTTTCTTAAATTCATCCTGAAGCGGCTTGGCAAGCTCCACAGCTTTAATCGGGTCTTCATGTGATTTTAATTCAGCGAGTTTCTCAAGTGCCTCCTCTTTCTCCTTAAGATTATCTTTTCTCTCCTCCTTAACCTCTTTGAAGTGGTCGCGGCGCTTGTCGTAAAAGTGATCCATTGCGCCTTTAAATTTCTTCCAGATTTTACCTGACAGCCGCTTTGGTACGGGCCCAATATTCTTCCAGGTATTCATCAGGTTCTGAAACTCCTTGTGCGTCTTCTCCCAGTCCTCCGAATCTTTCAATTCATTGGCCTTATCAATCAGTTTAAGCTTTTCATTATAGTTCTCATCTTCCTGCTCTCTGAGGACGTCGAGATTTTCAGATTTCTTATCATTAAATGCATCCGTTGCTGCCTTAAAACGATCCCACATCTCATTTTCATCCTTTTGCGGCAGGTTTCCTACTTTTTTCCAACGGCGATGGAGCTTATTCACTTTACGGGCTGCATCAGCCAAATCATCTGAATCAATGAGTGCTTCGGCTTCGTCAATCAGTTTTTTCTTCTGTGAGAGAAATCTCTCAATGTCATTTCGATACTTCTTGTCGTGCTTAAAACGCATCGAGTGAAAGGTATCCTGAGCTTTATGATAGCGATCCCAAATCTCCTGATTTTTTTCGGAAGGAACGCGTCCGATTTTTCTGAACTGTTTATTCAGATCTTCAAAATTTTTCTCTAAATCTTTCCAATCAGACTTCTCTTCCAGGTTTTCAGAAAAGCCCTCCATTTTTTCGAGGATAACCAGCTTACCGGTTAAATTATCCTCTTCCTGCTGCTTTTGCTTAACCAGACGATCTACCTTATGCTCATCAAAAGTAGTAATCAGGGAATCGAATTGAGTCTGCAGTTTTTCAACTTCTTCTGATGGTATCGGTTTGATATGCTCCCAACGCCCTTTAATTCTGGCAACATCTTTGGTGCGAGTCCACTTCTTTTCGTCTATAATCTCTTTCAGCTGCCTGAGGAAATCTTTCTTTTTCTCCAGATTTTCGAGCCGGATTCTTTTTTGCTCTTCGTAATGATCCTTTTTCTTTTGTTCAAATTCATCGCGCAGAGAATCAATTTTATCTTTCAGGCTGCGTATGTCAATCTCGCCGGGATCCGGGCCCTCCTCCCACTGAAGATCAATATTGTCAAATTCCATCGATACATACGCCCAGTCACTCATTTTCATAAGTTCTTCGGCTTTATCAGCCAATTCCTGGTAATACTTAGTGGATTCATCATCCTTAACGGCCTCTTCTGATATTTCTTCACCGTTCTCAGCACCTGACACCTCTTCTCCCGATTCAGCCTCTGCGACAGGCTCTTTCTTATCCGGCTTTGGATCTTCAGATTCCTCTGCGACTTTCTCTTCATCCGGATCTTCTTCCGCAACAGGATCTTTCTTATCCGGCTCCGGATCTTCAGATTTTTCTGCGACTTTCTCTTCGCCCGGAACTTCTTCCGCAGCCTTTTCGACAGCCTCCTCTTTAACAGGCTGCCCTGCTTCCGCAACAGGAACTTCCTTCACAGGCTCAACTGTTTCGGAAACAGTCTTCTCCTTTTCGGGTTTATCTTCCTGAACAGGAGATTTTTTAATCTCTTCAAAGTCGGATTTAGCACGGTTTACGAGTGCCTCAAAATCACCGATGGCATCAGCCTGCGTCAACTCTTTCATCAATTCTGTAAAATTCTCTTCAACCGCGGCTGCATCTTCAGCATATCTCTGCTCTATGCCTTCAAAAAACCGATCTACTTTTGCTTCAAGATTTTCAAAAGCTTTTGTAAAAGCCTCTATCTGTGCATCAACAGAATCGGCTTCTGTAGTGGTAAGCGTTCTCTCTTCAAAAAGCTTGGTTTTTTTGAGCTTTACTTCACCTTTCGAAGTAACGTAAGAGTAGTCGTTCTCAAAAAGATATTTATTATCGGCGGAGGGTGTGCTGGTCGAATCAGTCAAAACAGATAAACCTTTAGGGTGCGAAATTACGGCTCGAAGCCTTCTACAATTAATTTTACAGTTTAATCAAGATAATTTATGGAATCAACTTAAGAGTAACGATTCCACATTAGAACAATTAAATGAATTCTAAACAGACTTCACATTATCTACGAATAAGGATATAAAATCGTACCTGCAGTATTTTTTCATCATCAGGGTACTAACTTAACGTGAGTTCGATATAAGAATTTGGTAAAAGAGCCTGAGGCTGTCCAAAAAGTACATTTGCCTGCAGCTCAACTTAAATTATTTAGTTTATTTTAAATAGATGTAGCAGGAATTCTTCGTGTTGCTTCGTGACCTCGTGTCCTCGTGGCAAAAATCGGCAGTTTATTACCACGAATCCGCCAGCTGAGTCTGTTGCACAACTCAAATCGGTAGAAAGGACGATTTCTTCCTATCAGTACA
>REDT01000060.1 GCA_007693295.1 Balneolaceae bacterium
TAGTTCATATCCATCTCAAAACCGTAGAGTGTGGCAACTCCCATGTTGGCGTATCTCTTAAACATATTGTCGATCCGCTCCCCGGCGATATAGTTATCCATCCTGTTTATCCAGCCTGTGACATTTCCGCTCAGCCCTGAAATGATGTTTTCGCCCGTGATAAAGATCTCGGCCCGGCTGCTTCTCTCTTTAGAGAGCCCCGGATTGCCGTAGAAGAAGAATCCGTCGAGGGGCTGATAGATATAATATCCGTACCTCTCCATATGGTCCGGAAGTCTTGTGCCGTCTGTAAACCGGAACCCGGAACTCCAGACATTTGTCAGCTTTTTTTCAACGCTCAACCCAATCGTATATCCATGATCTGCAGTACTCAGATCGTCCAGTTCCGGATATTCTGCACGGTAGGTTGCCACAGCGCTCGTTTCCGAGATGCTGCTGAATCCTGCCTCAATACCACCCTGAACTCCAAGAATCCAGTTACTCTCCGTAAACCTTCTGAAGCTTCCAAACAGCGATACGTTCCCGGTTGCCACGTCGCCCAGATTTACCAGGTACATATCACGCGCATCCGGATTTATAGGCTCCATGAGCATATCCGCGAAAGCGTTAATACCGTAGGCTTCCGCACGCAGGTTGAAAAAATTTCCGCTTACTGAAGCATTAACTTCACTGTTAATGCCGGAAGTGACTGTTTCACCATACATCGGCATGTACATGTTACGCATCTCGTCGCGCTGCGTTACGTCCCTGTCATAGTCATCCATCCAGTGCCTTACACTGTTCATGTACACTCTTGTCTTGAATGAATTGACAATTGAAGCCGGGTTTTTCCAGACATACTCAATGCCCCCGATATGCGCATCGGCCCTTCGTGTATCCATAATCAGCGCCGGATACCCTATCAGACCCGCAAAGTCTCCGATATACTGCAGAGATATTTCATGCGACTCATTCGGAATAAAGAGAAACGATGCATAAACATTCCCCTTTTCCAGCCCGGAGTTCAGAAGCCTCTCTTCTCCTCCTCCTGCTCTCATATCTCCGGCATTCCGGTAGGTACCCGATAACCGGAATCCCCACCTTTTCTTTGAATAGTTTAAGGCACCCTGAAAAATCTGCTGATCAGCTACCCCGTGATAGCCCGCTTCTGCACTTCCGGTCAGGCCGGAATTCAGAGATGGGCGAACCATCGAAAAGTTCACGGAACCTCCTGATGTGCCGGCTGCCCCGGCCTCTCCATTCATGCCCCTGTCAATCTCAATCGCCTTGAGGTTGTCTGACTCAATATATGCGGTAAGCGGATCCATACCGTCAACACAGGCCGGTGTCATACGCATCCCGTCAATCATCACATTCACACGGCCGTCCCGCAGCCCCCTTATTACCGGATCCTGAGCAAAGTTGGCCCGTGTAACCAGGTCAACTCCGGAAATGGAAGAGAAATGGTCCTCCACCGGCCTGGTCTTAACATCACTGTAAATGCCGGAGTATGCCATTTTCACTCTGTCTGCCGACACCACAATCTCTCCTTCACTCACAATACGGACAGGTTCAAGGTAGATCTGCAAAAGCTCACCCTCTTCATAACCCTCAATAGTGATGGTTTGGCTTCGGTATGCGATATGCGTTACCGTGATCTGTTTCACCCCGGGCTCTCTCATGAGGTGAAACCGGCCATTCAGGCCCGTTGCGGTGCCGATCACCTTATCATTTACGGTGATATGGGCTCCGTGAACCGGTTCACCGGTATTGGCGTCCATTACAATACCATGAATGTGGTCCGCAGCAGCTGCACTTACGATCCAGAACAGGCTCAATATCACGAGGGCTGTTATTCTATTAATTTCTTTCATTTTTCTTTCCTTTTGCTGTGGTGAAGCCAAATCACAGAACGGCCTCATGCCATTTAAAACTCCAGTTCAAATACGTGATGGCCCAGTTTCCGGCCTCCGGCCTCGATATCAAACCGAAGCTCCCAGTCGCCGGTCATATTGAAGTTCACGCTACCCGCGTAGAACCCGTTTTCAACATGTTCCGGTGACACATTGTTGCTTGAACCATGATCCATGGATGGCATCCAGGGTTCAAATTCGAATTCAGCATTCAGCACGGGAGGAAAGCTCATCATCGATTCCCGTTTGTGCAGAGCCACCTTCAGTTCATTCATGCCTACTGCAGGCTCATCCGGAAGTATCCAGGTTAGAACATATCTCTCCTCACTATCCGACATAAAAGTCTTTACGCGGTTTGATTGTTCAACCTCAATCTCAATGATTCCTGCAGATGGCATTCCGGAACCGTTTACGGCTGATATTTCCAGCTGAAGTTCCCATGAACCCATCATTCCACCCGGCATTGTAAAGATAGCCCAGCCCGTAAACAGGCCGGTTTCATCATCGCGAACCCGGGCCGGCTTTTCAAACGGGGAGGCGTGGGAGTGTTGCTCCATGTGCATCATGGGAATCATCTCAATTTCTGCACTGTTCAATCTCTCTCCACTGCGGTGCAGATCGAGATAAATTGAGTTATATCCCACAGAGAGTGGTCTTTCTGCATAGGCTGCAATTGTCAACCCGTTGTCGGTAAATTCTCCGAGTTTGAACATGTCAGGCTCCATAAAAGAATCATCATTGCTGATATCACTGCATCCTGAAATGAGGAAGAACAGAATGGTTGTTAATAAAGTGGTGAATGAAATTTTTTGAAATAACATAATTGTAAGCTGAGTTTAATTTATTGGTATACGGCCTGCTAAATGCACCACGTGCACTTTCGGCAGCCGACGGTAGTGAATCGTATAAATAGTGATTCGTAACTCAGCTAAGGCGGGGAGGCGGACTGTTGACCCGAATGTCACTTTCGATTGGACCGCTTAAAGACTCATGAAGTGAATTTGTCATCCAGGGATAAAGGATAAGATCCTGTATACCGCCATTCATGATACATCCGGGGTAGTAGTCTGCGTGGGTGGCAGAGGTTTCACTGTTTCTCTCTTCGTTCTCCTGAATCTGTTTGCTCAAATAACAGACTCCATCACAATCGGAGCCGGGAACATCACGGTTTTCGCACAGCAGATCAATAATACTCTGTTTGAAAACATGGTACTCCATCAGCGGAACAATCGGCTGAATGGCACCTGCCAAAAACGCAGCGGTTAATAAGAGGGAATAAACCTTTTTCATTACATATATAAATTAGGATAAAAGAGTCTTAATTACAATCTAATTTGCTGTTCACTGTGTATTTGGTCAAAGCACTATCCCTTTTTTGTAAGTGCTTTGTGCATGGCTTACATCCGTTTGGAGACATGGGTAACACATTTCTGTAAGTGTTACCCAAGAAAAAAATTTACGCTTACACTCCGTGGTAAAATCTTCTGTTTTTTCCCGGATTCATTTATGCTTTTCATGAGCTTAACCATTTCATGTTAATTGCCCGTGAATTTTTATCTTACACGAAAACACCTTTACATGGCTAACTACTATCACATTTCATTTCAGCAGCACAAGCCCAAAGAGCGAACCGTTCTGAATGCCCTGCTGGCCATTGCCACCGGGGTGCTTACGCTGCTCTATCCCAACTTTCTCTATCTGATTGCAGGCGGCTACCTGATTGCGCTTGGAGTGGTTTTTCTCTGGTTCAAAACACCGGCGTTTATCGCGGGCCTGCCGATTGTAACCGGTATTATCATTTTCATGTTTCCCGAAATAATTCCCATCGCGTTTGCAATTTTCCTGGGCTTTTTCGGGCTCATTCTCCTGCTCGCTTTTCAGTTCTCTGTGATGGGCTTCCTTACGCTCATTATTGCCGTTCTGATTGTGATGAATCCCGAATCGGTGGCATATCTGATTGCGGCGTTTCTGCTGCTCTACGGGGTTTCCAACCTGATCCGGCTGTTTCGCGGCGATGACAACCGAAAAGGACCCGGCCACATTGAAGACGCGAAAGTAATTGAAGAGTAAAACTACTGATTGCGATCCATTCGGGGATGCAATCGGCACGAGTAGTAGTCCCTCTTCCCTCGCAGGGATCCCCATGGGAGAAGGGGGAATGTTTGTAAGGCCACAATATTCTTTAATCGGAGATCGGTTAATCGCTGATCTCCGGTTAAAGATCCTTCACTGCGGAAATCTAATCTCGTTTGCCCCAAATTTTCAGGTCAACCGACCAATACCCGCCGCCCCTGATCCAAAGAAAAATGCTGCCAATGAGCATCGCCATGTCGTTGCGCGATTCGTGAAGCATACTCAACAGGCCGTAATGTTCCAGCTCGCGGAGGTTGAAACCCCAGAACCCGGTTCCCAGAAGAATAGGCAGTTTGGTGGTGAACAGTGCAACCAGCATAATCACGATCAGCGGAGCGGAGGCAAACCGCGTCAAAAACCCTGCCAGTACCAGGAGGCCGCACACGATTTCAAATCCACCAACCATATAGCCTGAAAACTCCGGAAACGGGATTCCGATCCCCTCAAAGCGCCCTGGTCCCCGCAGGCCCGGATACATAAATTTTTGAACTCCTTCCGATAAAAATACGACCCCTACAAGGAAACGAATCAAAATCGTGGTTTTTTCGGTGTCTGTTTGCAGGTAATGGGTCAGGTTCATTGAGATTTTTTTTTTGATGTGAATGTTTAGAATCTGCATCGAAATATGTTACCGGTGATCCTTTCAGAATACAATGCTAAATATATAATTCCATTTTCTGATCTTGCCCGTTACTATTCCTGGCCGGGTTGGTTCGCGGGATTTCGGTCCATAGCCAAAGAATCGAGAGATAAATCCCGAACCCTGTCTTATAATCCATCCTTTACCGGGATACATCCAAACACCGTTTGGTCTTTCCCTCTACCCCTCGAATAAATTACAGCGCTGAGCTTCAATCATAGACCATAAATCACTTAAGTCCCTCA
>REDT01000274.1 GCA_007693295.1 Balneolaceae bacterium
GCGAAAGTTCAAAGACTGGATAATGATGAAGTTTTTGAAGAGTAAAGAGTAGAGCGACGCTACTTCTGCCCGCCTATTTGCCATTTCAAAAATGTGTCCACACGATAGCCTTCGTCCCTACAGTTGGAGGAGGGACACTCCTATATTGGTCCATATCTCAAACATACGCTATTTTAACCCGTATTTTGTTTCACGGGTATCGCTGCGCTCGGATCTCACCAAAATCGTGATCCCCTTCTCACCATATAGGGTTTGAATGGTGAGATCATCATACTCATCCAGCCATTTTTTTAAGATGGATGATTCTGAACTTCGATCGGTATCATGCATGATGATGACAGCTTTTTTCGCCAAATATGGATAGAGAACCGGCAGGGCAGGGTAACGGGCATTTTTCTGAGTTTTAACAGGGGGGCCGTCTATCACCAGCAGGTCTATGGGCTGATGGAAATGAATTGCCTCAGTGGAGTACCAGATCCAGTCATTTTTAGCAATTTTCATTTTTTCGAGCGGAGCTGTTCTGACCTCTGCCCAGTCGGAGAGGGAGTGCAATTTAATTTCATCGCGCGTCTTATTCGCATACACTGGATCGTGATCCAAAGAGATGATTTTTCCGCCTGGATGATGCTTTTCAAGTGAATATGCAGCAATTAAAGTAGTAACACCGCTTCCGGTTTCTACTATTAAATCGGGTTTATATTTTTGAACTACTTTTTGAACCGTTATGGCGAGCTCGGGAGTAGCCGCCCAGCCGGTCATGGGTGGTAAGGGAGATCGCATGGGAAGCAGCTTATAAAGCTCGTTGAGGCATTGAATTTTGTATTGTAAGTATTCACTCTCATTTTGCTGTACCCTGTAGAGATGAAACTGGGTAATAATGATAAAGAAGATGGATAAAACAGCTAAAGAGATAAAAAACAAAAACTGATTAAGAAGAAAATATGAAACAGTAAGCAGTAAAAAGTATACCAGAAATGATTGAAGGATATAGGGCCAATCGGCATGCTTAATCCTGATATGAGGTGTAGTTAAAAAGTTCATTCATCTCCTGTTTTCAATTGCCATATTATAAACAGTTTCCAATTCATCCACCATTCTGTCCACACAATACTTCTTTTCTACCACGCGTCTTGCATTATTCCGGATGGTGTTTAAATCATAGCCGTTTTCAAAAATCTTTCCCAGTACATCGCCAAGTGCTTTAGCGTCTCTTTCATTTACAAGAAAGCCGGAGTTTTCATCTTTTACTACTTCCGGTATGGCAGCATGCCGGGTTGCCAAAACCAGCGTGCCTTTAGCCATTGCCTCCAGTATGGTATTTGGTAGTCCCTCCATATCGCCATCACTGGCTGTAACACTGGGTGCCAATAGCACTGAGTGGGAGTTATGTGCATCCAGAATCTTACTTATTGGCTGGTATCCATGAAATTTTATTGATCCGTTTAACGTCAGCTCATGGGTTAACTTTTTAAGAGAACTCTTCAGTGGTCCATCACCGTAGAGGTTTAATTCGGACTGAACTCCTCTCTCTTTTAAATGTTTTATAGACCTGATGGCATATTCAAAACCTTTTTTTTCAACCATTCGGCCCACCATCATCATCTTGGGAGTAAGAGTGAACTGTTTTTTAAATGATGAACTATTCAGATCTACGCCAAATCTCACAATACTGATTCTCTCTTTAGGGAAACCAAGTTCAATTAGCTGATTTTTCATGAATTCAGAGGCCGCAATAAAATGAGATCCCATTTCAGCAAGTTTACCATAGCGCCTTTTCCATCCAAGCTCTCCGGGTAGTCTCGAAACATCCGACCCGTAAAAGCTAATGATATGGGGGATTTTCATCTTCTGAGCCACATGCATCATTTTTACAGCATCAAAGCCAAAATGAGAATGAATAATGTCCGGTTTGCACTCTTCGATGGCTCTGTAGTAGTAGGGCAGAGGCAAATTCAGATGAAATGCCGTTGTATTTAAAAAAGCAGTGATGATGTCAGAGGGCACCGAGTATACCTGCAAATCTTCTGTAAATTCCCTTTTTCTGTAGCAGAGAGCAGCCGGTTTAAAGGTCTTGTGATTACGTACAAGACGGTCGATAAATGTTTCTGAACTGTTTAGGTAGTTCGTTTTATAATGAAGTACTTTTCTCATCTAACGGAATATTTTCTGAGTAAAAGGGGATCAATTTTTTGGAATCAAAGAAAGATAACTAATTTGGTGGGGTTGAAAAGAAAGATCTCAGCTGCAAATAACCTGAACATGAAATCGAAAACCAAACGGCTCATTTTTATTGCCCTTTTCATCATTCTTCCGGTACAGTACGGTCTTGTGGGTATTATTGGAGTAATGCAAAGTGAACCCTGGCCGGCTTTTGTATTTCCCGGCTTTAAGAGTGTCTATGTATTTGAGAGTGGTTTTGAAATCGATCAGACCTACTTTGAAGTCTACCCTGAGGACCGGGATGAGCCTGTAAAACTCCTTCCCTACGAGCTATTCGGGGAACTGCCACGATCTCAGATATCGGGGTTTATGAGGTCTCATTTTCGTGATGCAGACATGATTGAATCTCTCTCGCAAGAGGCGAAGAACTGGATTCAAGTACAGGCATACCGGGCTCTGGAGTCACGGCCTGAACGGGTTGATATCGTTGATGCCAAATCGTTTTTTGCCGGTAAAATGAAGGAAATGCAGCCCGATTCTACGGTTGAACAGTTCCGGGTAACCCTATATTTCGATAATCATGAGTAACCGCGGCTTGCTCAATCAGTGGATTGAAAATTGGTGTAGGGTGTCAGCTGAGGGGCTTGGATTAATGAGAATATTCTCCTCTCTTTTTATTCTATTCTTTTTGATACCGGGTGAAGGAGCGCTTCATTTCGCCTGGTTGTCGACTATGCCGGCTGATTTTTTTTCGCCACCCCCCGGCCCTATGATGATACTTGATCAATTTCCTCCGTTTGCTGTTTTTCAGGCAATACACACCATTTTGATGGTCTCATTAATCGCAATGCTGGCCGGATACCGCACAAAATGGGCGTCCATTCTAACAGGAGTGAGTATTCTGTTGCTACAGGGCCTCATTTTTAGTGTTGGCAAAGTCAATCATGAGATTTTGATTGCAGTGGTTCCGGCAGCAATGGCTTTCAGTAATTGGGGTGGCAGGTTTTCAATCGATTCGATACGAAAAGAGCCAAAAAATAGTGAGCCTGAATCCTGGCCGCTTCTATTCATTGCAATCCTTATCGCGTTTATGATGTTCACCGCCGGTTTCCCAAAAATTCTGGGTGGCTGGTTAGATCCATCTACCCAGGCTACCTATGGGCACTTATTGAATCAATTTTTCGTAAAGGAGCGGCAGGACCTTCTTGCGGCATTCTTCGTTCAGTTCGACAATGTAATTTTTTGGGAGTTTCTCGACTGGGCAACCATTCTTTTTGAGGTGGGATTTTTAGTGTCGGTTTTCAAGTTGAAGTGGTTCAGAATATTTCTATGTTTTGCAGTACTGTTTCACTTTTCAACAATGATGAGTTTGAATATTGCATTTTTGCCAAATTTTCTGGCTTATGCTCTTTTTTTGAACTGGGACCGGATTTATACGTTTAATCATCAGCTCTATAAGAGAGCAACCGGTAAACTTGGAGAGCGCTCAAAACATCGGTCTGTGCTGGCAGCAGCCCTGATTCTCGTGGTTCTATTCGCGATAGTGCGCTGGATGAGTTCGATGAATCTTGCTCTCACTAGATCTGACCTTCTGCTCCATGAAGTGGTTTTTATATCAGGTGCAGTGTTGGTCGTAGTGGTTATGGCTCTAATGACAATCAGAAAAAAAACGGTCTCACAGCATCAAAACCGGTAACGAACGGTTTTATCGATTTCAACTTCTCCTTTCTTGTAGGTTATTTCGGTAAAGGTTGTATCGGCATCCGGGTTGGAACAGATAACAGTTGAACAGCGGGTACCATAGTTTTCTGAAGTAATAAATATCGAAGATACTACCCGCTCCATTTCAGGAGAAAGACCGGTGGATGGAAGGGATTCATCCGGATAGCGTTCTGTGTTTTGCAGCAGCTCAAAGATCCTGTTTTCTTCCGGCCCGTGCTCATTGATTACAGTTTTAAATTCAGAAAGAGCCTTTTCGGTTTTTGGCCATGGGGTATCGAGAAAGGCGTTGCTCAATGTGTGATAGCCGGGCTCTATTTGTACCGGATCATCTTTTTGATTGGTGTAGTACCAAAGATCATTCACATCACCGGCAATCAAATTGAAACCGTTATAGGAATCTGCGCTTTTTTTTAATAAGCTCAAAAACTCCGGGGTTGCCAAATTGGAAGAGATATAGTTTGTAATGATGTCGCCCCTGCTCGGCGCATTTTTTTTGATGCCGGAAATGTCTCTGTAATTTGTGATCGCGGCGAACCTATAGTCCCGGGTAATACCCAGCCAGGTTCCTCCTGCTTTCAGGTCGCGGCCGGCCAGAAGTGAGGGATGGTCGTACCAAAAGGTAGCCGGGCTGGCAGGGCGGTCATAAAACTCATCCCGGTTTGAGGCGAAAATAAGCGGGTAGTCGGGATGCACTTTATAAGCAAAAACTGTTAAACACATAAAATAAGGTTAGATATAGTTTTTTATAAAGCTAAAAAATTTGAAACTTTATCGGTTCATTATCGATGTAAGCTAAACATCTAATCAGAAAAAAGTGTACCGAATTAATAAATAGATTTGACTACGTTCAGCGACACAACAAAAAGGGACTGGGGATTGGTAATTGCCGGTGTTTTGGCTTTAAGTCTCTTCTTTTGGCTCTACTCCGAATTCCATCCGCTCAGCATGGCTGATTCCGGCCTTGGGGAGACTATGGCCGCTGAACAGTCAAATCAAAGACTGCTAACCATGGGTTACAGTTCAGATCTGCAGCCTTTTACCCGTTACAGGGTCAACCAGGCTCTGCTCGATTCGCTGCAGCATCAAACCGACTTCAATGAATTCTATGCAGCTGAGCTGAACCGAAGTCTGTACCCTGTATTTTATTGGGAATCGAGGTTTAATATTGAACCACTGCCGCAGGATATGATCAATATTGGGGGGAGACAAGCCCGGACGATTCAGATCCATCTGGACGAGAAAGGGGAGCTTTTGGGGATGTACAACGAATTTAACCTGCTGCCTCAACCCAGTGTCGATATAGAGGCACTATCCTTTGCCCTTGATACGGTACCCATTATTGAAGCACCGATTGATACAACGATCTATGAAAGGCTCGTATTTACATTTGTGGAGAATGAACACCAAAATAATTTCAACAATGGTGTAAATCTGTCTGAAAGAATCGATCTGGGCAGAAATATCGCCGAGCAGATGGCTCGTTACCATGTAATACACTCATCATGGCCGGCTGATGAATTTGTGATAACCGGCTCAGAAAAAGTCGCGATAGATAATATTGATGCGGCGAGAATAACATTTATAAAGAGCGACGCTCCTGTGCGCCAATATGCGGAGTTGGCTGTAACGGTGTTGCCCACAGGAACCCTGACTTCGTTTGAATACTCTTTCAGGGAGGATGAGAAGGGCAGCATAAATATGTCGGAGTTAAAATCGAATGTGCGCAACGGACTGATTTTACTGGCTGTCTTTTGGGTACTTATAATGGTTTTTATTCGATTCAGAATGAGGCTTATTGATATGAGAGCGGCCATATTGTTTGCGGTATTGGCCGGATTCATCTTCCCATTCATGACGGTAATGGAGATGCTGTTTCAGTATCTGAACTCTTTTGGTGAGTTGAACATCTCCTTTATTCTGACCCTCTTCCTGGTTGTCGGTGTTGTTGCGGCATTCACTTCGGTTCTCTATTTCCTGGTCACATCTATTGCCGATTCCATTACACGTCAGCACTGGCCTGATAAGCTTCGTACGGTTGATCTGATTCGAACGGGATATTTTATAACCCGCCCGGTTGGGTTGACGTTTATCAGGGGAATCTCATACTCTTTTATAATTGTTGCAGTTTGGGCACTTCTGCTCTTCACTTTACCGGGGGGTTTCATTTCGCTTGAATCTACTTTTTTTGGTGATGAGCGATACCTGCCAAATATTGTGATGGTACTCAATAACCTGGTTTGGTACTTTATCATTTCTCAGGCCATTTTCCTGATCTTTTTAGGGCAGCTGCGTAATATTAGCAAGTTTGCCACTGTATCCATTTTGGTCTGTGTTGTGATCTTTGCACTGGTCAATCCATTCGCAATCAATATGGGGCCACTGGGCAACGAGCTTATCATATTGGGCTCAGTTGGTTTAATTGCCGGATTAATCTATGTAATTGAAGATTATTTGACGGTTTTTATAACGCTCTTTTTTACAGCCGGTACACTCTATTCGGCATCGGGCTGGCTGATGGATCCATCTCCCGACAGTCCCATTTTTTATACCCATATATTGACCATATTTGCCGGTTTTACATTTGGCGCTTACTCTATCTGGAAGGGTAAATCTCTTCAGGAACTCCCTTCATTTGTACCTGAGTATATCGAAGATTTAGCCCAGGAAGAGCGAATAAAACAGGAGCTTCAAATTGCCAGAACCGTTCAGCAATCTTTTCTGCCCGAGAGCACGCCCAACTTCCCCGGCCTCGATATTGCGGCGATTTGTAAACCTGCCCATGAAACCGGTGGCGATTACTACGACTTTATTGAACTGGATGGTGACCGGCTTGCCGTTGCCATAGGAGATGTAAGCGGGAAGGGTATTCAGGCTGCATTTTATATGACGTTCACCAAAGGAGTACTCCATGCCATTTGTGAAGAGTTTAAATCCACAATTGAAGTGTTGACGAAAACAAACAATCTCTTTCGAAGAAATGCTAAAAGGGGAACGTTTGTATCTCTGATTTTTGGAGTGGTGGATTTGAAAACAAATATCTTTAAGTTTTCAAGGGCCGGGCACAATCCGCTTCTCTATTTCAACAGCAAGGAGGAAAAGCTGCACGAATACAGACCCCAGGGCATTGGGCTTGGTATGGCAAATGGTGATGTTTTTTCGAAAAATATCTCCGAACAGAGTATCGAGTTTCAAAAAAATGATCTCTTAATTATGTTTACAGATGGGGTAGTTGAAGCTACCAACAATATGGACTCGTTTTACGGAGATGAACGGCTTCATAAGATAATTATTCGTAACAATGCACTATCTGCTGAAGCGTTACTTGAAAAGATTTTAAAAGACCTGAATGATTTTGGTGAGAACTCAAATCAACACGATGACATGACCATGTTAATTATAAAGAAGAGATAATAATTAGCTATAAGTTCGTTATTTTACCACTTATGAAAGCAAAATACATTTTTATTTCACTCCTGGCCTTTTTGGTAGTAACCTGTAACTCAGCCACGGGCCAGCAGACGGAAACTGAACCCGTATCTCTTGAAGAGGCGCTGAAACTGGCGCCTGAAACCGGTAAAAAAATTCTGGTAGATGTCTATGCAGAGTGGTGTCCGTACTGCCAGCGAATGCATTCAGATGTTTATAAAAACGAAGAGGTTGTTGACGCCATTTCAAATCATTTTATTTGGGTCAAAATTAATGTGGAATCGGAGAACATGGTGAACTACCTGGGCAACGAAATGACTGAAGCTCAATTCGCCAGGGCCCTTGACAACGAGAGTATTCCGACCACCTATTTTCTAAATCATGAGGGAAGTATACTTGGCTTACAACCCGGTTATATTGAATCGGAAACATTCTCAAAACTTCTGAATTTTGTGGGTAGTGATGCCTTTTTAAATCAATCATTTCAGGAATATTCAAGCCAATAAAGCCTGAACCTGGAAATGAAAACTCTTTTTTAGTAAAACCAATGTCGAGAAGCCAATCTGTTGAAGATTATTTGAAAGCTATCTATAAACTGGAGAATGAACAGGAGGGAGGGGTTTCAACCTCAAGGCTTGCAGGGGAGATGGGTGTTGCAAGTGCATCGGTTACCAATATGGTAAAACGACTTTCAGAGATGGGCCTGGTTCATTACGAGTCATATTACGGGGCGAAACTAACCGATTCGGGAGAGAAAATTGCACTTGAAATTATTCGTCATCACCGCTTACTGGAGCTCTATTTGAAAGAGATGATGGGATATTCGTGGGATGAAGTTCATGATGAGGCTGAAAAACTGGAGCATCATATCTCTGAACAGTTTGAGGATAAAATTGCCGAAATGCTGGACCATCCCAACTTTGACCCACATGGAGACCCGATCCCAACCAAGGATGGGAAAATGCCGGTTCTTAAATACTACCCGCTAATCGACGTCCCCCAAAACCGCTCCTATATTATTCAGAGAGTTAAAGATCAGAGTCCTGATCTGCTAAGATACCTTGAAAAACAGGGGCTCATTCCGGGTGTTAAAGTAAAAATTTTACACAGAGAGCCGTTTGATGGACCCATAAAACTTCAGATGGAGGGCGGTGAGATGACCATAGGCTATAATATCGCCGTGAATATCTATGTTGTTGAGGCGTGATAACCTGAGTTCGATTTTTTAATGCTAATTATTACGTATCGCTACGCGTTCAGAAAATGAGCACTTCGTGTTCAAAAGATAAACCCTCCTGTGTAAGCTACCGTGTGTACACATTTTGATATAGAAAAGGGAGATACTTCCGCATCCCGACAGAAAAGCATTGTCGGGATTTGTCAGCATGACATGGTTTCAATTAAGAGGAAAGGGCAGGCAAGCCAAAGCCGATGGCTTGCCTGCCCTTTTTTTCTTCAAACGGTCATTGTCTTTCTTAAGCCCCAGCCAGTGTTTTTGTGGCTGGGGTCGAAGAATCTCCATTCATATATGTAAAATTTCGTCTTAGTTCATTTTTTGCAATTTTTAAAAAATGTATCTACTCGATAGCTTCTCCCGTAAGGGATCACTATGTGGGAAGGGAGGGACACTCCTAAAACAGCTTGATCAAACTTCCCGGCTACCCCCATAAAAAAATCATGGTGTGTGGTCCATGGGGTTGGGGTAGGAAAAACTGAAATTCAGATCATTCTTCAGTTTTTGATTGGAAACAACCCGGTACTGAATGCCTTCGGGAGGGCCGAATTGAGGCAGTGGCAGATTGAAATGTTTGGCTGCAGACCGGTAAAACTCTTTTCTTGGGGGATGCCCGTCTGAAACTACATTGTATATCTTATTTAACCTCTTTTGTTGGATAATTTCATCCACAACCCGCACGCAGTCAGATTGGTGGACAAGGTTTACAGGCTTGCAGGGTGATTTCAGGTTCTGTTTTCCGCTCAGGTGATTAACGGGGTGCCTGCCGTAGCCGTAGAGGCCACCAAAGCGAAGAATAGTGTAATCCATGTCGCTCTCTCTGAGTATGGCTTCAGAGGCTAAAATCGCCTCTCCGGATGGGCGGGATGCCGTGCCGGGCTTTGCATCATCTTCTGAAGTAATTCCACCGGTTTCGCTATAGACGGAGGTTGAGCTTGCAAAAATGATCCAGGTATCAGGATTCTGTTTAACTCTATTCACGACACCCTGCACCATTTCCGGATACTCCGTAAGCACATTTTTATTGCCACGACCCGGAGGGATATTTAAAAACAGAATGTCTGTATTCCAAAAAGAGTCAATGTTCGGATCTGTCAGAGATGTGGGCAGCTCTATTAAGTAAGAATCTATGCCGGCCTGACTGATTTGGGGTAATTTATCTTTTGATGTGGTAGATCCCTTTACGTCGAAATCTTTTTTTAGCAAATGCTGAGCCAGTGGAAAGCCCAGCCATCCACAACCTAATACTGATATTCTCATGCTTCAATTCATTTTAAATGGGGGTCTAAATGTAATCACAACATTTAAATTTAGAAAGGCAGATATAGAAACTTCTCTATCCGGTACATCGGACAGAGAAGTGTTGTATGGGTAGTTATGGATTTAAAGCGTGTAGCGAACACCGCCCATAACCGTTCTGGGCAGTCCCGGCCGAACTCCGGAGGGCCTGTCGGAGACGATGTAGGTATTATTCAGTATGTTTCTGACATTCATAAAGATGTCAATACTGGATGTAACACCGTATGAAGAGCTAAGATCAAGCAGGAAATAGCTGTCGGTACTGAACTGTTCCTGGATAGCGCCTTGCCCGGCAAGTGTTCTGACTTGGGGTGAGTAAACAGAGTTCAGGTGAGTGCTGAAATTTTTATAATCAAGTGAAATTCCGGCATTAAACTGGTGCTTTGGTATAAAGGGGATTTCATCTCCCTTTGTAACACTGCCCCATGGGCCAAAGTTGCTTGCAAATTCGGATTGAAAGGTAGCGCTGGTAAAGGTGTAATTCGCATTAAACGGAAGTGAGACGGTACTCAGATTCAACAACTCTGCAAAATTAAGAATGGCAGATACTTCGAGTCCATAAACTTCCACTTCTCCTGCATTAAATTGTGCGGTGCTTCCGCCTCCGCCACCGGCTGCAAGGTCAGAGCCGAGTAAATTGCTGTAGTCATTATAAAACCCAATAATTTCAGCCTGAAATAGATGATTCGCAAGCCGTGCACCGAGCTCATAGTTTATACTTGATTCTGATACGGTCTCACTTGATGAGCCCGGGCTTGGAGGAGAGAATCCACGGTGTATGCCTGAGATAAGCGTGAGATTATCGGTTGCCTGAAATGTAACGCCAATACCCGGAATAATAACATTGGTTGTATATTTGGTCTCGTTCAGGTTTGAGCCGGTTCGCTCAAGATCACTGCTGCCGTAATTTCTGTTTGTGAACCAGATGTTTTCATACCGCAATCCCGGCTTAAATGTCCAGCGTTCGAGCTCAATTTTATTTTGTACAAATATAGAGAGTGCCGTTGCCGATCCAACACGATTTGCCTGAGTACCCGGAACGCCTGCCCGGGTTAAGATCATTACGCCGTCTTGCATGCGATACCCATCCTGTTCCTGAAAGCGATCTTCTTCATCCTGATGCAGGCGCACGCCAAACTCCAACTGATTTTTCGCACTGTTGATGTCGAAATTAACGCCAAGAAGGGATTGAATTCCCTGAGAATAGTACTCACGGCTATTATTTCGAACATTCAGCGCATTGTCAGGGCTGGTTTCACCTCTCAGGTATCCCATCTCAACCGGGTTGGCATCAGGATTGCCAAGAATAGTACTCAGATTGCCGTTGTTCACCGTTGGCACAGAGGTATCGAGGTCGTGGAGTTTATACCACGCCCGCGTCACATTTTGCCGGTACAGGGTTGTTGTAAGGTCTACGTTGTCGGAGAAAATGGCAAAGTGGCGGGCAGAGAACTGAAACTGGTCCACATTTATTTGGTCAACCTGCGAAGCGGCATAACGTCTCAAAGGTGAGTTTTCAAAATCGCCACGGGTCAGGCCCAGGTAGGTTTCATCAGAGGTCTCCTCATGGTAACCCACTTTAAATTCAAGCCGCTGATAGATGGATGCATTATCGGCCGAGCGTACCATAAATTTACCCGTAATATCTCTGAGTATGTATCCGGTATTACCACCGTTGTCGAGCTTTTTAAAACCGTCATCTCCCATTTGGAGAACCTCAACGAGGTAACCGAATCTTCCTGTTCTGTTTCCGAAATTGGCATAGAGTTTATTTGCACTTCGTTCACCCACGCTCACTTCAGCCTTGCCGCTTAATTCAGTTGGTATCGGTGTAGAGATCAGATTGATGGCTCCTCCGGTAGAGTTGGGTCCGTATTTAATTTGTGATGAACCTTTACGAACCTCTACTGAACTGATTCTGCCCATGTTTGGAAAATAGTAAGCAGCGGGAGCAGAGTATGGGGCGGGAGCCACCAAAATACCGTCTTCCATAATATTAACTTTGGTACTTCGTTCAACACCGGCACCTCGCAGTCCTATATTGGGTCTCAGGCCAAAGCCATCTTCTTCCTGGATATTGATTCCGCTTATAGTTCTCAGGATTCGGTTAATATCCGTGTAGTTTTGTTTCTGAAGCTGTTGAGCGCTTACATAACTGGCCGCTCCCGGAATGCGGCTCATCCAAACGGGGTTCCCCACTACGGTTATACGATCCAGTATAAGCTGATCAATTGTATTTGTGGTGTCGCTCTCTGCTGTATTGCCCTGGTTAGCGAAAAGTGAATTGCTTAGCAGCAATGATATGAAACAAAAAGTGGCTATTTTGAATACCTTATGGAAGATCATTTGTCAGAGTTAATTAGACGGCTTCTTTATTTAGACTGAGTCTAATTTAAGGTGGTCTGAAAATAGAGTCAACACTTATTTAGATGAGATCTAAATAATATCTTCCTGTATTAAGAATTGCCCCAGATTAAGTAAAAGCATGAACAATAATAAAATAGCAGTTATAGGAGCCGGAATTACAGGCTTAACAGCCGCTTATAAACTTCAGAACAGTAATTTTGATGTAACTCTCTTTGAGAGAAAGGGTGAGCCGGGCGGTTCCATTAAGACGGTGCGAAAGAGTGGCTGGCAGATCGAATACGGGCCCAATACACTGCTCCTGAAAGATGCGGTAGTTGCCGGCTTTATTGAAGAGATTGGCCTGGCGGGTGAAAAAGTAACTGCCAATCCGGATGCCGAAAAGAGATTTATTGTTAAACACGGTGAACTGCAGGCGTTACCATACTCGCTTATTTCTGCCGTTTCAACGCCACTTTTTTCCGTATCGGCAAAGCTCAGGATTGTCGCAGAGCCGTTGATTACACGAAATAAAAACAGGGATCAAACCATAGCGGGTTTTGCTGAACGCAGACTGGGCAAAGAGTTTCTCGATTATGCCATCAATCCGTTTGTGGCAGGTATCTATGCGAATCGGCCCGAGAATTTATCCCTGCGGCATACCTTACCTGTGATGGACGAACTGGAGGCCGATTACGGCTCGCTTATCTGGGGGCAGATTGCAGGGGCAAAGAAGAGAAAAGAAAGAGACAGTACAGACCGGGAACTGATCTCATTCAGGCAGGGAATGCAACAGCTTCCGTTGACCATTGCCAAAGGTTTAAAGAATCTTCATTTGAATCATGAGGTGAAAATGATTGAAAAGAGAGATGGAGAGTGGATCATTCAAACCCAAATGGGCGATTTTGGGCCATTTGACCAAGTAATTTTAAATATTCCCACACATAAATGGAACAGATCATTGATTCCGATGGATGAAGCAGAGTTTAACACGCTGCAAAAAGTAAACTATCCGGCACTCTCCGTCATGTTGCTGGGATATATGAAGGATCACATTGA
Source organism: Balneolaceae bacterium (assembly GCA_007693295.1). GTDB lineage: Bacteria > Bacteroidota > Rhodothermia > Balneolales > Balneolaceae > Rhodohalobacter. The sequence continues at coordinate 13,244 of REDT01000274.1, forward strand.
ACATCCTCTGGATGGATTTGGATTTCTGGTACCCGAAAAAGAGCGCAGGGATATTTTAGGGGCCCTTTTTTCAAGTACTCTATTCAAGGGTCGGGCACCGGACGATTGCCATCTACTCACTGTTTTTGTTGGAGGTGGCAGGCAACCCGAGCTGGCATCTATGGATAGTGAGCAGATGATCAAAATGATTGAACTGGAGTTAAAAGATTTGATTGGTTTAAAGGGAGAGGCCGTGTTTAAAGACCATGTATTTTGGCCCAACTCTATACCCGGTTATCATGTGGGGTACGATGAGATTCTGGAAACGCTGTCAGATATTGAAAACAGAAACAGCAGCCTGCACCTGGCCGGTAATTTCAGAAAGGGCGTATCGGTTCCCGACTGTATTAAGAACGGGTTGAAACTGGCTGAGAGAATTATCGGATGAGGGTTAGATTCTGTTGCAGTATCCTTCTAACGTGAGTTTGATATACAACGAAGGCTATCGTTTGGACAGATTTTGATATAGAAAAAGGAGTTACTTCCTCATCCCGACTGAAAAAGCATTGTCGGGATTCGTCAGCATGACATGGTTTTAAATAGGAGGAAAGGACAGTCGAGGCAAAGCCGACCGCTTTGCCTCGCCTGTCCTTTTTTCTTGAAACGGTCATTGTCATTCTGAGGCCCCAGTCAGTGTTTTTCTGGCTTGGGTCGCCCCGCAGTAGGGATGGCTATACCAAAGAATCTCCATTTATATGTGTAAACTCACGATAAGATAAAATCAAACCTCAGGCCGTGATGAGAACACTTCCACGACCTGTTGAATTATGCTTTTACCAAATAACATGACTCTTTCCTGCCTGCCCAGCGCGAGGAAGCGCAAAAGAAGCCGCAGATCGTGCATGAGCATAGGAGGATCTGTAACAAGGGTTTCGTTCTCTATCACAAAATCCCAATCGATTGGCTTTTCAAATCGGACGCCATGCTTTTCCATCGACATTTTGTAGAGATTTGCGATCAGTCCGTAGCCGATCGTGGATGGGTGCAGCCCGTCGAGGCTGAAAATACCGCCACGATCTATTTTTCCGGTTTCACTATCCAGGCGCATGTAGTCTGTTGAAATTCTTGGCATTCCCTTTTTATCGACCAAAAATTCGGTTTTGGGATTAGTTTTCAGGGATTTTATAAAATCTTTCGGGAACGGTGTAACCAGATCATCAACATGTCTTCTTCTTGCCGCTGCTCGTACATAACGGTCTACCGGTACTACATGAAAACCAAACTCATCGGCCAGCTTATAGATGATATGGTTATACTCATCCACTATCTGGTCGAGTAAAATGGCCTCTTGCCGGGTGAGATGGGGGTGCTTTTCCGGATCAAAATCCTCATCCCAAATCCAGAATCGAGCATAATAATCGTAATAGCCATCTTTTGGCATTGACCGGTCCAGATTCACACCGCGAATAGCCGGTGGTATTGTGATATAGGGTATTGTGGGTACAAAAACCCGTTTGATATTCAGTCCGTCAAAATTTTGATAAAGTTTTCGAAGTTCCATTTTGAAATGTTCCGGACGAAAAACAGTGCATGTTCTTTTGCTGAAGGGGGCGTTAAGATCGGATTTCTCAGAAAATTGGATGCTAAGTTTGGTTGCAGCACCAACAATATTATTATGGCCGATACAAATTATAAGATTTTCGATACCGCCGTCAGCCTGGAGAGCAATCACATTATCCACCATGGAACGGTGCTCCAGTGCCTGATCAAATGATGGGTTCAGTACCATTCGTGCGGTGGTGTACATGGCATGATCCGGCAGAACACTGAAAACTGAATATCTCGGTTTATTGTCAAGAATATGATTACGGCTGTAAGCTTCATCAATCAGCCAGCAGTCGCTGATAGAAAATCCCCAGATAGCCTGGTTATGGAAGGGTGTATCTCTTTCTATGTTGAGAGGTTTGAGTTTTCCCTCCCAATACGATTTGATTCTTTTTAGAGTTTGAAATACATATCGGCTGGCCTGCACCGAGTTCCAAACGGTAACCTCGCTGCCAAGCTCTTCTTCAAGGCCCCGAATGAGAACCTCAATATTTATCGGAATACCGGCCTGGGCAGAAAAGGAGGGTTTCTCAAAAGTAATACCGTTTCCCATAGATCGGGCGAGAAAAGCAGGAAAACTCAGGTCTGTTCTGAATACACCGCCATTTTTAAAGCCCTGGGCCATGCTGTCGCCCATAGCCACCAGTTTATGTTTATGTGAGTTGCGTCTGAAAAACACGTAATGAAAGTGTTATCTTGATGTTGAGATTTAACCGTCTTTCTTTAATGTACTAACTGCAACAATGAATAAGAATATGTCATCAAAAACAAATCGACTTGAACAATTTCGAAATCAGCGCCAGATAATGAATGAAAAGATTCTGGATTTGAATCACCTGGGCGTCAAACGTTTTTTCAATCTGGACAGCAATACATACAAAGAGGGGGCACTTCCGACAAAAACAAAAGAGCTGCTTGGCCTGGTTGCCTCAGCCGTATTGAGGTGTAACGACTGTATCGACTATCATCTGGAGCAATGCGTAAAAACGGGTTCTACCAAAGAGGAGATTATAGACGCGCTGAATATTGCCCTGGTAGTGGGAGGAAGTATTTTCATTCCTCACATGCGCCACGCTATCGAAACGCTTGAACTGCTTGAAAATGAAGGTTCACTGTAAAGAACATTCGCCCGCATAACACTATCTCCATAATATGCCCATTTACCAATTCTTTAAACGAAAATGGCTGCTGCGTCAACCATTCCCGGAAAACCGTCTGAAAATTCTTGAAAGTAAAGTGCCGGTTTACAGGAAATTACCTCAGCATTACAGGGAAACGCTGAAAAAGAGGATGGTTATCTTTCTGGATGAAAAGCGATTTGAAGGTTGCGGCGGCCTCACGATTACCGATCAGATAAAAACCGTTATCGCCGCTTATGCATCCGTGTTGATTCTTGAAGAGACGGCCGACTACTATTCAGGCTTACAGTCCATCCTGGTTTATCCTGATGACTACATGGCACCGGTGTATGAAGAGGGCGAAGGAGGTGTTATCACTGAGGGCTATGAACATCGAAAGGGCGAGTATTGGGGTGCAGGAAATATTGTACTTTCATGGTCGGATATTGAAGAGAACCTTTATGAAAGCGATGATGGACAGAATTTGATCTACCATGAATTTTCTCATCTTCTGGACGACCGGTACGGCCTAACAGCAGGTATTGATGAAGAGGGCAAGCCATTGAGAGATGATGAGTGGACACACATTATGGCCGGTTCATTTCGTAAACTGCAAAGACGTGCTTATGAAAGGCGTAAATCAGCCCTGGATCTCTATGGTGCACAAAACCCTGCAGAACTCTTTTCTGTGGCAACGGAGGCCTTTTTTGAGAAACCGGATGAATTGCACCGCGAAAACCCCGACCTTTACAGAATGCTGAACAACTTCTATAAGCTGGATCCGCTCAGGTGGATGGGATAGAAATCCGAACGATTACACAGAAAAAAACAGGTAACTATGAGAAATAACGATGTGATACAGAGCATTCGCTATATGATGGATGTGAACGATGCAAAGATTGCTGAGATCTTAAAGCTTTCAGGGTACAGGGCAACCCGTGAAGAGATTGCCGCAATATTTGATGATCAGGATGGAGAAGGCCCGGATGCAAGCCATGAATTGACGGCCCATTTTCTGGACGGATTGATCTATTACAAAAGAGGGAAAAGTGATAAACACCCGCCGCAGCCTATTCAGATTCCGGTTACCAATAACATTGTATTGAAGAAGCTAAGGGTAGCATTCAAGCTCCGGGAGGATGAGATTCAAAAAATTCTTGAATCCGCCGGATTCTCGATTAATGCCCCGGAATTAAACGCACTTTTCCGTAAAGAGGACCATAAGAACTATCGTCCATGCGGTGATCAAATACTGCGCTATTTTTTAAAGGGAATGACTATCAGGCTAAGGGGAGACGAAAACGCGGCCGGTTAATTGAGAAACAGCCGCTAATTCGTTTGTTCAAAAACGATAGTGAACCCCTGCACCAATCATGAATGTAGAAAAATTGTAGTTAACTTCTTTGAAATCAACAAACCCTATGCCCAGTTCCAGGTTGAAGAAAATGGGGGGCAGTTCATCATTGAAAGCCCGCCAGTCATATTGCACCCCTGCACCAAGGCCAAGCCCCAAAACGGTTTCAGATTGTGAAGCGAAACTATAGTTCCATGCCCCGATCATACCATAGCCATATAAATCCCAAAAATCTTCTTTTTGGAACTTATAGAGTCCACGTCCGGCAAAGGTGTTTAAATTTCCGAAAAACCCGACGATTGCCTGCACCGTAAATTCATCTGTTAAATCCATCATCCCACTCAACCCTGAAGCTGGAAATGTTCCCTGGAAACCAACACCGTATACAGTTTTTTCGATCTCAACCGGTTCAGTTTGTGAAAATCCATCCGAAGGGGATAAAATAAATAGACATACGGCTGATATTATTAATATTAATCTGGTTAGCATACTACCCTCCAATTATTTTACTTGTGATTAGAAAAGCGTATACCTGATATAATAAATCATAAGATTTGATGCAATATAAGGGTGACTATTTCGCAGTTTTATAACTAAAAAAGTGGTGTAATCCGTAAATATGAGACAATTTAACAACCAGAATAATCTGGTGCTAAATCTTAAAATACTACCAGCCAATGGCTTGCAAAATATAAGGTAAAAGTCTGTATAGAATGAACTTTGGGTGTTGCCGGAGTGTTAAGTCATCGTTGAAATAAAATCAACGTTTGATCAAACCTTAATTAATCTATCAAACATTATGGATCTAATTGATTCTTTAGGCAACGCAACTTTCGAAAACTATGTAGGATTGGAGTCCGGCTTTTCGGAGATGGCATATCAAATGTCAGCTCACGTACTTACGCTTGGATATGCCATTATGCTGGCGGGGTTGCTCTACTTCGTATTAACAATGAAAACGGTTGCACCCAAATACAGGATATCATCTGTGCTTTCTGTGGTTGTTATGGTATCGGCATTTTTGCTGTTACTGGTACAACAGCAAAACTGGACCGGAGCAATGGTCTACGATGCTGAGTCGGCGCGCTATATGCTTGGCGATGGCAATGACCTTTTCAATAACGGATACCGTTATCTGAACTGGCTTATTGACGTACCGATGCTTCTTTTTCAGATTCTTTTTGTTGTAACTCTAACAAAGAGTGACTTCAACTCAATCAGAAATGGATTCTGGTTTTCAGGTGCTGCAATGATTCTTACCGGCTACGTAGGTCAGTTTTATGAAGTAACAAATCCGACACTTTTCTTTGTATGGGGTACTATCTCTACCATATTCTTCTTTCACATCCTCTATTTGATGAGGAAAGTAATTACAGAAGGAAAAGAGGGAGCACCACCAAAAGCTCAAAAATATATTGGTGCAATCTGGACCCTGTTCCTGTTCTCATGGATGCTATATCCCGGTGCATACTTAATGCCGTATCTCACCTTTACCCTCGAGCCTGTCTTCAGTGAAGCACTGGTTGTAGGGCGTCACATCACTTACACTGTAGCTGATGTGAGTTCTAAAGTGATTTATGGAATACTTCTTACCCTTGCTGCTCAGGAGATGAGTAAGGCAGAAGGTTATGATTACGAGAAATTAGAGGACGCTATCTAATTTCAGTTTTTTGGTTAATGAGAAAGGTTCTGCTCTAAAAGGCAGGACCTTTTTTTTTGGTGTTATTTATATTTCAACTCAAAATCGATGAAACAATTCGGCGGGCACGCGGTTTTGATTATAGAAAAAGTGAAACTATTAAATCTATACTGGAAATCCGTTTACCGAGTTCATTATATTAAAGAATGCGAAAAAACTGTTATCGTCTGCTTTCTGCCATTTTTATCTGTTTATTGCAGTTCACATATGTATCTGCACAGGTGTTTCCTCCTGATATTACCCCTGAAGAATCAAAGACACAATATTCAGTTTTACCCATCTTGGGATATACATCCGATACCAGCCTTTTTGGTGGCATATTGCTGCAGAGAATTAATTACGGAGAGAATTCCCGCCAACCCTTTCTGAGTAATGGAAAAATTGATATTTCAGGATCATTAAAAGGAGATCTGGCAGCCGGAGTTACACTCGACCGAACCCAGACATTCCAAACCGATATTCGAAGTACAATTTCTTTTCTGCTATTCCGGTCTAAAGTCAGCCACTATTTTGGAGTCGGCAACAATCAAATCTTTTCGGATGAACTCTATAATGAAGATTTTTTCTTTTATGAACAGAGGCAGATTGATTTAAAGTATCGCGGACGAAAAACGCTCGCTGAATTTGGAATAGATGGAAACCTGGATCTGTTTTCCGATTTGAAGGTGTCATATCTTGACGCCTCACAAACAGAAGAAAATTCACTGTTTGAAGAGGCTCTTCCCGGTATCCATTCAAATGGATGGGTAAATAAATTGGGACTTGGGTTTATTGCCGACGACAGAGACAGTGAGTTTAATCCAACCGAGGGATTTCGCTATGAAGCGGGGATAGGTGTAAGCCACTCCATTTTAGGCAGCGATAGTAATTTTTCTGATGTATGGCTGGAACTTCGCCACTACATTGAAATACTTCCAAACGTGATTATTGCACACAAAGCACGGGCTGAACATATAGTAGGTGAAGCACCGTTTTGGGCTTTATCAACACTTGGGAATGAACAAGGATTGAGAGGATATCATCTGAACCGATTCCGGGGCGACAGCTCTATCCTCAATATAGTGGAGGCCAGGATGTGGCTATTATCTTTTTTTGAGGATGAGATCAGATTTGGAGGACAACTTTTTTGGGACACCGGAAGAGTATTTTCAGAAAACGACTCTAACCAATTTTTTGGGGATTGGAAACAATCTTATGGTTTTGGAACCGCAATTTCGCTGCTCAATCCCGATTTTATTTTACGTGTGGATTTCGGCTTTTCGGATGAAGCTAACCGTATTTACGCCGGCATCGGCTACTCTTTTTAAGCTTGAACCTTTTCTTTCATGACTCAAACCATTTTATTCACTGCAGACCCCGATAGTGCTGCTACGCTCCCGGCTGTAACGGACATGAGTAAGCTCCTGCAGTTGCCCCTGCAGCACTTCAAAGCCCATCAAAACTCCGAAGAGAGCCGAATTGTTAAAAACACCCTGGAAGACTTTACCTTTATTATTCACGGCAGCCTCAGAAATGCGCGCTACTTCGTTGAATGGATGCAACAGAATGATCTGCTTTTGAATGTACAGAACCGGATTAATCTGGCAGTTGATAAACCAACCTCCGAATTTCTGGAAAGGGAAAAAATCCCTGCCGTACTTTTCAGGGAGAGTGGAAAGCCGATTGATGTTTTGGAGTTTATGCTTCGAATCTCCAAACAGGGCAGTACCCTATATCCAACCACAGATAGCAAAACGGAAGAGATGCCGGGTCTATTAAAAGAGCTCGAAATGCCGGTTTCTGAATTTACAGTTTGCAGGGAGATCACTATTTCTGAAGTTCTGCTGAGTGAGTACCGCGAAAGAGTATCAAAGGCAAATCTGGATGCAATCCTGTTTCATAACCGTTCTTCAATTACCAGGATTAAAACCGCATTTCCGGAACTGAATTTTGATCACTATAAGCTAATATCCGGAAGCCCCGGCGTAACCGAAAAACTCAGGGATGATGGACACCTTCCGGATATCGAAGCCGATGGTTCATGGCACTCTATTGCAGATGTGGTCGAAGAGATTTCAGGGATTTCTCAATAATTAGTGAACCTGTAATCGAATCATCTCAGAACAGCAGCACTATCCGGATAGTCGGTGATAATTCCGTGTACTCCCATATCGAGCTGACGCTGCATTTCCATTACGGTGTTTATGGTCCAGGGAATGACCTTCATACCCCGTTCATCTGCCTCTTTAACCATTTCCGGAGTTACCAGCGGGTAGTGAGGACTCCAGATTTCCGGTGTGTATCCAAGCTCATCAATATACTCCTGCATTTGCCTCTGATCGTTTACCAGCATAGCCTGGTCAATTTGGTCGTCCAGTTTTCTAAACTCAATTAGTGTAGAAGGGTCAAAAGATTGAATGATAACTCTGCCGAACAGGTCGAACTCTTCGTGTAGTTTGTTCAGCTCTTCATATAGCAACTGAGCAAACTCTTCAGGATATGGGTAGAATTCACCGTATTCATCCGG
>REDT01000155.1 GCA_007693295.1 Balneolaceae bacterium
TACTTCCAAAAACGAAAAAAAGCCCAAAGAATAGAGCAATCTTTGAGCTTCTTATAAAAATGGAGCGGGAAACGGGATTCGAACCCGCGACCCCCACCTTGGCAAGGTGGTGCTCTACCACTGAGCTATTCCCGCATGTTCAAGACCATAAATATACAGCCATTAACAGGATCAATTCAACACTATTTTTGAATTTTCTTTCGTACTGCCTCAGAGTGAATATTTCGGTTGATGGTTTCATCATCAGGAATCACAGGTTTATCGCGATAGCGATCCACAATACATAAAAATCCAAGCGGTTCTTTTTTATCTGCGTGAAACTGGTGGATGGTTTCGGGTGAAATGAAGATGGCATCATGCAGATTTAGGTCATGAATCTCGTTATCAAGAACAAGTGAACCGCTTCCCCGGATAATAACCACGCTGTGTGGGTGCCTGTGCTGTTCAAGTGATGAGTAACCGCCGGGCTGTATTTCAAAATACCGGGTTTGAAAGTTGAGCTCCTGAACCTCTTCACCGAGCAGTGAATAGCGGTGTATATCCTTGAAGTTTTTGGTATCGGTTTTATACAACTTGCGATCCACGTCCTGCCAGCTGTAATTGGAAGCTTTGATCACTTTTGATTTATTGGCCATGACTTTCGAGTATGTGTTGAAATTCCTGCGCAGCCCGCTCTAATCCGTCGGGGTGTTGGTAGAGACTGCCGCCTACCAGTAAGATGGTATCTTTCCCGTACTCATTCAACCAAACACTCACAGATTCCCGGTTGATGCCGCCACCGGGAGTGGGGAATGAAGGATGGATGTCTCCCATCTCAGCTCTGCACTGACGGTTTATCTCCTTGCAGAGATCTAAACCAAAAGTAAACCTGCCGCGTGTGTTTGGATAAATGACACAGTCGGCGCCGAAAGCCCTCCACAACTTGCCTAAATAGAAAGGTGCAGCGATTCCCTGGGCATCATGTATCAAAAAAGAACCCGAAAAGGCCGGGTGGGCCATTACAGGAACCGAACCGATAGCCGAAAGCTCACAAAGCGTTTCGGGTCCGGTAAGCTGTGGCGATACCAGAACACCGTCGGCCCCGAGTGAAACAGCTTCCTCATATCGTTTAACCGTTTGCGAGGGTGATGTGGTAATGTTCGGAAAATAGAGGGTCCGTTTACCGCTTTTCTGTTCGCCTTTGCGAACAGCCCGCACACAGGATATCACTCTCGACCGAAAATCGGCAGTGGTTTGATTGGCAAGACCATGATCATCTTTGATGATATCAATGCCGCCGCTTGAAAATTTATATGCCCGTTCGGCCAACTCTCCGGGAGTGAGGCCTATTGGCTTTAGGGCCGTACAGGAGAGAGCCCTGCCTTGTATATTAAGCAGTTTCCTGATGCCGGGTATTCCAAAAGAGGGGCCGGGGAGCAGTTCATTTAGATAGGCACCCTCTGCATCGAGCAGTTTAATGCCGGGCTGCAGGGAACTGTTTCCGTACAGTACATTCAACAACTGCGTCGGTTCTGAACCCACCAGAATTTTTGGAAACCGAATGCGTGCACGCCATCGCTTTTCCGAGATAAACTCAATGGACTCTATCGCCGCGATAGATGATTGTATATGAATGGGCACTACTTCCGGAGGCATCTCAACAGACTGCTCAATACATATATTCCGGGCAATAGTCTCAGCTTCGATTTTGGAGTCAGCCGTAATTTGATAGTCTGCTGAAAAATAATTCAGATGTTCCATCACGGAAACTCAGCGTCTAATGGTCTCATTTCTCTTGGGGCCGGTAGAGACAATCGTGAATTTAACCCCGATAAAATCTTCAATAAAGTGTATGTACTCCTGCGCTTTTTCAGGCAGGTCACTGAACGAAGAGATATCCCGCGTTGATCTGTTCCAACCGGGAAATGTTTTGTAGACAGGCTTGAGCTCATCCACATCATCGGCATCGAGCGGGAATACGTGCGTTTCATTTCCATCTTTGATGTAATGGGTACACACCTTTATGGTTTCGAAATCGTCGAGCACATCCAGTTTTGTGAGTGCAAGTTCGTTCATGCCGTTCAGGCGCACAGCGTATTTAAGCGCAACGAGGTCCAGCCATCCGCACCGGCGCGGCCTGCCGGTTGTGGCTCCAAATTCCTGGCCATTTTTGCGAAGTTTTTCGCCCTCTTCGTCATCCAATTCTGTTGGAAAAGGTCCGTTGCCAACACGGGTACAATAAGCTTTGGTAATTCCAAGAGCGTGTGTGATGGAAAGGGGCGGAATTCCGCTCCCGGTGCACGCGCCGCCGGCGGTAGGGGATGAAGAGGTTACATAGGGATACGTGCCGTGATCTACGTCGAGCAGGCTTCCCTGGGCGCCTTCAAGAAGAATGGGCTCACTGTTTTCAAGAGCATTGTGAAGGATCTCGGTGGTGTTGTGGATAAAGGGCTTGGTAATCGAGATGGCTTCCCGCAAACTGGCCATTATCGTTTTGGTGTCGAGCTTCTCCTCTCCGTAGATGTGCTCAAGAGCCTTATTGATATCTGCCAGATTACTTTTAATTTTTTCCTCAAGTTGCTCTTCGTTAAGCAGGTCTATCATGCGAATGCCAATTCGGGATACCTTGCTTACGTAGGCCGGTCCGATTCCGCGTCCGGTTGTGCCAATGGCATCTTTACCGCGGCTCTTCTCTTTGAGCTGATCCAGAACTTTGTGATAGGGCAAAATTACGTGGGCCGAACTGCTGATGTAGAGACGGTCTTTGAGATCTACATCCAGTTTTTTAACCTCTTCAATCTCTTCAATCAGGGCAATTGGGTCTATAACAACTCCATTGCCGATCACGCACTTTGCATTCCCGTTAAACATGCCGGAGGGAATAAGATGCAGCACAATAGTCTTATCGTCAAACTTGAGGGTGTGTCCGGCATTGGCCCCACCCTGATAGCGTACTACATATTTCGTCTCTGCACTGAGCAGATCTACAATTTTCCCCTTACCTTCGTCGCCCCATTGGGCCCCTATAATTATTCTTACTGCCATAAATTCCAAAAAAAAGGAGGTGCTGTTATACACCTCCCTTAAAGATTAGTTAAAGTGTGTATTACTACTTGTCGTCGAATGAAGCAATCGCTTCATCCAGGCTTTTGTAGTGTTTAAAAACGGTAATTAATTTAGTAACAATGAGCAGGCTTTCGATTTTATCGGCTGCATTCGCAATTCGCAGATCACCGCCGGCCTTTCTCATTGTTGTTAATGCTCCGATGAGCATGCCCAATCCGGAAGAGTTCATAAACTTCACTTTCCCAAGATCGACAACTACATTGTGTTTGTCTTTTTCGATCAGCTCATGCAGTTGCTCGTTGAGATTGACGGCATCCGGGCCGCCCATCACGTTACCTTTAAATTCGATAACTACACAATTATATCGTTCAGAAACATTAAAGCTCATAGTAATTTACCGTTTAAGTTAGAGTTACTTATCATTTAGCTTTCGCTTTCATAGCCCGTTTCTGAAACTCAACAACGAGCGCGCTTGCAACAAACAGTGAGCTGTAGGTTCCCAATATCACACCTAACACCAGCGCAAATGCAAACCCTTTCAGTACTTCACCACCAAAGATAAATAGCACGGTTACTACAAACAAGGTTGTTACTGAAGTGATCACGGTACGGCTCAGTGTGTCATTCAGGCTCTTGTTAATCATATCCGTAAAATTCATTGTCTTATAGATAATAGAATTTTCCCGGATACGATCAAACACAACTACGGTATCATTCAATGAATATCCTACAATAGTCAGAAATGCCGCAATCAGAGCCTGGTCTATACTTACATCGAAGGGTACAAAATCAGCCATTATCGTAAAAATACCCAGAACAATTAAAACATCATGGGCAAGTGCAGCAATAGCTCCGGCTGAAAAGTACCACCCTTTAAAACGAATGAAGATATAGATGAATACAACAGCCAGTGCAAAGATGATAGAGTACATTGCACCCTGCCGCAAATCTTCAGCAAAGCGGGGACCCACAAGATCCGTTTTTTGCACGGTAACGGTGTAGTCAGGGTACATGGTGGCAAGTGTGCTCAGTATTATGTCTCTTACATCCGATACTTCTCCTTCAGCGTCTGTTCTGAGCAGGATTTCCCGGGTGGACCCGAAAAGTTTGATCTCAGGTGCTCCATCCAGGGGTTGTGTTAATTCAGAACGTATATCCACAACATTAACCGGGTTGTCGAATTCGAATACGTACTCTTTTCCTCCACGGAAATCGATTCCGTAGTTCAGGCCCATCGTTGCAATTGCAACAATCGACATGACTACCAGCACACCGGATACTACATAAGCAATATTGTGCATTTTTATAAAATCAAAACTTGGTGATTCAAACCATCTCATAATTAATACCTTTAATTTTTAAAATTCGTGATTGATTAACCGAAGTTGACAACTGCAGTCTTTTCTCTGGTCAGGTAATCAACTATAACTCTGGTGATTACAATAGCGCTAAAGAGCGACGCAATAATACCTGCCATCAGTGTTATGGCAAAGCCTTTAATCGGGCCAACACCAAAACTGTAGAGAATAATCGCCACGAAAAACGTGGTTACGTTCGCATCAATAATAGCACTCATTGCATTTGAGTATCCATTGTCGATGGCTGCACGTAGTGTTTTACCTCCCCGCATCTCTTCACGAATCCGGTCAAAAATAAGTACGTTGGCATCCACCGCCATACCAATAGTCAACACAATACCTGCCATACCGGGGAGTGTAAGAGTTGCCTGGAAACCGGCCAGAATACCAAGTATAAAGATGATATTCAGGATCAATGCAAGGTCGGCTATGGCACCACCTGTTCTGTAGTAAACAATCATAAAGATTGCGACAACCGTCAATCCGAAAAGGGTGGAGTAGAGTCCGGCACGAATTGAAGCCTCCCCAAGGGATGCACCAACTGTGCGCTCTTCAACAATATCGAGAGGGGCAGGCAGCGCACCCGAGAGAAGGATATTCACCAAATCTTCCGCTTCTCTCACACCTCCAATACCGGTAATGGACGAGCGGCCATTATTAATCTGCGATTGTACAGTAGGGTACGACTCCACGTATCCATCAAGTGCAATGGCCACCGGGCGTCCAATGTTGGCTCCGGTAATTCGCGACCAGCGCCGGGCTCCTTCAGAATCCATACTCATGGACACTTCCGGTACATTTGTAGTTGGGTCGAAGGCTACCCGTGCTTCAGTTATCACGTCGCCCGTTAGCTCAACCTGGCTTCGGACTGCAATTAGCTCATACAGGTCTATTCCGCCATCAGATGCAAAAGAGCGTGCTCCCCACATAAGATCAGTGTTTCTTGGAATGAGCCGACGAACGTCTTCTTTTTCAAGCAGCCTGTTTACGGTTGCGGTGTCGGGCCCTGCGGCATATCCGAATGCATATTGATGATGTTGCAGGCTGAATATATCGAGCAGATTCACGTCTTCCTCAGCTTCGGTCTCTTCTGCTTCCTCACGCTGAGCCTGGAAATATTCTCTTACCTGCTGTCTGGCTGAATTAATTTCATCTGGTTCAGCAACCATTCTGAATTCAAGGCGTGCTGTACCGCGAAGCAGGTTTCTCACCCTCTCTTCATCATCTACTCCGGGAAGTTCAACAATGATACGGTTGGTACCCTGCTGGAGAATACCGGGCTCAGCCACACCGAAACGGTCAACCCGTGAGCGAATAATCTCCATGGCGCGCGTTACGGCTGAATCGCGTTGATTTTTCAGGTAGGATGCAATTTCAGAGTTTGTAGAACGCCGGGTAATATTCTCAGCATCTGATCTGTAGTACCGGCTGAGCATGGCATTTGGATCACGACGCTCAAATTCATTCACAAACTCATCAATAAAGTCACTGCGTCGCTCCAGGGCTATTTCATTGGCAGCTGCGATGATCTCTTCCAGATCCTCATCTGCAAAATCGCCGGCCAGTTCGAGAATAAGACGTGGCTCACCAATCTCAAGAGTTACATACATGCCTCCCTGAAGATCAAGACCTAAAGACAGGGATCGTTCACGAAGACTTTGAAGTTTCTGAGCGTTTTCACTTTGGTACTGAACCCGCTCTGTTTCGGTCATATTTTCCATATGACGCTGCTCTAAATTCCATTGAATGGTCGGAAACAGGTACCATACCGTCAACCCGAGGAACAGGGCGATACAGACTAATTTAAAACCGTTTTTTTGTTTTTTCATGATAGATTAAATCGTTTTATAGTAAAATTCGGTGTGCCTTTATAGACCGGACACGGTTATTTTGTTTTCTTTAAGGGGTGTGCAACAACTATTTCAGATTCTACAGCCCGATTAATAAAAGGCCGGAATCTGTGAAATGCCGTTTACAATTTCACAGAAAATTAAGTCTTAATTTCAAACAGTGCTCTTGCGGCAATACGTGAGTTGTTCTAGGGTGCATTGATGCTGATTCCATTTATCAGCGGAACAATGGCCTCACGGATTGTGAATGGTTCGGGGAGAACCTCAAAAAAGTTGTTAAATAATAGTGCAGAAGTTACTTCCGGAGAAGACAGGTATTTTAAAAAATTTTGAGTGGAGAACCACTTTTGAATCGGTTGTGTAGCATCGGGAAGAATGGCATTCATTCCGGTTTTTTGATGCTGAAATACATTCCACTGGCTAATCAGCCAGGTAGAAACCTGCGACTGCGAACTTTCAGGCAGTGATGCATAGAGTCGAAATTCGTCTTTGTGATCTGCAACCAGCTGGGACGCTTCCTGAACCAGTATCAAAAAGTTATGGCTCTGTTCAGAGAGCTGGCGAATGGTGTTGCGCAGCTTAACTTCATTTTCATCACCTGTTGCAACAACGTTGTGATCCAGCCAGCGTGTGAAGGCTGTTTTTTGGGCATGGCTAGAGAGCGGCAGCAATAAATGAGCCAAAAATCCGGTCATTAAAACCAGGATGATTGCCGAGCGGTAAATATGTGTGAAACCCTTGTTCATTCGACGTAAAAAATAGTCAGATAGCAAACGGTTGACAAATTAAATTTGATCTGATTTCTAAAAGATAACGAAGAGAGTCAGAGAGTATTTTCCGGTTGCCTTGTATGCCTTTAAGAGCTCTCAGGTTGTTAATTGTTTATTTACTCTCTCAAATTCTTCTTTCAAAAAATTACCGGTGTAGCTCTCCTCAATTTCTGCTACCTCTTCCGGAGTTCCCTCAGCGATTATTTGACCACCCCTGTCGCCGCCTTCGGGGCCAAGGTCAATCACCCAGTCGGCCGCTTTGATCAGATCAAGGTTGTGCTCAATTACAATCACTGTATTTCCCTTTTCAACCAGCTTTTGAATGACATCCACCAGCATGCGCACATCCTGAAAGTGCAGGCCGGTTGTCGGTTCATCCATGATGTAGACGGTGTCGCCGGTACCGATTTTGGAGAGTTCACGCGATAGTTTGATTCGCTGTGCTTCACCGCCACTCAGGGTAGTACTCGATTGCCCAAGCGTGAGATAGCCCAGCCCCACGGAGTTCAGGGTTTTTAGTTTTCGGCTGATTGAAGGAACCGAATCAAAAAACTCGACCGAATCGCTGATAGGCATCTGAAGGATATCGGATATGTTTTTACCCTTGTAGTGAATCTCGAGTGTCTCACGATTGTAGCGTTTGCCGTTACAGGTTTCGCAATTCACATAGATATCAGGCAAAAAGTTCATCTCAATTTTACGCACTCCATCACCCTGGCACGATTCGCACCTGCCGCCTTTCACGTTAAAAGAGAAACGGCCCTGGTCGTAGCCCCGAATTTTAGACTCGGGCAGTTCGGCAAAAAGAGAACGGATATGGTCGAACACTTTCGTATAGGTTCCGGGATTGGATCGCGGAGTACGGCCAATTGGGCTCTGATCTATGGAAATCACTTTATCTACATGTTTTAAACCCTCAATCATTTTGTAGGGCAAAGCAACGGATTTGGAGTTGTAGAACTCGTTTGAAAGAATGGGTACGAGTGTTTGATTAATCAGTGAGCTCTTACCGCTGCCGCTTACCCCGGTTACGCAGATAAATTTTCCCAGAGGTACGTCGAGAGTTACATCTCTCAGGTTGTGGCCCCTTGCTTCATGTACCCGGATTGACTTTCCGCTTCCTTTACGTCGTTTCTCAGGGTAGGGGATAACCTCTTCGTCTCTCAGGAACTTGGTTGTCATCGATGCCGGATCAAGCTCCTGAGGCCTGCCCTGGGTCACAATATAGCCACCCTCTGTGCCGGCGCCCGGACCAAGGTCTACTACATAATCGGCATGTTCAATAGTTTCCCGGTCATGCTCAACCACAATCACTGAATTACCAAGGTCGCGAAGTGTCTCCAAAGAGCGAATTAATTTGATATTGTCGCGCTGATGAAGGCCTATACTGGGCTCATCCAAAATATAGAGTACACCAACAAGCTGTGTACCGATCTGAGTGGCCAGCCGAATGCGCTGCGCTTCACCGCCACTCAATGTTTGGGCTTCGCGGTCGAGCGACAGATAGGTTAAGCCTACATTCAGCAGGAAATCGATACGATCAATTACCTCTTTCAATACCTGCTGACCAATTTTTCGCTGCCTTTCTGTGAGTTTCAAATTCCCAATGGTTATTCTGAGCGACTTAATATCCTGTTGAACCAAATCCTGAATAGTGTGCCCATCAATTTTATAGGATAGGGCCTCCTTGCTCAATCGTCCGCCACCGCACTTTGGGCAGGTTATTTTTGAGAGAAATGCTTTCGCTTTGTCGCGCTGTTTATTGGATTTGCTATCCTCGTACTGTTCCCTGATAATCGCATTCAGCCCGGAGAATTTATGCTTATAGGTTACATTGCTGTTCTTAAAATCGTAGCTGACATTAAACTTTTGATCCCCACCGCCCTCAAACAAAAGGTTAAGAGCCTCTTCAGAGAATTTGTTGATGGGCATGGAGAAGCTGTGATCAACACTATCAAGTACAGCTTTCATCTGTTTAAAAACAAAGATATCTCTGGGTTCACCCAAAAAACGGATCGCTCCGTCACTGATGGACTGTTCCGGATTCAGAATGACCAGCTCGCGGCTTACATCATATTTATAGCCCAAGCCGTTGCACGCTTTGCAGGCTCCGTAAGGGGAGTTGAAGGAGAACAGGTTTGGAGCGGGATCTTCATAGGAGAGTCCGCTTTCAGGGTCGTAGAGATTTTTTGAGAAGACCCGGTCGCGAATCTCCCCATCTTCCTGTATGCCGAGAATCAGGTTTCCATCGGCCATCTCCAGGGCCATATGTACGCTCTCTGAAATTCTTTTTTCACTATTGGGTGAAATCACAAATCGATCTATAACAACTTCAATATTGTGGGTTTTGTAGCGGTCGAGCTTAATTTCGCCTTCCAGATCTATCAGTTCACCATCTACTCTTGCCTTTACAAATCCCTGTTTTTGCATCTGCTCAAAAAGCTCTCGGTAGTGCCCTTTTCGACCGCGCACAACCGGCGCCATACAGTATGCTTTGGTGCCTTTGGGCAGTTCCATAATGGCAGAAACAATCTGGTCTGAGGTCTGTTTCTCCATTTTATTGCCGGAAATGTAAGAGTGAGGCACTCCGATCCGGGCGTAGAGAAGTCGCAAAAAGTCATAAATCTCGGTAACCGTGCCCACCGTTGAACGGGGATTTCGGTTCGTCGTTTTCTGATCGATTGAGATAACGGGAGAGAGGCCATCTATGAAATCCACCTCGGGCCGCTCCATCATACCCAGAAACTGCCGGGCATAAGCTGAGAGGGACTCCATAAACCTTCGCTGCCCTTCGGCGTAAATCGTATCGAAGGCCAGGGAGGATTTGCCCGAACCGGACAGCCCGGTAAACACCACCAGCTTCTCACGGGGGATGTCAATATCTATATTTTTGAGATTGTGCTCGCGGGCACCGCGAATAATAATATTGTTCTGCAAGGGATTTTGGTCTGATCATATTAAACTTCTAAAAATACAAAACCTTTAAAGCAACATCACGTTCCGCCCGGATAAAAAAAATTCAAACAATTAAAATTCGCAGAATGTCTGATTTGAGAGGTAACACCGGTCCTATTCTATGGAAAATCACAACGCCTTCTGTAGCCCTAATAGTTAAGGGCAAGTTCTGGTGTCTCTAAAAAGTGATTAATATCGAAATGATCATTATCTTACTTTTCTTTTTAAAATTTATTCGAATTATCTACAGCCCATGAGCCCCAAGCCTAAAACCGCAAATCCAATTGAGATCACCAAGGCACTAGAAGGAGAAGGGTGGCATCCACTCTCCTGGAGCAATAAAGAGATTCAACAGCTCCCGGCCTACCCCGATACTGAAGCGCTGCAGCAAGCATATAACAAACTGCGCTCATATCCGCCATTGATAACCTCCTGGGAGATAGAGGCGTTGAGGGAGAAGCTGGCAAGCGTCTCTGATGGAAAATCCTTTCTGTTGCAGGGTGGCGACTGTGCGGAGACGTTCGATGCGTGTAAGGCTCCTAAAATAGTGAATCTTTTGAAACTGATGCTCCAAATGAGTTTCATACTGGTTCATGAAATGGGTACACCGATTGTAAGAGTCGGGCGAATTGCGGGTCAATACGCCAAACCCAGGTCAAAAGATTTTGAGACGATTAATGGTGTTGAGATGCTTAACTACCGCGGAGATCTGATTAACAGTTTCCAGCCAAACCGGGAGGCCAGAATCCCTGATCCAAACAGATTGATTGAGGCATATGAAAAATCTGCCTTATCGCTCAATTTTTTAAGAGCACTATCAGATGAAGGATTTGCCGATCTGCAGCACCCTGAGCAGTGGGAACTTGATTTTATGCAGAATAATGAGTTCTACAAAGAGTATGAGGCAATGGTAAATTCAATCCATAAAGCGATTAACTTTATGGAGACTATTACGCCCAATACATTCAGCACGCTGCATAAAGTTGATATTTATACCTCGCACGAAGCACTGAATCTCTATTACGATTCCGCTCAAACCAAGCGGGTTCCCAGAAAAACAGGGTGGTTTAATCTGAGCGGACATATGGTTTGGCTCGGTAACCGTACAAAACAGCTTGACGGTGCGCACGTGGAGTATTTGAGCGGTATCCGCAATCCAATTGGAATAAAAGTTGGCCCGCCGTTCGACCTGGATGAAACTCTGGCGATATTGGATAAACTGAATCCTTCCCATGAAGCAGGTAAAATTGTACTTATCACACGGATGGGTGTGAACAACGTTGAAAAACACCTTCCATCTTTTATACGTGCCGTAAAACAGAATGGCCATCCCGTAGTATGGAGCTGTGACCCAATGCATGGCAATACCTTTGCCACAGTGAACAATGTGAAAACCCGAAGCTTTAATCACATTCTAAACGAGATTAAATCAACGTTTGCCGTACACCGTGCTGAAGGAAGCTATCTTGGAGGTGTACATCTCGAACTTACCGGAGATAACGTAACTGAATGCGTGGGAGGGGCGAACGGCCTGAATGAAAAAGGCCTCGATCGAAACTATGAAACCTATTGCGATCCGCGGCTAAACTACGAGCAGAGCCTGGAGATGGCGTTTCTGGTTGCCAAAGAGTGGAACAAGAGTTATCGGTGAGGTCTTTAGTGAGTGGGAGAAAGGTGGAATTAGTGTTATTTGAACGATAAACCCGCAAAGTTTTTCTTTTAAATCACTTCCAATGTAGAAGAACGTAGCTATTTCAGAGAGGAAACTTTGCGGGTTTCTTGCGGCAGACCGGGCTTGCCATGGCATTGACCTTCATACACCTTCGATTAGAAGCTTTTGCAATCGCGTAATAAATCGGCCACCTCTCCTGCGCCGTCAAAATTACAGTCCCGGTAAGCCAATCTGACTTTTGTATAATGACAAGGGGTCTGCCTGCGTTATAGATAGTGAAAGACCTTCAGAACAGTTTGACAGACCTGACAAATTTTGAGTGAAATTTTGATTTGGCATTTCGCTTGCAACAACTATAAGTGACATGCTAATAAAACAAACTCAACAAATTATGGAGGTTTAACCATGGCACTCACAAGATATTCAAAACCCAATACAGATCTTTTTGGAACCCGGTTTTCAGATATTATTGATGAGTTTTTCAATGATGCTGTTGCTACACGGCAAAGCACATTTTCTCCCAGTATAGATATATCTGAAACTGATAAACAATTTATGATCGAAGCGGAACTTCCTGGAATGGAGAAGAAAGATATCAATCTGAATCTTGAAAACGGACGCCTGACAATTAGTGGCGAGCGTAAATTTGAGAAGAAGGAAGATGGAAAGAAATTTCACAGGGTTGAAACCCACTATGGTAGTTTTACCCGCTCATTCCAGCTTCCAGACAACGTTGATGATAATAGTATAAATGCCACATACAATAACGGCATTTTAAACGTTACTATTAATAAGAGCGAACAGAAAGCCGGGAAAAAGATTCAAATTAAGTAAAGTTTTTTAAGAGCTGTTCTACTTAGTCCCCTAAAGAGAGCAGGTTAGTTAGCGCCGGAGTTGCTTTGAAATGCGCCTCCGGCATTTTTTTTGTCAAATAGATGTGAAGTGCAATAAATCGAAGCCCGAAAAGGTTAGTGTGATTGCACATAAAAAACAGATTATCGAACATAAAAGGGAATAGAATCTTCAAATATCGATAATAACGTGTTTATAAAAAAAGTTAGTGACCGGACAACATTTACCGGTCACATTCACGTTCATAAGAGAATTTCTAACTAAAAAATCTCAAAACTCACTCCATGGATAAAATCACGAAAAGTGTACTTGCAGTCGTAGCTATTGCAATTTTCCTGATTGGGCTAAATTTCGGCTCAGAATCAGACACTTCATCAACAAACCTGCCTCAATTTAATGAATCTAATCCGGTAGAGAATGCTGCCGGCAACAATATCCTCCGTGAATTCAACAATGCCATTGTAAACATTGCGGAGCTTACAAATCCAACTGTTGTTACCATTAATACAACCCAAACCGTACGTCAGCGTCAGCAGTCACCATTTTCACTCTTCTTTAATGATCCCCGTTTTGATCAGGAGAGAGAATTCCAACGACAGGGACTCGGTTCAGGCATTATCGTTTCTGAAGACGGGTATATCATCACCAATAATCACGTGATTGATAATGCAGATGAGATCAGGATCACAATGTACAATGGGGAGGAGCTGGATGCGGAAATTGTTGGAACTGATCCCGGAAGTGATATTGCAGTTTTGAAAGTGGACGGATCAAATTTTAAAGCTATTACATTCGGCAACAGTGACCGGTTGCAGGTGGGCGAGATGGTGTTTGCCATTGGCAGTCCCCTGAGTCCTGATTTAGCCAATACCGTATCGATGGGTATCGTGAGCGCGAGCGGACGATCGGCGATAGGTTTAAGTCAGTTTGAGAACTATATCCAGACCGATGCAGCTATTAATCCGGGTAATTCCGGCGGTCCACTTATTAATGTGGATGGTGAGCTTGTCGGGATCAACACGGCAATTGCCACCCGTAGTGGTGGAAGCCAGGGAATTGGGTTTGCAATACCCGTAAATATGGCCCGGAATGTAATGGAATCACTTATTACCGACGGAAGAGTTGCACGCGGATATATGGGAATTGGCTGGGGCGGCGACGTTGACCGTACCATGGCACGTGCACTCGGAATGACAACACCAAGAGGATTTGTGGTCGGTGACGTTGTGGATGGCGGTCCGGCTGATCAGGCCGGCCTGATGGAAGGCGATGTTGTCGTGAAGCTGAACGGTGAACAGGTTCGTGATTTTAGCGAATTCAGGATTGCTATTGCCAACAAGGAACCCGGTTCTGAAGTTGAAATTGAGGTTTTCCGTGATGGTGAAAGTCAAACCTTGAATGTAACGCTGGGTGAACTTGATCCTGAAGAGATTGCCTCGACGCTGAGCCCTTCCGAAATGGATGAGTTGAAAGAGGAACTTGGTTTCACGGTTGATGAATTGACCGATAATATTCGGCGCCAGCTTAATTTAGAACCGCAGGTTACGGGAGTAATTGTAAATGAAATCAGCCAGGCCAGCCGTGCTTACCGTCAGGGACTGCGTCGGGGGGATGTGATTTCACAGGTTGCAGGAACGGCAGTAACTACCCCGGACGAATTTTATGGCAGCATCAGGGCTCTGATACAGGATGGCACCGATGTTGCACTGCTGAGGGTAAACCGGCAGGGAAGAAATATGTTTATCGCATTTGAGTTATAACGCTCAAATATGTTAATGGTTAAGGTTAAGCCTCCCGTTCACACGACGGGGGGCTTTTTTATGATTGAGAAAAGCAGCAAAACTCTGCTTATCTTATTGAATGATTGTATTAGGAATAGAGTCTTCCTGCGATGAAACTGCAGCAGCAGTCTATGTTGACGGGGAAATATTATCAAATGTTATTGCCTCCCAGTCCATTCACGAACAGTTTGGCGGAGTGGTGCCGGAACTCGCCTCGCGTGCTCACCACAAAACCATATGGAAAACAGTGAGCCAGGCCTTTGAAGAGGCAGGGGTGAAACCTGAAGATCTTGATGCCATTGCTGTTGCTCAGGGACCGGGCCTGTTGGGTTCACTTCTGGTGGGATTGAGCTTTGCCAAAGGCCTTGCCTTGTCGTACGATAAACCGCTTATCGGGATTAACCATATAGACGCCCATCTTTACGCTAATTTTATTGAGCATGATGAAATCTACCCGTTTCTGGGTTTGATTGTCTCGGGTGGCCATACCAGACTGGTTTATGTTGATGAACCATTTAACCACGAAATTCTGGGTGATACACGCGACGATGCTGCAGGTGAAGCATTTGACAAAATCGGCAAGCTGCTCGGATTACCCTATCCGGCAGGACCGGTGATGGATAAAATGTCGCAATCAGGTAATCCGGAGTTTCACAAATTCCCCCGCTCTATGGTCAATAAGGGACTGGACTTCAGCTTTTCCGGCCTCAAAACAAGCGCACTCTACTATTCGCAGAAAAAAGGTGAGGCATTTGTTCAGGAGAACCTGAATGATATTTGTGCAAGTGTTTCTGCGGCTATTACCGATGTATTAACAATTAAACTGGAAAAAGCACTGAAGAAAAGGCCGGTAAAACATATTATGCTGGCCGGTGGTGTTTCAGCCAACAGTATGCTGCGGGAAAAAGTATCCAAACTGGCTGAAAAAAAGGGATTGAACGTGATGATACCCTCCATTGAATACTGCACGGATAATGCGGCGATGATCGCTATTACCGGCGCACTTAAAGCCAGAGACAAGCAGTTTGATGGGTTGGATATGAAACCATATGCAAGGGTTAGCTGAATGGGATAACCGGCACATTGCTTTCACGAATTTACTATCTTTACGTGAGTTCGATATGAGAGCTAATTAATGCGTGTCTCTCCGCCGGCTGGCGGAGGGCAATGGGGGATGACCGATCGAAGCGTTGAAGCAGCTCAGAGATTGGCTTCAGCTAAAAACTCGTACAAACAACCCCCGGCTGTTGTCGCTAAACGCTCCAACACCCTCCCCCTTTGAAGGGAGGCATTTGAACCAAACATTTTTTAAAAACTGAACCTAAAAAAGATAAACAATGTATAACGTTGTATTGATTCCGGGTGATGGAATCGGAAAAGAGATCACTAAAGCTGTAACAACAATTCTTGACACTGCAGGAGCCCGGATCAACTGGATTGAGTGCAAAGCCGGTGAAGGCGCCAACAATGAGTTGGGCACACCTCTGCCTGACGAAACCATCAGGGCTATTGAAGAGCACAGGATTGTGTTGAAAGGCCCTCTGACCACACCTGTTGGAGCCGGATTCCGTTCGATCAATGTAGCATTGAGACAAAAATTTAATCTCTACAGCAATATCAGGCCTGCAAGATCTCTTCCAAATATTGATAGTGCATTCAGAGGTGTAGATATTGTGATGTTCAGGGAGAATACACAGGGCCTCTATATCGGAAAAGAGCACTGGGTAGACAAAGAGGAGACACATGCTGAAAGCATAGCGGTTGTGACGCGTGAAGCAAGTGAAAAAATTATTACGGCAGCATTTGAATATGCCAAAAAGTTTGATCGCAAAAAGGTAACCCTGGTCCACAAAGCCAATATTTTGAAACTCACAACCGGGCTATTTCTCCAAATAGGCAAAGAGATTTCAAAGAATTACCCGGAAATTGAATTTCAGGACCTGATCGTTGATAACATGGCGATGCAGATGGTGATGAGACCACAACAGTTTGATGTGATTGTTACCACAAATCTGTTTGGAGATATTCTTTCCGACCTGGCATCAGGCCTGGTTGGTGGACTCGGAGTAACAGGCGCGGCCAATATTGGAGATAATGCTGCAATGTTCGAAGCTGTTCACGGGTCTGCTCCCGATATTGCCGGCCAGGGATTGGCCAACCCAACCGCACTGCTGTTCTCTGCGCTAATGATGCTCGAATACCTCGATGAAGCCCGGATGGCGGAAAAAATAAGGTCCGCAATTTACACGGTTCTTCACGAGCATAAAGACAAGTGTACGCGCGATATAGGCGGTGAGGGAACTACCGAAAGCTATACTGAGGCGATCTGCAAGCTTTTGAGGGACTGAGGAGAGTAGAGAGTAGCAGGTATTGAGTATTGAGAACTACATTCAGTTGGCAGTCTGCAGTAGGCAGTTGGCAACTTTATGAATTTATTATCCGGTAAACCGGCAATCATCGAAAATTCAATACCTGCTCTTTCCTTTACAATTCTACAAACTTAACCTGCCGGGTTTCCGTGTCGAAGAGTGCAACAAGCGCATCCTGATCAAAACCGTTCACGCTGCCGGGATTGATGCAGATGGTATCTCCGGAGGTATCTACCTTAGCCTGATGTGTGTGACCTGAAATAACCAGATCATATTTACCGCAAATTTCCAGGCTTTCCGTGATCTCGGGATAGGTGCCGTGGTAGACAGCAAATTTCAGTTTATCCTGTTCAAAGCTGAAGAAGTCGCCATGAAGTGTTGCACCGATCTCCTCAAACTTTTTCATCAGAAGGAATTTGTCGCCGTCATTGTTGCCGAATATGCCATGGAGCGAGAGCCCATCAAACAGCGGTATGGTAAACGGGCTGCAGTAGTCGCCGGCGTGAATTACCATAGAAGCTTTTCTCTCCCGAAACAGAGATACAGCTTTTTTAATATTTTCTACGTGGTCGTGAGTGTCAGAACAAATGCCGATAAGCATAGTTTGTGGGATTTGAGTTGAAAGTGATTCAACTCTTAATCAAACAAATTGTTTTGAAACAGGAAAGGATTAAGTTAACAATCTCTGTTTACAGTAATAGACAGGAACAGATATCTGCTTCAAATTCCAATAATAAAGCTTAGATTTTTTTCACAAACTCCGATTTGAGGCCCATCGATCCGAAACCGTCAATTTTACAATCAATATCGTGATCGCCATCCGTGAGGCGAATATTTTTTACTTTGGTTCCAATTTTCACCACGGAAGAGCTGCCTTTCACTTTCAGATCTTTAATAACCGTTATCGAGTCGCCATCCTTTAATTCGGCGGATTTCATGATCTTAAAATGCGTAATAACAATCCTTATCCTTTAGCAAACAATTTGTTAATTTATGGTCTTCTGATTTTGTCTATGAATATTTAAAGAATTTAGAAAATGGCGATTACCAAAAAAGACGTGCACTATGTGGCCAACCTTGCGAGACTCCAGTTGAAGGATGAAGAGGCTGAGGGGTTAAAAGAGGATATGAACAAAATTCTGGGTTATATGGAGACGCTGAATGAACTGGATACCACTGATGTGGAGCCTCTGGAACATGTGACGGAAATTACCTCCACATCGTTTCGGAAAGATGTGGCTAAAGAGCCGCTCTCTCACGAGGATGCTCTCAAAAATGCACCGGATGCAGATTCAGACTATTTCCGTGTGCCAAGAGTTATTGAATAAAATATATCGATAGATTTCTATTCCGTGTTTGAAGTTCCATCTTACCAGACTTATTACTAAAACAGATCTCATTGAATGTCCGTAAAAAAGAGTAAGAAGAAAAAAAGCCTTCCCGATCCTCCCGATTTCTGGGAGAAAATATCTTCTTCGAAACAACACGTTTTTTGTCTCGCATTTCTGCTCTTATTGCCCGTCATCTTGTTTCACGCATCGGTTCTTGGAGGGCAGCAGTATATGGGCCACGATGTAATCCAGTGGCGTGCCGGGGCCGAATCACTGATTCAGCACCAGGAGCAGTACGACGAAACAGCGCACTGGGCTTCTAACATGTTTTCCGGGATGCCGGCTACCACGATCTCGCATCCGCCGCAGATCGGCAATCTTGACAACACACTCTTGCGGGCACTGAGCGTGATTTACCCGGCTGCCGAAATGTGGATTTTGCTGGGTGGTGCTTACCTGATGTTCATCTTGCTCGGCGCAAGGCCGCTTTCGGCCCTGTTCGGTGCCATTATCATTGGTTTTACCACATACATACCGATCATTATCGGGGCAGGCCACAACGCCAAGTTTTTGGCTTATATCTTCATCCCGTGGCTCTATAACGGATATATTCTGCTTACGAGGTCAAAAATAAATCCCTGGCTTGCATTCTTTATTTTTGCCTGGGCGCTTACGCTTCACATGAGGGCTTATCATCCGCAGGTCACCTATTTCTTTCTCTTTCCACTGGGCACCCTCTTTGTTTATGACCTTGTGAAGGCAGTAAAATCGGATAATTCAAAACCGTTTGCCATCCATACGGCCTGGCTTTTTGGGGCTGCTGTGGTGGCCGTTTTGATATCCATTCAGCTCTACTGGAGCACCATGGAGTACTCGCCGTTTAGCATGCGCGGAGGTTCTGAGCTGGCAGGAACCGACGGTTTGGCTCGTGATTACGCTTTTGCCTGGTCGCAGGGGTGGGGTGAACTTCTAACCCTGCTGATTCCGGGTGCTTATGGCGGTTCTGAACTCTACTGGGGCCCCAAGACTTTTACAAGCGGACCTCACTATTTCGGGGCTCTCGCGTTCCTCTTTTTTGTGATTGGGGTGATGAAATCAAAACATCAGCTGAAATGGGTTTTTTTAGGACCCGGGATAGCCACCCTGCTTTTTTCACTGGGTGAGCACTTTGGAGCCCTCAATAACCTGATGTTTGCTTATTTCCCGCTGTTCGACAAGTTCCGCGTTCCGGAGATGTGGCTGATGATTACCCTCTTCTGTTTTGCTGTGCCCGCAGTGTTTGGAATGGACTGGCTGTTCGATAAGATCAAAGAGCGCGGAAACATCAATCAATGGAAAAAGCCGCTGTTTGTTGTTTCAGGGCTTGCAGCTGTTGCTATTTTCATTGGATTCACGATGCTCTCTTTTGAAAAACCGAATGAGCGGCAGAACCTGACTCAGCAGATCGCCGCACAAAACCAGGTTTCCGTCGATGATCCGCGCGTCAGGCAAACAGTAAACCGGTACATAGAAAATGAATTGATTCCTGAACGCAGAGATCTTGCAAGAGGTGATACTCTCCGCTTTGCGTTCCTCTTTTTTGCAGGTGCCGGAATAATATGGGCTATCGGAATCAAAAAAATTCCGGCCTCTGCCGGGGCGATGGCAATTTGCGTGATTTTGGCTTACGACTTCATCAGTGTTGACAGCCGCTACCTGAGCGAACAGTCTCTGGTAGATGGGGGTATGACCCGGGAAGGATATATAGAGCGTACTGAACGTGATCTGGACCGATTTCTCAAGGAGAACGTGGAATCCGGTGAGGAGTGGAAATATCGCGTGCTCCCTCTTCTCGATAACCCTTTTAACAATGCTGTTCCTGCCTATTTCTATCCGTCGGCCGGAGGATATTCCGGCGCAAAATTGGGCTACTATCAGGATCTGATTGATGAAGCCTTCTTTTCGGGTTCGATGGGGATAAATACGGGAGTTTTGAACATGCTGAATATCCGGTATCTATCAACACAGTCACCGGTGGGTATTCCCGGTTTTGAAACTGCTTATCAGGACGAAAGAGGAGTGGTGATTGAAAACACCAATGTGCTCCCAAAAGCGTGGTTTGTGGATTCGGTGGAGATATTGGATGATCAGCCGTCCATTTTAAGGAGAATTTCACAGGATTTTGATGCGGCAGAAACGGCATTTGTCAGCCGGGAACTGTCATTGAATATTGAATCGGATCAATTTTCTGAAGTACGTATAAATACGTACAATGCTAACGCAATTTCTATGGAGATTTCAAGAAGTGAACCCGGCTTTTTAGTACTCGGAGAGATCTGGTACCCGCCGGGGTGGAATGCAACCCTAAATGGAGAAGAGATCGAAATCATCAGAACCAACTATGTGCTGAGGGGTTTTGAAATTCCGGCCGGAGATCACATTCTTGAAATGAGCCTTGAGCCGGTATGGTATACGGCCGGCAATCGTTTATCCCTGATCGGTACTCTTCTGTTATTCGGTTCCGGTGGGCTGGGTCTGTTTTTGCAATTCAGAAAGCGGGAAGAAGAGCTGCCGGCGGCTGAGGAAAACAGTGGAGAATGATAAAGCTGATCCTCAATAAGCTTTTCTGGGGATTTATCAGACATTTTTTGTCAGACAAACAGTACGCGAAATCACGCTATTGGCTCACTACGGGTTCAAAACTCAATCTTGCTAAGCCTGAAACGTTTTCTGAAAAAATTAACTGGCTGAAACTCTACGACAGAACCAAGCTTCGAAAAAGAGTTGCAGACCGTATAGAGGTCAGACAGTTTGTTAAGGAGAGAATAGGTGCCGAATACCTCATTCCTTTAGTTGGAACCTACGATAAGATCACAAGTGACCTCTGGGAGCAGTTACCGGATCAGTTTGTTCTGAAGGCGAATCACGGTTCAGGAATGATCAGGATTATAAAAGATAAGAAGAAGGAGAACCTGCAAACGATTGTGGAACTTACGGAGGAGTGGAAGAGGACAGACTATTCAACGTTTGGCCGCGAATGGGTCTATAGAGAACTGCCAAGGACAATTATTGTTGAAGAGTTGATGCTTACCGGAGAGGGTGATGTTCCGGAAGATTTTAAGTTCTTCTGTTATCATGGCAGGGTAGAGTTTATCCAGGTCGATTTTGACAGGTACACAGATCAGAAGAGAAATTTTTATGACCGGAGCTTCAACAAGCTCGACATGAGACTTTTGCACGACAACTATCAAGGTGATGTAGATAAGCCTGAAAAGCTGAATAAGGCAATTGAAATAGCAGAACAATTGTCATCAGATTTTAACTTTATCCGGGTTGATCTGTATCTGATGAAACAGAGAGTGTATTTTGGGGAGATGACCAACTTTCCCGGAAATGGGTTTGAACCATTTATTCCCGACCATTATGATCGGCACTTTGGGTCTTTACTGAAACTGGATACGTCAGGGCAGACCGCTTAAAAAAGGGGCGTATGGTATACGGTTCAGTTTTTACCGGCTCAAGTAAATCTCAAA
>REDT01000059.1 GCA_007693295.1 Balneolaceae bacterium
TGTAAAATCCCGGCCTGGGTGATTGCGCGCCTTCAGCGCTGGTAGAACCGTAGAATCGTCCCGTGGGGATGCCTTCGGCGTAGAACCGTAGAACTGTCGAACCGTAGAACTGTCGAATCGTCGAATCGTCGAATTGCCTTCGGCGTAGAATCGTAGAACATATGAGAACATATGAGCGTCGGCTTTGAGGGGTAGAACCGTAGAACCATAGAACTGTCGAACTGACAGCGTCGGCTTTGAGGAGTTGAAAGTTGAAGGTTGGAAACGTTAAACGTTAAACGTGTAACCTTCAACGTGAAACCGTGAACCGTGCCCCAACCTCCGATTTTGTTTCGTGATTTTACCTGAATCGATGCGGAGATTCTACATCCTATAAACAACCGAGTTAATATTCATTCCGGCACCTACAGAAGCCAGGACGATGTTGTCTCCGGGGTTTAAACGGTGGTCTTCGAGTTGTTCACGCAGGATCAGATCGAGCAAAGTGGGAACAGTGGCCACGCTGGTATTGCCCAGCTTGCTGATGGTCATCGGCATGATGCCGGCCGGTATATCACTCACTTCAAAGAGTTTAAACAGGCGGTGAAGTATTGCCTCGTCCATCTTCTCATTGGCCTGGTGGATCAGCACTTTTTTGATATCACCCAGATCAAGCCCCGCTTTTTCAATACTCTGTTTTACCAGTCCCGGAACATTGGAAAGGGCATATTGATAGAGTTTTCGCCCATCCATTTTCAAATAGAGTGTGTCGTCGTCTTTATTGTTCAGGTTGTATGAGCGGCTCATATTCAGATAATAGGCCTGGGTTTCCGTGTCTGTACGGGCTGCGTGTGAAAGAATTCCTGAATCACTGCCGGATTTGCCGGTTTCGAGAATAGTAGCTCCGGCACCATCGGCATAGATCATGCTGTCGCGGTCGTGGGGATCACAAACGCGCGACAAGGTCTCGGTTCCGATTACCAATGCCGATGTTGCGTCTCCGCTGCGGATGAAATAGTTGGACTGAATTACACCCTGCAGCCAGCCCGGACAACCGAACGGAAGATCGTAAGCTACGCAGTAGGGATTTTTGATCCCCAGATGATATTTAACCTTAGAGGCCAGAGACGGCACCATATCCACTCTTCGATTATCATTCCGAATATCACCAAAATTGTGAGCAACAATAATATAGTCGAGCTTTTCGCGGTCGAGTCCGGACATCTCCAGGGCTTGTTCAGAGGCCAGGGCGCCCATATCAGAGGCCAGCATATCATTGTCGGCATAGCGCCGCTCATCTATGCCGGTGATTTCCCGGAATTTTTCGATGGTCTCTTCGTTCGATTTCTCAAATTGGGTACCGTTTCTCTCCAGGAAGGTGTTCTTTAAAAAATCGTGATTCGAAACAATATTTTGGGGAATAAAAGAGCCTGTTCCGGTGATGACGGTTCGAAATTGACGGTCCATTCTATTCGTTCGGTTTGAGTATTTGTGAACATTTACTGTTAGGGCTTTAATATCATAAAGATATACAAAAAAAGTATTTGAATATCGAGTATTGAATCGTGCAGGCCGTAGCCGAACCGCTAATGGTGGAGAGGTGTTTTCATCGAGGTCTGAATGTTGATTTCATCTCTCCTGAAACAGACCCTGCAGGCCTGTTGTATTAGATATAATTAATCATATAAGAGTTACAAAATTCATTATGTATCATATATTATGCTAGATAGCGACCATTCCTCATTGAGTAGGAGAGAGGAAATAATTGCTGGGTAAGAGGGGTAAACCAAGATGGTAATTCTAATAAAAACTAAATCATAATCATGAGAAGATCAGCTTGTGCAATCTTTGCTTTGGTCCTTGTCATGACTTTCAGCTGCGATTCCATCGAAGGAACGTTTGACGACTCTGTGCCCAATTTTTACTCATTGACAACCCATGCTTCGCCACAGGAGGGGGGCA
Source organism: Balneolaceae bacterium (assembly GCA_007693295.1). Taxonomy (GTDB): domain Bacteria; phylum Bacteroidota; class Rhodothermia; order Balneolales; family Balneolaceae; genus Rhodohalobacter. Next base: position 1,942 of record REDT01000059.1, read on the forward strand.
CTATACAGCCATCGGCCGGAGAGTTTTTAGAGGGCAACAGTGTTCAGGTCGTCGCACGGCCGGCAGAGGGGTATGTATTTGATTTTTGGGAAGGTGATCTTTCCGGGAGTTCAAACCCGGCAACTATTCGATTTGATTCAAACCGGACGATTACCGCACATTTTTCACTAAGAGACTACGACCTCAATATTGATATTGTTGGAAGCGGAGTTGTAAATGAAACAGTTGATGAACGCTCACCCACATCGGTTACCGTCACGCTTACCGCCGAAGCTGAAGAGGGCTGGATTTTTGACCGATGGGAGGGAGACCTTTCCGGAAATAGTAATCCGGAGACCCTTACCATTGAAATTGATGAACCGAAGAGCGTTACAGCCATTTTCGTTGAGGAGGTGATTGAATACTCCCTGAATGTGACTATTGAAGGAGAGGGTACGGTTGACAGAGATCCGGATAAATCTTCATATCCAGAAGGAGAAGAGGTGACATTAACCGCATCGGCGGCTTCCGGATGGAGTTTTAAAGAGTGGGATGGCGATCTTTCCGGCAGCACAAATCCGGTAACGATAACCCTTGACGATGACAAGAGTGTAACCGCCATCTTTGAGGAGGATGAACCGGAGGAGTACACCCTTACCATTAACACAGAAGGGCTTGGATCTGTGGATGCAAATCCGGACAGGGAGATCTACATTGACGGAGATGAGGTGACTTTGACCGCAAATGCAGCATTAGGGTGGGCTTTTAAAGAGTGGCGGGGTGACTTGTCGGGCAGTGCAAATCCGGAGACAGTTGTTATCGATGATGACAAAGAGATCACCGCGATCTTCGAGGTGGATGTGGATTTTGGAATTACCATCAATGAAGTAAAACTTTTTATCAAAGAGATGGAGCTTGGTGGAGCCCGGAGAACCAGGGATTTTAAAACCAAAGACTTTGTCCTGAATGTTCCTGTAGACGGTACACCGTTCCACATTACGCATGTGCAAATTCCGGCCGGATTTTATGATGAGATGGAGCTTGACATCGCAAAACCCGGAAGTAGTGTTTCAATAGATGATCCCGATTTCAGGGATGGAACCGGCAGTTACTCACTTGTAGTACATGGAGTTTTTAATGGGATTGACTTTACGTTTCGGTCGGACGAAGATTTTCAAATTGATGTAGACTTTGAACCGCATCTTGAGATTAAAAGGGGCCAAACGTCGGTTATTGCAATTACCGTAGATTTTGAGGGATGGTTTAAGGGAGACGACGGTGTATTTCTGGATCCCAATGATCCACAGAACGAAGAACGCATCAACATAAATATAGAAGACTCATTTAGTGATTTTGAGGATGAGTTTTAAGGGGGAAGGCCAGGTAGTGTCCGATTTGTCTCGAGATTCTTTGGTGCGGAATCCCTTGGGCCAACCTCCGATTCTATTTCGTGGTTTTGCGTGGATCGATGCGGAGGTTTTGGGTGGGTGGCCACCGTACCCGTGGCGTTGCCACGGGCTGTGATATGGCGCGCCTTCAGCGCTCGGATGTGGGAAGATTATATGTTTATGCTCACAACCGGAACTGCCCGGAAACGCCAACCCCGGATGGGGTTGAAAATGAATAGCCCCGAGTTGAAACTCGGGGTAAAGATGCGAAGCTAATCGACCCCGAGACGGGATTTGGATCAGCGCTGTGATTGAGTCGAGGGGTAGTGAGAAGGATCAGGAAGTGCCTGTAAGTACCCCGCTAAAAGTTGGATTGCATGAAAGGTCGCAGGATTTATCCCGTGATTCTGTGGTGCAGGATTTCGCGATTAACCCTCCGGATTCTGTCCCTTGGTTTTTTACAGATCGAGGCCGGAGGTTTGGGGTTTCGATCCTTTCGAAGTTACCGACCAGACATTCCTCCGGAACGTGTTGGTGACCCATTTCACGGTGCACGTGGCGCGATAGCGACATCCTGACCCATCGGGGGGCGCACGTTACAAGTTACAGGTTGAACGTTTGTTGAATGTAGATGCCGGTTTATGAGCCTTTAAATGAAGAAACGTTCAACGTTCAACGTGTAACATTCAACGTCTACAGATGAAGAACGTTCAACGCTTGCAAATGCCGAAGCCATGGTTATGCGACAAACCCGGTCCCATAGGGATCACTGATTGTTAACTCCGGGTATGGTGGCGAGCCTAATATACACTCAGAGAGTTACAGGTTTCTGACTCTGGTTTTATCTTTGGTTATCGTGATAAAATAATGGTGGGGATCCTTATAATAAATTTGTAATGCTTTCACGAGATTTTTTTTAATCTGTTCAAAATCAGATTTTTCATATCGTAAAAGAATTACAGAGCAATCTTTAATATTGTGTGCAAAGACCAATTCACCAAAGTCTTTGTCTTCTGTGATAAGAAGTGCTTTCTTTGTCTTTACTAATTTTATAACCTCTCTGTCGCTGATTCCCGGACAGTGCTTCCTTATGGAAAACACCTCATACGCCATTGTATCAAGGTGGTTAATGAGGAATTGATCGATGTTTTCGTCTGTGACAATCAAACTGCTTCAACAGATTCCTCGTTTGCGATCAGGTCTGCAGCGTATGCCAGGGCGGCCAATACATGTTCTTTTTTGAGGTGCGGATAGCTTTCTATCAGGTCCGTAAGACTGTGTCCGCTTGCAAGCTTTCTCACTATAAGTTCAACCGTAATCCGGGTTCCCTTGATAACAGGCTTACCCAGCATGATTTTCGGATTCCTTTCTATGTATTTCTTGTAATCCATGTATTGCCGGCTTTTTATTCAGACAAATAGTAATATAATTAAACAGCAATGATTATTCTAGTGGTAAAGGCCAGCAGTGACCGGAAGAGTACGCTAAAGGTTGGATTTCAAGAAAGATCGCAGGATTTATCCCGTGATTCTGTGGTGCAGGATTTCGCGATTCAACCTCCGGATTCTGTCCCTTGGTTT
>REDT01000235.1 GCA_007693295.1 Balneolaceae bacterium
CCATCGGCGTTCATGATCCAGATTTCAGATTTACGGGCGTCATTTATTTGGTCAATCCATCCTCGTGTATAAACCACATGGTTTCCATCCGGTGAGATCTGAGGGTTACCGGCAGATTGAAGCTCCCAGTACATTTCTAGATCCAATGATTTTTCTGCTGATGCAGCTTGTTGAGCATTAAGGTGAGGAAGGGAGAAATGGATCAGTATAATTGCTGCGGAAAAAAGCTTAAGCAGCATTGAAATGAAGTGTTGGTTCATAATAGGCTTTGTTTGGTTAATGGAAGAGGATTTTATTAAAAGATGGGGTTAGTCTTAATGAACTGCAAAAAATCCAAACTCACAATAATTTATTCGAAACACCGGATATACTTAATGAGAGGGTAAAAAAAAAGCCACCCCGAATTGAATCAAGGTGGCTTTTTATCATTTGATGAAAATATATCTATTAACGAGGATTAAGAATGTCATCAACCCTTCGTTCAATATCATTCAGGTGTATGCGTGTTGCACGGTCGCTTACCCTTGTTTTGGATCGCTGCACGTCGGCCAGCAGTTGTTCCATCTGCTCGCGGGCAATCGGCCGGATGTCAGACTGGCTGGCATTGGTCATAAGTGATTCCATGCGTTCAACGTAAGCGCGCTGAAGGTTTCTTCTGTAAACAGAAATGCTGCTATTTCCCTGCAGTTCAGTCCAGATTGCTTCCCGAACATCATCCATGAACTCATAAGATGAATAGACATCTCCACCCAGTCTGTTTTCGTACTCGATTAAACGGGCAATTCGCTGAGCATTAACCAGGCCGTTCAGTACAGAAACCTGACGGCCTCTGAATGCATCCACAAAACCTGCCTGGTCAACACGACCGAGAATTTCAGGGTTTAATACCCATGTTGGGTCAGAAAAAGCGTGTGTTCTAAGGAAACTCATCGCCTCTTTCTGAGTGGCTTTCGGAACGGGTTCATACACAACACCATCCTGGTCGAAGGTTTTATGATTTTCAAATACACCGCCCACATTTGAAGTAACATGGCCCATATATCGGCTCCACTGGCCTAGCACCTGTCCATAGAGCTCTTCGAGATCGGAAAAGTCTTCACCGTCTGCACCAATCCAATCGATCAGGTTGTCGGTGATGATTTGCAGGTTTGCAATACCATACTCACTGGCCCGCATATTATTGTCGCCGAGAGATTCATTCTGAGATCTGGGATCAATTCTTGTACCGGTTTGACTGCCATAGAAGAATCTTGGGTCGTCAGCTCTTTCGACTGTCCACTGGTGCAGAATTTTTTCCTGCTCCTTAACAGGCATATCACCGAACCAGGTATATCCCCACTTTACCGACCATTTATCATAGGGGCCGATTCGCGGAAAGAAATTGGTTACGCCATCACCCGGTTGGGCTACGTAGTTGAACCGGGCATAATCCATTATGGACGCTGCGGTTCCGTTATTAGCCGTGAAGGTTGGTGATCGGAGGGAGTCGACAGGTACAGCGTGGCTCGATCCCCAGTTATGAGGAAGCCCCAACGTGTGACCCACTTCGTGAGCGGATACAAACCGGATCAGTTCTCCCATCACATCGTCGTCAAACTGGGTTGCGCGTGCTTCCGGGTTGGCTGCTGCTGTCTGAATGAAATACCAGTTTCGAAGCAGTCTCATTACATTGTGATACCAGCCAATGGCCGATGTCATGATCTGGCCGGATCGGGGATCGTGTACGTGGGGCCCGAAAGCATTCTGAATGGGTGAAGCAAAATATCGGATAGATGGATACCGTGTGTCTTCGAGGCTGAAATCGGGATCTTCTTCCGGTGTGGGTGCCATTTTACCGTAAATGGCGTTTTTGAATCCGGCCGCTTCGAAGGCTATCTGCCAGTCGTCAACGCCCTGTATAAGCCACTCTCTCCACTGTTCAGGAGTTGCCGGGTCGATGTAAAAAATGATAGGCTCTTCCGGCTCCACCAGTTCTCCGCGCAGATAGGCCTCTTTGTCTTTCGGGACGAGCTTCCAGCGGGTAATATGCCTTACCGGTTTTGCCCTATGCTCTTCAGTACCGAAATCCGTCTGCCTGGCTGTAAAGTAACCAACTCTTGCATCCGGGCTGCGAGACTGCATGGGTTCTACAGGGAGCAGAATCATACTGTGATTAATTTCAAGCGAGATCGTGTTGGCGTCCGAATTTGAGGGGGGGTTGGCCGCCTCGTAGGTGATCAAATGCCTGGCTTCCACATTTTCGGGGAAGGCACGTATGGATTCTATAAACGTTCTGTTGCCGTCAACCCGCCGAACCTGAAACCGTGTCCTGAAGTTAGACTGAAGACCAAGTGCCGGCACATCAGTTGTAAACAGGTTGGTAACGTCAATTACAGACCCTGTCGAGTCGGCATTCAATGCCTTGATATCGAAAGAAGCAAGTATCGGTTCGAAGTTTGAATTTCGAACGGCCTGGTAAACGGGGAGTGTGTCACTCGCGGTGTTGCTGAAGGAAACCCGGCGAAGAAGTATTTTATTTTCGCGTCTTTCCCATCTCAAAACCTGGTTGTTATTTCTCATGCCACCGTAGGCAATTCCATCTGCAGTACGCGCAATTCGCGATACCATGAGCATTTCACGGCCCAAAACAGAATCAGGAATTTCGTAATAGTAGGTGTTATTGTCTTTGTAAACATTAAACAATCCTTCATCTTTATCGAAAGAGTCTTTAATTACTTCAGAGAATGGTTTTATATCATTGTTTGAAGAAGCCCCTCCCATGGCTGCACGGGATGGTCTCTCACCGGGTCTTTCTGATTCCTGTGCCGTTTCTGTAGTGGCACAGCCTATTATCAAGAACCCCGATAACAGGAATAGCGAAAGAATTTGTACTATATTTCTCATATGGTTAAGATTTTTTTAAAATTAATGCAAGGTCAAACTGAGGTTTAACGGGGAATTGTACAAGTTAAAAAGATGGGGAATTGTAAAATCATGCTAAATGCGGTGATTCTGTTTACGTTGGCCTTTAGATATCGTAGTTCATAACAATAGTTAATTAAAAAAATTTCAAATTATTCATATGGCAACTTCAAAAATTGAATTTAAAGGGGCTCTGGGCGATATGCTTGCCGGTAAGATTGATACTCCGGATGGCGAACACAGGGCATGTGCGCTTTTTGCTCACTGTTTTACATGTTCCAAAAATCTCAAAGCCGTTGGGCATATCGCTAAGGCACTGAATAAAAAAGGTGTTGCCGTTTTTCGTTTCGATTTTACGGGTCTGGGCGATAGCGGTGGTAGTTTTGAGGATACCAACTTCAGCTCCAATGTGGATGATCTGATTGCTGCTTCTGAATATATGGAACAACAGATGGGGGCACCGCAAATTATCATAGGGCACTCATTGGGAGGAGCAGCTGTTATTCAGGCCGCCCACCGAATAGAGAGTTTAAGAGCCATTGCAACCATTGGCGCACCATCCGAACCCAAGCATGTAGAGCACCATTTTGAATCGAAAAGGGAGGAGATTGAAAAAACCGGTTCGGCAATAGTGAAGCTGGCCGGCCGGCCGTTTCGTATAAAAAAACAGTTCCTGGATGATTTGGAAAAATCCAAAATGGACAATTATATAAAAAATTTGGATAAAGCTCTTCTTGTAATGCATGCGCCGCTTGATGATACGGTTGGCATCGATAATGCTGCGCATATCTATAAAATGGCGAAGCATCCCAAAAGTTTTATCTCGTTAGATAAAGCGGATCATCTGTTATTGGATGAAACCTATAGCCGGTACGTGGGGGCAGTGATCTCCGAATGGTCTGAAATCTATCTTTAGAATTTATTTCATTAACTTTATGTTTAAGTGTGACAATCAAAAAATGACTAAAAACGACCGTTTATGAAATATATTTACCTGATAGTATTATCAATGGCACTGTTAATGGCCTGCGCAGAGCAGCAGACGCAACATGAAGAGATGGCTTATGAAGGTGTGACGATCGAGAAAGCAGTTGCGGTAATTCATCCTACCGATGGAAATTCAGCATCCGGTGTAGTTACATTTACACAAACCGATGATGGAGTTCGTATTCAGGCTACCGTTTCGGGACTGGATGCAGAAAGCCTGCATGGATTTCATATCCATGAGTTTGGGGATTGCAGAGCCTCTGATGCGACCTCTGCCGGCGGTCACTACGATCCGACCGACATGCCGCATGGAGCTCCCGTAGATGAGGAGCGCCACATGGGAGATTTGGGAAATCTGCCTTCAAATGAGGATGGTGTTGCCGAGCTGGACTACGTCGATCATAAGGTAGAGCTAAGCGGAAGGTACTCCGTTCTGGGTCTCGCCGTAATTGTACATGAACAACGCGATGATCTTGTTACACAACCTGTTGGCGATGCAGGAGCAAGAATTGGCTGCGGTATCATTGGTACGGCAAATCCCGATTACTGAGAAATACTCAGCATAAAGTTTCGACTCAATTAATGTGAGTTTCGCTTGCGCGTGCAAAAAATGGGCCCATAGGGATCCCTATGGGAGAAATTACCGTGTGTACACATTTGATATAGAAAAGGGAGATACTTCCTAATCCCGACAAAAAAGCATTGTCGGGATTCGTCAGCATGACATGATTTCAAATAAGAGGAAAGGGCAGGCGAGACAAAGCCGTCGACTTTGTCTCGCCTGCCCTTTTTCCTTCAAACGGTGATTGTCTTTCTGAGGCCCCAGTCAGTGTTTTTCTGGCTGGGGTCGAGAATCTCCATTCATATGTTTCCGTTAATTTAGGCTGAAATTGGTCCCGGCCATTACAGGCCCCTAAAAAGCTTTGTCGTAATAAACGGAGCTTTTTTTGGTTCTATAGGAAAGTTTGTCCCATAACCCTTTT
>REDT01000057.1 GCA_007693295.1 Balneolaceae bacterium
AATCAGAGCTTTATCACTCATCGAAACCCAGTTTTTGTATGATATTTCATTCATTGGTATAAATTTTAATGCTTAACGAATGATAAATCATTCATCAATAAGATACAAAATTACATAGGCAAGGTTCAAGGTGTGTAAATGAAGAACGTTTAACGTGTAACTTTCAACATGTAACATTTAAGATTTGTGATACTTAAGTACGATACACGGAGCACGGTGAAAAAAAGATGGGTTTCAAAGCACTGAATAACGGATTATATCAACACTCGTTTGGAATGTTTTATAATTCAAATTTTCCCGGCCATCGAATAATTCAAAGCTTTTAGCTTATTCAGATAAGAATCCATGTACGCTTTTTTCATCTCGTCATTCAAATAACTGCGCTCTGTTAACGATTGAACCTTATCGCGGTGCGACCTGAACTTATTCAAAATCTTTACCACTCGGGATTTTACCAATCCGACTTTCAGGCCAAATTTATAGAAGTCGTCGTATGCGTAAAACGCATTGGCTTCAAAACTTTCTGTCGTATAATCGCCCTTAAACAGGCCATCACTCAATGCCATTGCGGTATCATCTACGTGAAGGCTTGTGTTGACCAGATCATATGCAGGACTCAGAATGTAATCTCCCTGTTTGGTTTCAATCACGCCATAATTTTTCAGGTGAGCATCTCCGTTACAGATCAGGTAATTAAAGAGAATGAGTGAAAAGAGTTTTTCCAGTTCCACCATGGCTGCCGGAATATATTGCCGGACCAGCCCTGCCATCTCTTCATAGCTATATTCATATTTAAAGTTCGGCCCGGCCGTCTCGGCTGTTTTCCCTGCAAGCGTAGCAAAATCCTCCTTGCCGATTTTTGTACCATCCTCTGCAACATCAAATCGTTTTGTGATATAGGCCGGTTCCCCATTCTTAAAAAAGATCAGGGCATTTTCTGCGGTATGAATACCAAATACTTGCCTGGCAATCTGCATGGTTAGATGTTCATTGGCAGGAACCTGATCTACCTTCCGTAAGTCTCGGGGGATGGGTTTCAGGATGTAGGTTCCCTGCTCATTCTCTTCCGTTAAACGAAGGGTGTTTTTTTCCATCAACAGGGACACCTTCTCCTGCACACCGGAGATAGAAATCCGCTTTCTGTTCTGCTGAAACTTTTCCGCGTCCTCTTCACTCATATCCGGCGGATTGTATGGAAGAATGTGGCTGACTTTTTTGCCGTTAAATACCCGCTTCAAACAGGTAGGGCTGTAGGTATCAAATCCTTCCGCCAGTGTGCCGGGACAATATTTTATTTCGGGTATACTCAACCGGTCTGCTTTTTTGGTTTCACTGTGATTGCACCGATTGTATCGGTTTGAGCCGTTGCCACAAGCAGATCAAAATAGTTCTCTTCATCAATTTTCAATTGCCTCGACTGTAGTTTACGGTTCACCCCTTCCGACAATAGATTAAAGAAAAAGGGGAAGAGATGATCTGCCTCGTACCTCTTTTTTGTTTTAGGCATGGTTAAACTCACAGGTGGCTTTTCCGGGTTGTTAAACCATTGATCATCATATTCAAACTCATACGAATGTCTGTTATGCCGGGTAAGCACACCCACAAGCTCTCCGTTTCTATAAACATTGGCCGATTTCATACTACAGTTCAGGTTTCTTAATAGTCAGAGTTAACTCCATTCCCAGGATATCTGCTATTTTATTTAAAACGTTCACAGTTGGATTGGCCTGACCGGTCTCAATCTTATAAAGTGTATTTACACTAATACCCGCCATCTCTGCAAGATCAGGCTGCGTGATCCCAAGTGTATCCCTGCGCTCTTTTATCTGTTTACCAATCTCAGAAACCAACATTATAATGTGATTTTAGATGTATAAGTTATCTTTTCAGACAGAAATATAACATTTTTCACATTATAATGTGATATTGTGTAAATTTTAATACGTGGAAGGCCGGAAAAGGCATGATATCACATTATAATATGGTTTTAACCGTCTCTTTTTCAAGGTGCACGGTACAAGTGGCGCGATAGCGACATCCCGATCCATCGGAAGTTCAGAACTAAGACTGAAAACGGCCTTGAAGCGTTTGGTTGTTTGCTCTTCTGTATTAAAAAAAATCTGAGCGTTGATGTTGCGAAGCAGTGCTTCGCGGTTACAGGTTGAACGTTTGTTGAATGTAGATGCCGGTTTATGAACCTGTAAATGAAGAACGTTTAACGTGTAACTTTCAACGTGTAACATTTAATATTTGTTGATACTTAAGTACGTAGCACGGTTCACGGGGGCACGGCGCAAGGGAAATGGTGTTTTGAAAAAAGATCGAAAATCGGAAATCTCAAAAATCGTTGAGGTTTCGATTCAGGCTAAGGTTTCTCAATCGAAGGATATACGATTTGCGATTTAGCGATTTAACGATTTAACGATTGATGGAACAAAATAGCGTTCCACTAAATGCCGTTTGCCTAAACTCTTGAACGACTTACAGCCCAGCAAAGTCAAGATCAGCCGCGTCTCTTTTTTCCAGGTTTCGATCAGTTTGTCCATCCCCTCTTCGCCGCCATCAGAGATCGCTTTGATGATGGGCTGTGCCACGGCGACAAAATTTGCACCCAAAGCCAGCGCTTTAACCATGTCGAATGAGCTCCGAACCCCGCCCGATGCAATCATTTCAAAACGAAAGGTTTCGCGCAGGCGCTCTGCCTGTTTGATGCAGTCGACGGTGGGGATTCCCCAGTCATCAAATTGGTGCATGGGATTTGTCTGGCGTTCTCTCAGGTTTTCCACCTTTGCCCAGCTTGTACCGCCGGCACCGGCTACATCTATGGCGTCTACACCAATTGAAAGCAGCCTGGAGGCCACAATTTCTGAGATTCCCGCGCCGGTCTCCTTTACAATTACGGGGACGTCCGTATTGGCTGCCAGGTGAGTGATACCATCCTCTATTCCCTCAAAATCATGGTCTCCTTCCGGCTGCATCAGCTCCTGCAGGGGATTAAGGTGAACAATCACCGCATCGGCCTTAATGCTCTTTATCAAAAGCTCCAGTTTCTCTTCATCAAGGCCTCCGATAAGCTGTGCACCGCCTATGTTAGCCGCAATAAACGCATTGGGAGCATGCTCACGAACCACAGAAAAGGATTTAATTTGCGAAGCATCCTCTAGCATCGCCCGCTGGCTTCCAACTCCGAAAGGAAGGTTGTGCTTCTCGCAGCACTTGGCGATCACTGTATTCACCGCTCCCGCCTCCGTATACCCTCCGGTCATGGATGAGATAAAGAGCGGAAAAGCGAAGCTTCGCCCGAACAGGGTTTCCGAGAGGTCGATCTTCGCCGGGTTCAGCTCCGGCAGTGCATCATGCACAAAATCGTACCGGTCAAATCCGGCCGATTTTTCATAAAAAACGTCACGGTTTACAGTCAGCTCAACGTGGTCTTTTTTTCGTTCCTGTATGGACATGGTTTGAGGGGTTTTTGGATAACGTGATTTTGGGGTAAGAGCTACTATAGGAGTGTCCCTCCGTCAGCCGACGGAGGGCAATGGAGGATGAAAAGTTGTGATTTCGATGTAAACTAATGAATATTTGAGCCAGATCAACGCTCCGAGAGTCATCCCCCCAGACTAAATGCTACACGCATTTAGTCATACCCCCTTCCAAGGGGGACTTTTTTTAGAATATACGAATAATCAAAAATCAATTAGCTCGAGTCTTGCACCTGCATAATCTACACCATATACGATCCTCCATTTATGTGGAATGTGGATCCGGTCATATGCCTCACTTCGCCTTTTGCCAGGAAAGCGGCTAGTTTTGCCACTTCTGCGGGCTGTGTGATTTCGTCAAATGCGGAGCCGCGGGTCAGAGCTTCTTTGCCTAAAATTTCTACGGACTCTCTCGCCATGTCGGTTTCGATAAAGCCGGGGGCAATTGTGTAGGCAACCACTCCTTGTTTGCTGAAGTTACGAGCCATACTCTTCGTAAAAGCAGCCATGCCGGCCTTGGATGCGGCATACGCGGCGTACTCCTGGGTATCGCCGCGATAGGCGGCCCTGGAGGATATGTTGATAATTACGCCCTCACTCCCGGTTTTCAAATGTGCATTCACAAACCACTTGCACAGCAGCGAGGAGGATCGCAGGTTAACAGCAAGGGTTCTATCCCAAACCTCAAGCCATTTCTCATCAGTGATCAAAAAGTCGGCATCCATAAAGATCCCGGCATTGTTAATCAATACATCCGGAAGATCGGATTCAAAAACCGGTTTTAGGTTTTGTGCAATCTGAGCCTGTTCACCCAGGTCAACTGAAATGCCTCTGAACATTTCCGAACCCGTAAGAGCATCGGGAAATGGTGACTTCCGGTTTGTACCCGTCACTCTAAATCCTTCTATCAAAAGTTCTTCAGCGATAGCCAATCCTATCCCTCGCGATGCTCCGGTTACTAGTGCATGTTTCATTGTTTTATGACTTCTTTTTAGTCTGGTTTCGATTAATAATATGTCGATTGAGGTACTGAAAGTGAGGCTGTCCAAAAAGATACATCTGATTTATGGACGCCTTAATAATTTAAGTGTACTTCGTGAACCTTCGAGTCTTTGAGTCTTCTCCCAAAGGGATCCCTATGGGGGTGGTAATAAAGTGCTGGTTTTAGCCACGAATCCGCCAGTTGGCGGAACGAAGCAACACGAAGAATTTCTACTATATTTATTTTAAATAAACTAATTAATTTAAGTTGAGTTACAGCCAACTATACTTTTTGGACAGCCTCAGACTCATATCTCGAAAGTTTCCTAAATCATAGATCATTCCATCGTACTTTATTGCCACGGAGACACGGAGAGTCACGGAGTTTTCCGTGTTTTTCCGTGT
>REDT01000280.1 GCA_007693295.1 Balneolaceae bacterium
TTTTTCGAAATTTTAGAATCGAACTCAGATTTAGAAAAAATCAATTATCTATATCCATGCGCCAATTCATAATATCTCTGCTGTTTCTGTTTGCCGGTTTAATGATTGTTACGGCCTGTTCTGACGTTCAAAATGACGGAATAAGCCCGGAACCGGTAAAAATCGGTGCTGAACGTCTTCTCGACAACTATATGGGTGAATTGGAGGGTAAGCGAATTGGCCTGGTGATGAATCCTACAGCCCGAATTGGCGATACGCACATGCTGGATACCCTCTTGGCTATTGACGCAAATGTGACGGCGCTGTTTGCACCAGAGCACGGCTTTAGGGGAGAGGCGGGAGCCGGCGATAAGATTGAGGATGGGATAGACCAGGCGTCCGGATTACCGGTTTTTTCACTCTATGGCGCCAACCGGAAACCGACCCCGGAGATGCTCAGTCATGTAGATCTGCTGATTTTTGACATGCAGGACGTTGGCGCTCGTTTTTATACCTACATCGCCACGCTTGGACTTGTTATGGAGGCGGCTTCGGAAGAAGATATTCCGGTCTGGGTTTTAGACCGCCCCAATCCGCTTGGAGGTGATTATGTGAGCGGCTGGATGCTCGATGAGCAGTTCCGATCCTTTGTCGGTCCATACCCCATTCCAATAGCTCATGGGCTTACCATGGGAGAGATGGCCGGGATGATAGCGGGAGAACAGTGGATGGATTTTGAACAAGAACCGGAATTGAAAATTATTAAAATGGAGGGGTGGAGAAGAGCCATGAAGTGGCCCGAAACAGGACTGAACTGGGTGCCGCCCTCACCCAATCTGCCAACCTTCGATCACGCCTATATCTATACGGGCACGGTCTATTTTGAGGGTACAAACCTGTCTGAAGGAAGGGGCACCGACGACCCGTTTTTAACACTGGGCGAACCATCAACGCGCCTGAGTGAACAGGATCTTGCTGCGCTCTCAAACCTGGAAGGGATCTCCGTTACCCCGGTCTCCTTTACGCCGCGATCGATACCCGGCGTAGCGCCAAACCCCAAGCATCTGGACACTGAGAGCCGGGGTATAAAAATTGAGATAACCTCGTACGATTTTGATCCGGTGAGAACGGGGCTTGAGATATTCCGCATACTGGTTAATGCAACCCCGCAGGCCGAAACCAATACGTTTCTCTACCGGTTGGCAGGCAGTGAGCAGATAGACAGGGTATTAAGTAATGAAATTGATCCGCTCACGCTGGATTTTAACCTGGATCATTTCCTGGAACAGCGAAAGCCATACCTGCTGTATAACGATTGAAAAAGCTGGGTTAATTAAGCCTCTTTCTGATCAGGTTTACAATTAATTTAATTGAATTTTTAACCCTAAAACAAACAATTTCAATCTGAAAGAAGAGGCTGGATTTATTCATCCGATTCTGTATTTTTCTAAGGAGTGGCGGTTCAGAATAGAAGTGAGAGAAAAAGCCCGTCAATAATTTCAACGTTAATTGGTATGAAGGGGACATATGATCAGAAATCTGTTTGTACGCCGATATAAGATGTGGTTAATACTCCTGTTTATGGGTGCTTTTGCACTCGAAACTCAGGCACAGGAGCAGAGCGAGAAAAGAGTCAGTTTAACATTCAATTACGGAGTTACATATGGCTTGGCAAACGGCGGAACGTTTGGCCCGCTTGCCGGTGATTTTAATGTTGCTTCCTTTCGCCAGCCGGTTTATGGAGGCAGTTTTCAGTACGCCTTTACCCCTGCCTGGTCGATCAACACCGGGCTACAGTTTGGAGAGTTCACAAATCAGTTTGCTGATGATCCCCCGTTTCAAAACGACTATTTTAATGTAACCGTAAAGGGTGTAACGAATCTTAATAACCTGTTCAACCTAAGTGGGGGAGCCACTCGTTTTGTCAACCCCTATTTTTCGTTTGGTTTGGGAATGATGCGTAGTCAGATTGTGACTGATGATCTGGACTCTGAAGACCTCTCGTTAATGGCAACCGGTGGAGCAGGGTTGATGTTTTATCTTTTTCGCGGTGCCGACCTTTTTGTTCAATACGACTACCATGTGGTGGGGAGTGATTTGTTGGATGGAGTTTCCGGTGATGGGGGTACCGACAAATTTGCGGCACTCAATGCAGGTATTCGGGTTAACTTTGGCCCCAGCGGCACCAAGCATGTCTCCTGGCCGCCTTCACGTGAGCGAAGGGAAAGAGAGCCCGCGCCTCGCCCGGAAGTGCCTGAGCCTGAACCTGATCCCGAGCTTGAACCGGAAGTAGAACCTGAGCCGGAACCTGACGTGATACTTGATGAATCAACCAGAAGGCAGCTTGCAGCATTTGAGATGTTTCGTCAAAGTCCTTTAATGACAAGTAACCGTCTCATAGAAGAAGCCAGGGAACGAGCTGAAATCCGAAGGCAGCAGCGAGTGGAAGAGGAGCGGCGTCTTGCAGAAATGAGGGCGGAAGAGCAGCGACGTGCCGAAGCAGAAGCCGCCAGGGTGATCACAGATGAACCTGCACCGGGGCACTATATCCAGGTATTTTCATTCAGAAGCCGAACTTACGCTGATCAATTGAGGGATGACCTTATTGAACTGCTGAATGATCATTTTGATGATGCTTCCCAAAGAGTTGTCATACATCGCTATGAAGATTACCATCGGGTATTGGTAGGTCCATATTCACGCTTTTCTCAGGCACGAAATGCGCAGCAAGAGATCCTAAGCCAGTATGAAGAGGCATTTATCATCACCTACCCAAGACGATACCAGGAAGAGTAGGCGGCGTGACGTTGAACGACTGGATGAAATAGTCCGACTATACAAAAAAAGCCCGGAGCATACCCTCCGGGCTTTTTTTATTGTACAGCGGTGCGCAGGTTCGTTCAAGAAGAGATTTTCCAGCTTGAGAAACGTTTTGAACAGCTAATACACCTATCTCGGAGACTTCATGCGCAAAACAGGAAAAAGAGACTACTTTTTCATCTTTTGCCGTCGCCATTCATAACAAACCAGAGCCGCGCTCACAGAAGCATTGAGAGATTCCACATTATTCATCATAGGTACTGAGAGAAGAAAATCGCAGTGTTCACCGGTTTTTTGCCTCATACCCCGCCCTTCATTACCGATCACAAAAGCCATTGGGACGTCGTAGGTTTGTTCCCATAGCAGTGAATCGGCATCCTGGTCGAGGCCTGCAATCCAGAAGGAGTGTTCCTTCAGTTTTAAAATAGCCTGGTTCAGGTTTACGGCTCGTACAATCGGGATTCGTCCTGCAGTTCCTGCGCTTGTCTTAAATACAGCGGCATTTACAGGTGCTTGTCTGTGCTTAGGCACTATTACTGCCGAGATACCCGCAGCAGCGGCCGTTCTTAAGATGGCCCCGAAATTATGCGGATCTTCAATTTCGTCGAGCAGCAAAATAGCCGTTTCATTGTCGGGTTTGATTGTTTCAAGCCACTCTTCAAACTCAATATACTCTGTTTCGCTTATTGCAGCTACTATCCCCTGATCATTAACCGGTCCAACCAGATCCATCAGCTTGCTTCCGGGAACTTCAACAACAGGAATTCGGTTTTTGGAAGCAAGAGAATGAATCTTTGCGAGAGCAGAGCTTTTAAGGTCTCTTTTAATGTAAATTTTATCGATTCTCTCCGGTGAGGCGTTTAGTTGCTCTTCTACCGGTTTTCTTCCGTAAATGAATTGATTAGAATTTTCCACGAATTGGATGAAATATTTTGTTACTCAGTTTCAGTTTGTATAATGTACCTAAGTGTTCTCAAATATAACGAATAAGAACTATGATCGACGATTCAAAAAAATTACGATCAAACTTAGGGGGTATTCAGGGTAAGACAGAGGAGCCTGCGGGCAAATCTAACACAAGATTACGATCTATACTAATCAACAACGGCTTGTTGATTCCGGTTGGATCAGGTGTTTTGCAAATTCTTATCGGTTTATCTCTGGTTACGGTTACCATTTTAGGGTTAATTACACCTGTATGGTTATCTGCCATTCTGAGTTTGGCCGGAAGTATCTCAAGTGTTGCCGGATTAATTCTGATTTATCATGCGATTTCCACAAGGGGCGCATTCGAAAGCCTTATCAATCAATCTATTAAAAGAGTTATAAGCGCACAGAATTAAATCCCTCATGAGCTACTCTTCGGATGATAAAGCCAGGTTTAAAACCTACCTGGAGGTATTCCTTCGTTCTGAAAATGATGATCTAAGCGATACCGAAAAAATACCTGCACTCAAAAAAAAGCTCAATTCTAAATGGATTCAGCTTTTTATCAATGTTGCCATCATTATTTTGTTCGCATTCATGTACCTGAATGGCTACACAACCTTTGGCGATATCTTCTACTATATCATTTTTGGTGTATTTGCCATAAACATTGCGCTTATTTTTTGGCAGCGCAAACAGATCACCGATCTGATTGAGTTTCTTGAATATCGCATTGAAAGGGGCCATACTGATGAACTTTAACGTTTGTACACATTTTGATACAGAAAAAGGAGATACTTCCTCATCCCCACAGAAAAGCATTGTCGGGATTCGTCAGCATGACATGATTTCAAATAGGAGGAAAGGGCAGGCGGTAGCTACTCCTGTAGTAATCCCTACGGGATAAGGGGGACTTTGCGACCCTTACCTTTTATCTCGAACTCACGTTAAAAAACAGGTCGATCTGAAAAAGCCTAAGCATTTCCACGCATCTGTTTGCAAATTTTGGGTGATTGCCCATCGTGGAGCCAGCTACTATGCTCCTGAGAACACCTTTGCAGCATTTAATAAAGCCCTGGAAATGGGGGCCGACATGATTGAGTTGGATGTCTTGCTCACCAAAGACGGTGTGCCGGTAGTTATTCACGACAATGACCTGGAGCGGCTTGCAGGTATTCAGGGCAAGATCACGGATACAGATTATGAAGAGGTTCAAAAAATAGATGTAGGCTCCTGGTTTGCCGCTTCATACAAAGATGAGCGCATTCCCACGCTTCGGGAAGTGCTTATCTGGGCGAAAGATAAAATATCACTGAATATTGAGATAAAAGCAGAATCGGTTACCGATAAGGCAGAGGGAGGCATTGAGGAGAAGGTGATAGACCTTATCAGGGAGTATGAAATGGAAGAGTATGTGCTGCTCTCAAGTTTCGACTACCGTGCTGCTGAACGATTTAGTCATTTGGGTTCAGAAATTGCATCCGCCATTCTATATGACAAAGATCAATCCAGAGGGAAAACAGCTTCCGGGCTCATTCAAATGTACAAGTGTGATTACTTCAATGTGAATTGGCGATACCTAACACTGTTCAGCTTCCACAAACCGGATATTAACGCTCAATTAATGATGGTGTACACAGTGAATAGTCGGAGATTAATGCGGAAATTAATCAGGAAAGGTGTTTATGGTATTTTTTCAGACAGGCCGGACCTGTTGAAGGAGGTTGCAGATAAAGAAATATCTGAACGTTACGGCTGAAACAGTAAAAATAAATCAAGAGTTTTCTCTTTTTGTTTGAATGGCAGTGATGAGGCTCCTATTTTCAGATTTCCCCTAACAATCCCCTTTCATTCATGTCCACAAAATATATATTTGTTACCGGCGGGGTAACATCATCATTAGGCAAAGGAATCATTTGTTCATCTCTTGGCAGACTATTGGTAGCCAGAGGCCTGCGAGTGACCATTCAAAAGCTGGATCCATACATTAATGTGGATCCCGGCACTATGAATCCTTACGAACATGGTGAGGTATATGTAACAGATGATGGCGCTGAGACGGATCTTGACCTGGGGCATTATGAACGCTTTCTGGATATTAAAACATCTCAGACAAATAATGTAACAACCGGCAGGATCTATTACGATGTAATTACCAAAGAGAGAAAAGGCGCCTATTTGGGCAAAACAGTGCAGGTTATTCCACACATTACGGATGAAATTAAATCGCACGTTTTAAAACTTGGCCGCTCAAACGATTATGATGTGGTAATTATTGAAGTAGGCGGAACCGTGGGTGATATTGAGAGTCTGCCCTACATCGAAGCCATGCGTCAGCTTCGATACGATGTGGGCAGGAAAAATACACTATCCATTCATCTCACTCTTGTGCCCTACCTTGCCGCAGCGGGCGAATTGAAAACCAAGCCCACACAGCACTCTGTAAAAACTCTCTCAGAAAGCGGACTCAGTCCCGATATCCTGGTGTGCCGTTCCGAATATCCGCTCGATAAAGCCATCCGGTCAAAAATCGCACAGTTTTGTAATGTTGAAATAGAGGATGTTATTGCATCTCTCGATGCCGAAACTATCTACGAAGTGCCGCTTCTGATGCAGGAGGAGGGACTTGACACGCGGGTTATTGAAAAACTGGGGCTGCCTGAAAAGAATGCCGATCTGAAGAAATGGATAGAGTTTGTCGACAAGGTTAAGCGCCCATCCAAAAGAGTGAGTATTGCGCTGGTGGGTAAATATGTGGAACATCACGACGCATACAAATCGATCGTGGAAGCGTTGATTCATGGAGGCGCAATGAATGACGCCGGTGTTCAGATTAGGTGGGTGCAGTCCGACTATCTCACAGATTCGAATGTAGCAGTTCAGTTGAAAGACGTAACCGGCATCCTGGTGGCGCCCGGTTTTGGCGGAAGAGGCATAGAGGGTAAGCTGGCAGCTGTTAAATATGCACGTACCAGCAATATTCCATTTTTTGGAATCTGCCTGGGCATGCAGTGCGCCGTTATCGAGTATGCCAGGAATTGTGCCGGAATGGAAGGTGCCAATAGTACAGAGTTTGACGAAAATAATCCGTTTCCGGTAATCGATTTGATGCCCGATCAGCGCGATGTTGAGAATAAAGGCGGAACCATGCGCCTGGGTAAGTATGAGTGTGATCTTGTTGAAGGAACGAAGGCTCAGAAGGCGTACGACGCAGAGCGGATTGACGAGAGGCATCGGCACCGTTTTGAAGTTAATAATGAGCTGCGACAAAAATTAATCGACAGTGGATTAACCGTATCCGGCATTAACCCGGAGAGAAATCTAGTCGAAATTATTGAGATAGAGTCGCATCCGTGGTTCGTTGGGGTTCAGTTTCACCCGGAGCTCAGAAGCTCAGTTTATGACCCGCATCCGTTATTTACGGAGTTTGTTAAAGCATCTCTTCAGGCCGTCGGGAAATCTGTAGGTGCAGATATCGAAGAGATCGTTTAGTGACACTCTTTGAGCAATACTCTGGCGTGATTAGGGTACGTGTTGCTGCTCTCATTATCCGGGAGGAACAACTGCTGCTTGTAAAACAGAAAGTCCCCGTCAGAACCCGGCCGGTTTGGCTGCCTCCGGGAGGAGGTATAGAGATTGGAGAGGCTGCTGAAGAGGCTTTGGTTCGTGAAGTGGCAGAAGAGACCGGCGTTCAAATCAGGCCGTTGAAACTGCGCTACATTCATGAATTTATTCAGGATACATTTCATGCCTATGAGTTATACTACACGGCAGAAGTGGTGGGTGGCGTCCTCAAAAAAGGTGGCGACCCTGAACATTCCCCCGAAGAACAGTTGATCAGCAGTGTAGCCTGGATGCCGATTAATCAGCTTTCTGATATCGAACTATTTCCCCACTTTTTACGTGATGAACTTGCCGGAAACAATCTGTCTGATAATAGGATTTCACATTTCAGTACTCGATAATTCACTATCTTATTGAGCTGTTTTCAAAGAATACGATTAACCTTATTGAAGATAATACCTGTTATGATGCGCTCGCTGATAATCCTTATAGTTTTACCACTCCTCTTAATGTACTGCAGCTCGGTTCCTGGCTCAGAAACCTTTGTACTCTACAACATAAACGGCTACACATTGGAGGATGGTCAGCTTTCAGGGTTTGATGCCATTGTGGTTAAAAATGGTGTAGTGGAGGATAAGGGAGCCTCCGATGATATGCAGAACCGTTATGCTGAGTATGAACAGATTGACGGCAACGGGCATACACTGCTGCCGGGCCTGATAGACGCCCATGCCCACGTAATGGGGCTTGGATTCAGAGAGCTGGATGTAAACGTGCAGGGAATAGACTCGCTTGAAGAGACGTTGGAAAAAATTCGTGAGTATGCCGATGCAAATCCGGATCTGGAGTGGATTCAGGGAAGGGGCTGGAACCAGGTGTTATGGGAAGAGAATGAATTTCCAACCGCTGCCGACCTGGATCGGGTTGTGCCGGATCGTCCGGTCTATCTCACCAGGGTTGACGGACATGCCGCATGGGCAAACAGCAAAGCAATGGAACTGGCCGGTATTAACCGCGACACACCCGATTTGCAGGGTGGTGTAATTGTGCGTGATGAGAATGGAGTTGCTACAGGTATTCTTGTAGATGCCACCATGCGTTATGTGCGCGAGGTGATACCTGAGCGTTCCCCCGAGGAGAAGAGAATTGCACTAAGGTTAGCCCTTGAAGAGATGGCAACAAATGGAATTACCTCTGTTCACGACGCGCGCACCGATGCTGAAACCTGGGAGATGTATAAGGGTTTCGCCGATCGGGGTGAACTGATTACACGGATTTATGCGATGATTGCAGGCACCGGCGATACTTTTGATGTAATGGCTGCCGATGGTCCGGTGATGGGATACGCCGACGATATGCTGGCGCTGAGAAGTGTAAAGATATCAGCCGACGGTGCGCTGGGAAGCAGGGGGGCAGCTTTAATTGAGGAGTATCACGATGACCCCGGTAATAAGGGGCTGCTTTTTTACAGCCAGGAAGAACTTAACGAGATGCTTTTGAAGGGCGCTTCAGCCGGGTTCCAGATGAACATTCATGCCATTGGAGATGCCGCCAATCTTCAGGTGCTTGACGGGTTTCAATACGTTCAGGAACAGCTTGGGGATCAATCTTCACTGCGCCACAGGATTGAACATGCCCAAATTGTACAGCCTGAAGATATACCCCGCTTTGTAGAGTTGAGCCTGATTGCATCGATGCAGCCAACACATGCAACCAGTGATATGAATATGGCTGAAGACCGTGTGGGTTCCGAGCGGATTAAGGGGGCTTATGCATGGCAAACATTTCTTGACCAGGGAACGGTTATTGCCGGCGGTTCAGACTTTCCGGTGGAAAAAGTAAACCCTTTTCACGGGCTCTATTCTGCGGTTACCCGGCAGGACCATGGCGGCATGCCCCCCGGAGGATGGTACAGTGAGCACAGAATGAGCAGAGAGGAAGCACTCAGGGCATTTACAATTGATGCCGCATACGCTGCTCATCAGGAGAATGTGCTGGGCACGCTGGAACGCGGTAAATGGGCCGACTTTATCCTGATTGATCGGGATATTTTTGAAGTAGATGCATCTGAAATTTGGCAAACCGAAGTGTTGCAAACCTGGGTTGCCGGGGAAAAAGTATTTGAGAAGTAGGGCATGAAGGTACGCATAGAGCAGCTAAACCCCATTATTGGGGATCTTAAGGGTAATACATCATTGATACTTGACGCGCTGAAACTAGCAGAGCGCGCGGGGATAGATCTGTTGATTCTGCCGGAGATGGTTGTAACCGGCTATCCGGCGCAAGATCTGCTGGAGAGTGAGGCGTTTCGCGATAGCTGCTATCGAGCGAATGATGAGATTATTAGCGCATCTGCAAAAACAGCAGTTCTATTTGGTTCGGTAACTCCCAAAAAGGAAGGATTCGGGAGAAAAATGTATAACTCAGCCCTGCTTGCAAAGGAGGGTGAGATGATCGGAATGACGCATAAAGCACTTCTGCCTACCTACGATATTTTTGACGATCTGCGCTACTTCGAGCCGAATAAGAGTTTTAAATGCCTAAACCTCGACGGTGTAAAGCTTGGTGTTACAATCTGTGAAGATATATGGTATAACGAAAATGAGGTGCAGTACCACACCTATGAAGTGGATCCTGCAGCTGAGCTGAAAAAAGCAGGCGCTGATGTAATCATCAACATTTCGGCATCGCCGTATACCAACACCAAGCACCAAAACAGGGTGTCGATGCTGAAGAATCATGCAAGAAAGCTTGATCTGCCCGTTTTTTACGCCAACCAGGTGGGTGCCCATACCGACATTATCTTCGATGGGGATTCGATGGTTATTAATAGAAATACAGACATTGTAACGAATACCCGGATTTTCCATCCTTCATTTACTGACATTGAATGGAACCCCGATTCAGGTAAGGTAACCGGCCTCACTGAACTGCAGATATACCCCTCTTCAAAACAGGAGCGTCAATTTGAAGCGGTTAGGTGTGGCCTCAGAGATTATATAGATAAGCTCAACATTACCGAGAATGTGGTGCTGGGGTTGAGTGGAGGAGTTGACTCTGCGCTGGTGTGTGCCCTGGCAGTTGAAACCCTGGGGGCAGATCGCGTAAAGGCGATAACTTTACCGGGTCAATTTTCAAGCAAAGGGAGCGTTACCGACTCCCGTTTGCTGGCTGATAACCTGGGAGTTGAACTTTTTGAACTATCCATTGAACCTCTTTTTGAGGAGTTTCGCAATACGCTTGCGCCGCTCTTTAAAGGAGAATCTTTTGGAGTTGCCGAAGAGAATGTGCAGAGCAGGATTCGCGGAAGCCTCTTAATGGCTTACTCGAATAAATTTGGAAACTTTTTGTTACCTACCGGAAATAAATCTGAATATGCAGTGGGTTACGCCACTCTTTACGGTGATATGAACGGTGCATTGGCTATCATTGGTGATCTGTACAAAACCGAAGTGTACGATCTCTGTAAATGGCTGAATAGTTCGTATTACAAAAAAGAGGTAATTCCTGATTCGATACTCGTTAAACCGCCCAGTGCTGAGTTACGCCCTGATCAAAAGGATACAGACAGTTTGCCGGATTATGAGGTGCTGGATGATATCCTCTACAGGTATATCGAATTGCAGCAGTCGCGCAGTGAAATAAGCGAATCAGGTTATGAATCAGAACTGGTTCATAAGATACTGAGAATGGTAGATATGAGTGAGTTTAAGCGATATCAGGCGGCGCCGATATTAAAACTCGCTTCAAAATCGTTCGGTACAGGGCGCAGATGGCCCATCGTACAAAAATGGAAATGACGATTTTTTTCAAAAAAAACTGCTTATTTAAATAAATAATCCGGTACGTTAAAAGATTAAAAATGATCCTCAATTTTTGCGTTTCGCAGATATTGTTGCCATCATTCCAAAAGTGAGAATAAATAACTAATTTGCAAGACTTTTCAACATCGTAGAAAAAATTATGAAACAGGCAACAATACTCTTACTGATCTGCTTTTTGTCACCAAATCTATTTGCACAGGATACCACCGGTACCGGTGTGGAAGTGCCGGTTAAACTGTTGCCCTATTCGAATCCTTTAACAGATACCAGGGATGAAGTTATCGCTGTTGAAGAGCCTGCGATTATAGCAGAGCTGGATCGTGATATTCTTCGCAGAATCTCAGACGCTTACAGGCTGCATGTACTGGCAATTGATGCTCAGGTACAGGGCGATCTTGTTCAGGCTGAACGGTACATCAATGATGCCTTTGGTGCCATACAGTTGATGATGGAGGATTTTCCGGAAGTGCAAAACAGCCGGCGGTTTTCAGAACTCTACCGTTCCGTAATGGCAGAGCACAGTGAATTTTACGGTATTACAGACTCGCCCACCGAAACGGAGGGGGATATATTCGCAATTCAAAAGGAGCTTTTTTCTGAACAGGACGATTGGATCGCAGAAGGGTACAGGTTGCCGGATAACCTCACCATTAATCAGACAAGCGTTCCACTGATTCAAAATCAGCATGTAAATCGTCATCTGATGTACTACACTCTTCGACGGCCGGATGTGATGGAGCGCTGGCTGGAGCGCTCGGAGTACTATTTTCCAATGATGATAGAGATTTTCGAGGATGAGGGTGTTCCTACAGAGCTTATTCACCTCTCTATGATTGAGAGCGGGTTGGTTCCAACGGCCAGAAGCTGGGCCGCTGCGTCCGGCTTATGGCAGTTTATGCGCGCAACGGGTGCAGTTTATGGCCTTGAAGTGAACTGGTGGATCGATGAACGCCGCGACCCGGTAAAGTCGACACGTGCAGCAGCACAGCATCTTCGCGACCTGCACAATGTTTGGGGCGACTGGCACCTGGCCCTGGCCAACTACAATCTTAGCCCCAGGGGCCTTCGAAGGGCGATTAATGCCGCCGGCGGAGTTGAGGATTACTGGGTTGCCTATCCCTATCTGCCGCGCGAAACCAGAGGGTACGTTCCGGGGTACATAGCAGCCACTATGATTGCGATGAATCCCGAAGAGTTTGGATTTGAAAGCAATTACGGTGGAACGGCATACTCCTACGATGTAGCAGAGGTTGATGGATTGATGCCGCTTGAAGATCTTGCCAAAGCAGCCGGAATTTCAATGCAGGAACTGCGCAACTATAACCCGGAACTTCTTCGCTGGGCAACACCTCCGGGTGGTAAATATCCATTAAAGATCCCCACGGGAATCAAGGATGACTTTTTAGCAGCCTACCAGGAGATTCCTAAGGAGAACCGGGCATCAGAAATAGCCATGCATACGGTAAGCAGTGGTGAAACCCTGGGATACATTGCCCGCCGTTACGGAACGTCTGTAAGAGCGCTTTACGACTCTAATGACGGACTAAGCAGTACAATCCATCCGGGACAGACTGTTGTAGTGCCTGTTGCTCCGGGCTCAAGAGAGCAGATTGCAGCCGACAGAGCCGCAAACCGCAGTACAACAACTACACCCCAGCGCCAGCAGCAGCAGCCGGCCCAGCAGGCGCAGACACCGCCAAATACTACAGCTATAAGCTATACCGTTAAAAGTGGAGACACCATAGGCCATATCGCCGAATGGTATGATGTTAGAGCCTGGCAGATACGCGCATGGAACAATGTGCATGATACAATCCGGGTGGGTCAGCGATTGACAATACACGTACCCAACAACCGTTCTGACTATTATGCACAGATTAATAACCTGTCATTTGCCCAGAAACAGGAAATTGAGCGTCGTCAGCGTGCTGGAGAAAATATATTCACCCTCCGTTTTGATGGAAGTTCACCAAGTTCAGGCGATACCATAAATTACACCGTAAGGCGAAACGATACTCTTGGAAATATTGCACGGAGCCATGGCGTATCCGTTGCCGATATTCAGAGAGAAAACAACCTTAATGGTACAACCATATATGCCGGGCAAACTCTTAAGATTCGCCGCAGATAGAAGTCATTTCAAATGAGAGCTGTTGTAAAACCTTTTTGGATCGCCGCACTGGCGCTGTTTCTATTAATTAGTGCAGGCTTCGTGCAGAGCGATCTCTTTTTTCAAATTAAGAAACAGCTCACCATTTTCAGTGATGTATTCAAGGAGGTATCTACCCGTTACGTGGAAGAGATAAGCCCCGAAACATTGATGAAGCGCGGGCTTAACGGCATGCTGAGCGGGCTTGACCCCTACACGGTATTTATTGATGAAGGTGAGCAGCAGCAGATGGAAATACTTTCATCGGGCACCTATGGCGGCATTGGTATTGAAGCGGGTTTCAGGGGAGACAAGGTGGTTATCATAGCACCCCTTGACGGTTACCCTGCACAACGGGCAGGAATACGGCCGGGAGATATTATAGAAGAACTTGATGGGGTCCCCGTTAGCGGCTTTTCACCGGAAGAGGTACAGCGCCTCACAATTGGCGACGTAGGTACTCAGCTGGAAATCAAGATCAGAAGACCCGGAATAGACCAGTCGATTACCTTTGAACTGGAGAGAGAGCGTATAGAGATGAAGAACATCTCATTAGCTGCTCATCTGCACGATCATAGTGATATTGGTTATGTACAGTTGAGCCGGTTTGGCCAGCGTACGGCAGAAGAGCTCAGAGCCCGCCTGATTGAACTGAACGATAAAAACCAGTTGAGCGGACTGATACTCGATCTCAGAAACAATCCCGGTGGTCTGCTGAACGAGGCCGTTGATGTGGTTGATAAATTTATTGAACCGGGAGTAACCGTTGTAGAAACCCGGGGAAGAATGGAGAGCCGGAATGATGTGTTCACTACCGAAGAACCCGCGCTGTTTGAAGATATGCCGATAGTGATACTCATCAACAGCGGCAGCGCCAGCGCCTCGGAAGTTGTAGCCGGCGCCCTGCAGGATCTCGACCGTGCTGTTGTAATCGGGGAGAACAGTTTTGGAAAAGGTCTTGTGCAAACAATCAGGCCTCTATCCTACAATACATCACTCAAAATAACCATTTCACAATATTATACTCCAAGCGGAAGGGGTATTCAGTCGGTTGATTATACCGGGCAAGAGAATCTCTCGGGTTCGGTATTCCCCGATTCACTTCGAAGAGCATTTTTGACAAAAAACGGCCGAACCGTATTTGATGGAAAGGGAATAGAGCCTGATATCATCATTGAAAGCAACGAAAACTCACTGCTTGAATTAGCCCTGATGCAGAATAATTCGTTCTTTTTCTTTGTTAATGAGCGTTTGGCAAATCTGAATGACGATGAAAAAGAGATTCCTGAAGATATCTACCGTCAATTTTCGCGATATTTAATTGAGGATGGATTCACATTCGATACGCCGGTCGATTCACATCTGGATGCGATTGCATCAAACCTGAACCATTTTCCAAAAGCCGATTTAGCCGAAGAGAGCCTTGATGAACTGCGGGCCCTGCTTCGGGATTATAAAATATCTCAGATTTTCGATAGCCGTGACTTTATCGAGAGAGAACTCCGTTCAGAATGGATTTCACAAACCATTGGCGGTGTTGAGGGACAAAGATTGATGCTTCAGCATGATAACTATGTCTTAAAATCAATTGAATTGCTGAAAAATCAGAATCACTACAAATCTTTGTTGATACCTTAAATTTGGGAAAAGCCGACCTACATACGCATACATCAGCATCAGACGGGGCATTGCACGCTACAGAGCTGCTTAAAAAAATAAAGGAGAAGGGGCTGAAAACCGTAGCGATTACAGATCATGATACGATTAAGGGCTATCTGGAGGGGAAGGAGATGGCTGCAGAACTGGGCATTGAATTGATTCCCGGAGTGGAGATGACGGCTTTGTGGAATAATCGTGAGGTTCATCTGCTTGCATACATGTTTGATGAGAATAATGAAGATTTCCTGATGCTTCTGCGAAGGCAAAAAAGAGCGCGCATTTTGAGGATGGGCGCAATTGTCGAGTATTTAAAGAGCACCGGTGTTGATATAGACCTGGATGAAATAAGAGCAGAGTCGGGCCACGGAAATGTAGGGCGTCCGCACGCCGCGGCTGTTTTAATCAAAAAAGGGTATGTTGGCGGAGTTTCTGAAGCGTTTATCAGGTACCTCTCCACCGAAAAGTTAAAAGATATCAAAACAGAGTACGCTTCCATTGAGGAGGTGATTAAGATAACCCAGCTTGCCGCAGGTGTTATTTCACTGGCTCATCCCGGCCCGATCTATTCAAGAAAGGAGATTGAAGCACTTCTCGAGAAAGGCCTCGACGGTATAGAATGTATCCATCCCAGCCACAACTTTAACGTGCAGCGAACGTTTAAAAAACTGGCAGAATCAAAAAATTTATTGATAACCGGTGGTAGTGATTATCACGGTACGGGAAAATCCGATTATGATCCTTATCTTGGAATCGTGACTATAGGGGAGAAATATATTGCCTCCCTGAAGAGATTGTCAGAAAGGAGAAAGAATTAACCAGAGATGCCGCAGATAGATCAAAAAGCAGAATTCGATTGGGATAATACCAAGATTGCAGTTGTAGCTGCTAAATGGAACTCATTTATTACGGATGAAATGCTAAAGGGTGCAGTGTCGGCACTTAAGAGCAGGGGGATCCGGGATGAAAATATTTACACCATGAGATGCCCCGGTTCATTTGAACTGCCGCTCTCCTGTATGTACTGCATCGACAACCTCGATGTAGACGCAGTGATTGCCATTGGTGTTGTAATTCGAGGCGGCACCCCACATTTCGATTATGTGTGCGACGCCGTAACCCGCGGAATTACAGACTTGAATTTGAATACCGGTGTACCGGTTGCTTTTGGTGTTTTAACAACCGATAACGTGGAACAAGCCGTGGAACGAGCCAGTTTGGAGAAAGGAAATAAAGGAGCCGAAGCAGCAATTTCAGCTTGTGAAATGATACAATTAGAGAAAGCTTTGCAGAGAGTGGAAGATTAATTAGCGCTTGAATAAAGCAGGATTAAGTTCTATTTTTCTAAGCTTGAAAACCTCATTAAATGAAAGCATTGGAACCACTAACACTCACAGATAAGGCCCAAAGCGACGAAGATAAAGTTCTTCAGGAGAAGGTGAAGTCTTCAGGTTCTCTGCCTCAGCATATCGCTATTATCATGGATGGGAATGGCAGGTGGGCAAAAGACAAAGGCAATGTGAGGCTGTTTGGGCATAAGGCAGGTGTAGAGTCGGTCAGGGATATCACAGAATCCTGCGCTCAGCTTGGAGTTAAACATCTCACACTCTATGCGTTTTCTACAGAGAACTGGGACAGGCCATCTGCTGAAGTGAGCGGGCTAATGAATTTATTGGTACACTCACTGCAAAATGAAGCAGACCGCCTGCAAAAAAACAACATTCGCCTGGTTTCAATCGGACAGCTGGATCGTCTTCCCAAAAAATGCCAAAACAAGCTTCAGGAAGTTATCGAGCTTACAAAAAACAATACACGCCTTGAACTCTGTCTCGCGCTGAGTTACTCCGGGAGATGGGATATCATTGAGGCGATCAAAAAAGTTTCTAAGGAGGTTCAAAACGGTAATGTGAATCCTGATGAGATTGATGACAATATGGTGAGCTCATATCTCTCAACAGCAGACATTCCCGACCCCGACCTGATCATACGAACCAGCGGTGAATACCGCATCAGTAACTTTCTTTTATGGCAGCTGGCTTATTCTGAACTATACGTCACACAAACATTTTGGCCCGATTTTAGGCGGGATGAGCTTTATAAGGCAATATTTTCTTATCAAAAGCGTGATCGTAGGTACGGAAAAGTGAAGAATGGATATACCAAAAGGTTGTCCGCATCAGTTATCAACAAAATTATATCATAAACAGCAGCAATAAATACATCACGTGTTTAAATACAAGCATCTCTTTTTC
Source organism: Balneolaceae bacterium (assembly GCA_007693295.1). GTDB lineage: Bacteria > Bacteroidota > Rhodothermia > Balneolales > Balneolaceae > Rhodohalobacter. The sequence goes on from REDT01000280.1 coordinate 17,172, forward strand.
AGCGCATTATTCTTACTTCTCGGGATCCATTCAGTTCAACAGGTGTATGCACAGGACACTACCCGGATAAATATCCAGGATCCGACCACAATAACCCCACTGGAATTTGAAATCCGGCAAATTACTGTAAGCGGTCTGGTAACCGCCCGTGAAAGCTACCTGATTAGCAGCAGTGGCCTTCGTGTGGGCGATCGAATTGAGATACCCGGCGATGAGATATCCAATGCGATTCGGCAGCTATACAGAACCAGTTTGTTTTCGGATGTGCAGATTTCTCATGAGAGGGTGAGCGGCGGCGTCAGGATTCATATAGAAGTTCAGGAACAACCCCGCCTGCAGCGTTATGAAATAGAGGGGGTTCGACGTTCTCACAGACGTGATCTTCGTGAACGGTTAAACCTGCTGTCGGGATTTGCCGTCACAAATTCGGTTCGTACTCAGGCTATCAATACCATTAACCGATATTACAGAGAGAAGGGATATTGGGGCACAACGATAGAGGTGGAGGAAGAGCTCAGCGATGACGAGCGAAACCGTATATCGCTTGTATTTGTAATTGATCCGGGCGAGCGTATTAAGGTTCGTGAAATCAACTTTATCGGTAACGAGCAGTTCAGCGACAGGCGTCTCAGAAAAGCTTTCTCGACTATCAAACAGGACAGATGGTGGAGAATTTTTAAACGACATGTTTTCACACAAGACGACTATGAAGAGGGCATCAATAACATTCTTCAATACTATCGCGACAGGGGCCATCGTGATGTGCGGATTTTAGAAGATTCGGTTTATGTAGATAACTGGCGCAGCAGCAAGGATGGAGTAATTTTTGATATTAAGATAGAAGAGGGTCCGCAGTACAGGATCCGCAATATCGAGTGGGAAGGAAATACGGTATACACCGATGAAGAGCTAACGCAGGCCTTTGGATTTTTTGAAGGGGATGTGTTTAACGAATCACAATTTGAGCAGAATCTCAGGTTTCGACAGGATGATCGCGACATTTCAAGCCTCTACCAAAATATCGGATATCTCTTCTTCGAAGTATACCCTGATATCCGGATTGTGGAAGATGACATGCTCGATATTCGCTTTGAGCTTGTAGAAGATGAAATAGCGACCATCCGGGAAGTATCGTTTACAGGAAATACAAAAACACATGATGATGTGGTACGGCGTACTATTCGTACCGTGCCGGGGCAGACCTACAGCCGGTCTTCAATAGTCCGGACAATTCGTGAGCTTGGAACCCTCGGCTACTTTACCCCGGAGGGAATTCAGCCAGACCTGCAGCCCGACCGGGAAAACAGGACCGTAGATATTATCTACAGCCTTGACGAAACACAGGGTTCTGATAATTTTGAGTTTTCAGGTGGTTTTGGCGGCCGTCAAATCGGAGTAATTCTTGCAGCAAGGGTGAACTTCAACAACTTTTCGGTTCAGAGAATGTTTGAACCCGGTGGATGGGATCCAATCCCTTCAGGCGACGGACAGAAACTCTCGCTTGGAGTGCAGGTTACCGGCCGTGGATACCAAAGCTATAATTTCAGTTTTACTGAACCATGGTTACGCGGCAAGCCTACCTCTCTGGGGGTAAGCCTGTCTTACGATTTCCTTAATTTCAGCAGGCAACGAAGCTTTGGCTTTGGCCAGCAACAACAGGCTGATGACCGAAGAAATGAACTCTTTTCAGCCAGCGTGAGCCTTGGAAGGCAATTGACATGGCCGGATGATTTCTTTATACAAAGAACCATTCTTACCTATAACAGGTTTAACGTACTTGGTTTCAGCGGTGTTTTTGACGATGGGCGTGCAGATCTCTTAACGATAAGACAGGTTATTGAAAGAAATTCACTGGATAACCCAATCTCACCGCGCGGCGGGTCTAAATTCGGCGGGTCAGCTGAGGTTGCCCTGCCTGTACCCGGCTTTGCCCAGTTTTATAAACTTAAAACAGAGTACCAGCATCACCATACCCTTATTGGAAAACTGGTGTTGAGCGCAGGAGCTGAGTATGGCTATATGGGGTACTTTGGCGAAAGCGACAGAAGTAATTTCCAGCGTTTCTTTCTTGGAGGAACCGCAATTCAGCAGCGACAAAACTTCTTGAATGATAACATAGACTTAAGGGGTTTCCCGGGTGGTTTTAACGGGGTAATTTCTCCAGTAGATGAAAATCAAAACCTGATTGGCGGCAGGGTGTACAATAAATATTCACTCGAATTACGTTATCCTGCAGTAGCATCAGAACAGATACAGTTAATTCCCTACGCATTTATGGATGCAGGTAATACATTTTCAGGAATGTCTGAATTTGATCCTTTCAGGGTTAAGCGGGCAGTTGGTTTTGGAGCCAGAATATTCTTACCCATTCTCGGACTTGTTGATCTGAGTTACGGTTATCGATTGGATGGCACACCGGCTTCAAATGAAGGCCCCGGACTTAACCCCGGTGAGTGGGAATTTCTCTTTAATATTGGCGCTCCGTTCTAAATTGATGAGAATAATCTCAATATCTATTTCGTTTATATTTCTCCTGCTAATAACAGAGGGTATCTCTGCGCAGGATCAAAAAATTGGATATATAGATTCAGATTTGATTATTCAGAACATGCCGGAATATACCGGAATTGAACAGAGGCTTGCTTTAATGAGTGAGAATTGGCGAAGAGAAATGGAGGAGATGGAACGTCAAATTACAGAACTGGAAAGGGATTTTGAAGCACGGGAAATTCTGTTTACCGATGATGTGAGACAACAGCGAATTGATGAGATTAATTTAATGCGGGATCAGCTGGATCGTTTTATAGAGGAGAAATTTGGGCCTCGAGGCGAATACTTTACAAGGCAAAAAGAGCTCTTAGAGCCTATTCAAAGGCAGGTTTTTGATGCTGTAAACAACGTGGCAAATCGAGATGGATTCGACTTTGTTTTCGACCGATCTCAGGATACAAAATTCCTTTTTGTGAATCAGCAGTGGAACCTAACGGAAGAAGTGATGTTACATTTAGGCATAGATACTACAGGCAATTAAACGATATAAATTATAACTTAGGTGGCTTAACTAAAAAATCATTCCATGAAAAGAATACTATTAACAACAATCATTTTAATACTGCCGGCGTTGGCTTTTGGTCAGCTCAAAGTGGGTATTATGAATCCGGACGAGGTGCTTGATGCACTACCGGAAACAGCCCAGGTGGAAGCTGATATTCAAAGGTTTATTGAGCAGCAGCAAAACAGTTATCAGGATCGTTATCAGAGCTGGATTGATGAACTGACAGAATTCTCTGAGCGAGTGGAAGCCGGCCAGATTAGCGGGCAGGAACAAGAGCGCAAGGAGCAGGAGCTGATTGAAGCCCAGGAAGAGCTGACAAACCTACAGGAACGTATGCAGCGTAGGATTCAGCAACGTCAAAACGAGCTGTTTAGTCCGCTTTTGAACCGTGTAGAGCAAGCTATGGCAGCGGTATCAGAAGAGATGGGGCTAGAATTTGTTATCAACAAAACTGCAAGCACAGGCGACCCTATTGTCTATTACTCTTCTCAGCGAGGAGTGGATATCACAGAAAGAGTTATTGAACTACTTACACAGAACTAATACGAACCCTTATTTATCATGAAAAAAGCAACACTATTTAGTTTTATCATCTTAATCGCATTAACAACTCTCTTGGCAGCTGCCCCAAAAGCAGAGGCTCAGGATATGAAGATTGGGTTCGTTGAGCCAAGAGCAATTCTTGAGCGCATGCCTGAGATGCGGGCTGTGCAGCAGCGCCTTCAGAATTTTGCTGAACGTAAGCAGAACGAACTGGTAACCAAAGAGAGAGAGCTCCAAACGGAGATCGAACTCTACCAGCAGAAAGTGGGTGTAATTTCAGAATCTGCTCGCCAACAGGAAGAAGAGCGTCTTACAAACATGGAGACTGAATTCAGACAGCTTCAGTCGAGAGCTCAGCAGGAGATGCAGGAACAGCGTGCAAGACTGATGTCTCCGCTGCTCGAGCAAATCCAGGAGTCAATCAACAACGTTGCCTCTCGTAAAGGCCTCGACTATGTGCTCAATACAACTACTTCTGCCGGTGATGTGATCATTCTCTATGTATCACCACAGGTTCAGGAAGAGTTCGACATTACCGACGAAGTAATGGAAGATTTGGGTATTTAGATCCTGATCTGATTAACGCTATTTACTAACAAAAAAAGGCGGCCGTTGTGCCGCCTTTTTTTGTT
>REDT01000056.1 GCA_007693295.1 Balneolaceae bacterium
TTGGCTATATCGTTCTCGTGGGTCACAACAATTATGGTATTTCCTGCCCTGTAGAGCTCTTCAAAAAGAAGCATGATCTCTTCACCGGTTTTGGTATCCAGGTTACCGGTTGGCTCATCCGCCAGCAGTATAGACGGATCATTAACCAAAGCACGCGCAATGGCCACGCGCTGCCGCTGGCCACCCGAAAGCTCATTCGGCTTGTGATCGACCCGATCGCCGAGCCCCACTTTCTCAAGGGTTTCAATCGCTCTCTTTTTGCGCTCAGAACTCTTCATACCTGAATAGATCAGCGGAAGCTCCACATTCTTCAGGCAGTCGGTTCGGGGCAACAGGTTAAAGGTCTGAAACACAAATCCAATCTCCCGGTTTCGCACCTGTGCCAATTCGGAATCATTGAGCTCACTAACCCTGTGGCCATTCAGGATATATTCTCCCGTGGTGGGCGTATCAAGGCAACCGATCATGTTCATCAGGGTTGATTTGCCCGATCCGGAAGGGCCCATAATGGCAATGTATTCATTTTCGGCGACATCAAAGGTTACTCCGTTTAACGCCTTTACCGTAGTTTGACCCATTTTATAGTAACGGGTAAGATCCTGAATTACAATTACTTTCTTAGCCATAATCTAATTTCCTCCTCTGGATGCAAATTGCGGTCTATTTGTAATCTTGATATTGTCTCCATCATTTAATTCCCGCGACAGTACCCGGTAACTGCCCGTAACCACTTCAACACCTGCATCGATACCGCTCATGATCTGAATGTGGGTATTATCGCTTATTCCGGTCTCCACTTCCACCCGTTTGGCGATTCCATTATCTGTTATAAAAATAACTCTCCGGAAATCTTCACTGCTGCCTGTTCTTCGGGTAGGTGTTGTACCGCCATTCGAGGTTGACGTGGTGTCATTTTCGGCAACTCTGTCTCGTGAAAAGTCGCGAACCGTAACCGCCTGAATGGGCACAGATACTACATCAACCACCGTATTGGTTTTGATATCAACCGTAGCCGACATACCCGGCTTAAAATTGGGTGTAAAATCTCTATCCGGCGTTTCGGCCACATTCATGACCAGCATATCCCCTCCTGCCTGATTCAGATTGTGCGGCGTAATTATTCTGATCTTCACTTTATAGTTTGTAACCTGATCGGCAGAACCGGAGCCGGTTACTTCGGCCGAGTTGGCTATCTCCGTAACAATTCCCTCAAAAGATCTGTTTGGATAGGCATCCACTTCAATAATTGTGGTATCATTTGGAGTTACGTTAACGATGTCGTTTTCATTCACATCAACCAGCACTTCCATCTGCTCCATACGGGCTATACGCATCATCTCTGTACCGGCTGTTTGGGCCTGGCCCAGCACTCTTTCGCCACGCTCTACTGCAAGGCGGCTAATCGTCCCGTTTTTGGGCGATCGGATTACGGTTTGTTGTAACTCCTCTTCAGCCCTGCGAAGCTGTGCCTTTGCACTCTCTATCTGGTATTCAGCAGCTTTAAAGTTGGCTTTTTGTGCTTCAAAATCGTTGAAGGAACGCTTGTATTCCAATTGTGAAATAAGATTTCGATCATGCAGCTGCTTATTTGTGAGATACTCAATTTCAGACTGCAGCATTCCGGCACGGGCCTGCTCCATTCGTGATCGCTGGGTTAACAGCATGGCATTGAGTTCATCAATACGCGCTTCATAGAGATCCGGCTTGATGCGTAGCAACAGCTCGCCCTCCCTTACGTAATCTCCCTCCTTTACATTCAGCTCAATAATCTCACCTGATACATCAGGGCGAATCACCACCTCAACTTCCGGTTGAATGCGGCCTGAAGCCGATACCAGCTGAGTGATGGTTCGCAATTCCGCATTTTCAACCACAACTTCTCTCTCAATTGGACCCCGGTCTAACCATCCAAGTGCATTGGCTGTGACACCAAGTATCACAATACCGATAATCAGAAGTCCAAAGATCTTTAGTAATTTTTTTGTAGCTGATTGTTTCTTTCCCATCTCTTTAGTAACAATTTTTATTGATTAGAATTGTATTTCACCATCAAACTGACCGATAAAATAGTCCAAAAGTTTCTCCTGGAACACAAAGTTATAGACTGCTTGTATTCTGTTAGATTGAGCCTGTACGTAAGCGGCATTGGAAAGATTCAATTCGATCAAAGTTGAAGATCCCACCTCATACCGTTGCTGCTCCGTCTCAAATGCACGTTCTGCGGCAATCAGAGCTTTTTCAGTTGATTCAAGCTCTTTAGCTATTGATATATAATCGTTGTAGGCTTGCCTGATCTCCTCTGATATCTGAAAACGGACATTATCCAGCTGAAGTTGACTGTTCTTTAGCTGTACCTGTGCATTTTCAACTGTTGTCCTGTTATTCCATCTCGTAAAAATCGGGATAGACACACTGAAACCAAGATTTCTTCTCACATTCTGGTCAAAAAACTGATCGCCAAATGAGACTGATTCACCCAGGAACGTAAACTGATCACTGTATTGGGCATTCACACCCGCACTGGCTGTAATCGTTGGCAGGTACTGTGCCCTGGCGATACGCTGCGACTGCCTGTTGCTCTCAATTACATATTCCTGTGCCTGAAAATCACTTCTGGTATCAAGTGCGGTCTGAATCAATTCGTGTAAGTTTAGGTCAACAGGCATAAGGGCCAGTTCGTCTGCAGAAGGCATGATTGTTTCAACCTCAGTAATCCTTTCATCCTGCATGATTCTGATCAGCTGAGCTTTACTGACCGCAAGTGCATTCTCTCGCTGAATTAAAGCAAGTTCATCATTTGCAACTGAAGCCTCCTGATTATACAGATCAACTGTGGGGCGAGATCCTACTTCAACCTGGGCTCTCACCTGCTCCAACTGGCTTTGAGATGCTTCAAGGGAGGATTCTGAGATTTTTAAAAGCTCAATATTAAGCACAACCTGGAGATATCTGCTTGCGGTATCGAACATGATATTTTCACGCAAACGCTCTAATGAAAGCTCATCAGAAGATCGGTCAGCACTCGCTCTGCGTAAATTCGCAATGTTGCTGAATCCATTAAAAACAGTAATGCTGGAGCTGATTCCACCATTAAGGCCGTACGTTGTCCGATCATCAAATGACAGATCTTCCTGAATAAACTGACGACCTACATTTCTCGATCCGCTGAAGCTTGCGTTTAAGTTGGGCAGGAAATCGGCCTGGGCACTTCTTACACGAGTATCGGCCAGCCCCCTGTTGTTCTCAGCCTGTTTAATCTGATAGTTGTTCTCAAGGGCAATATCAATGGCCTCCTGAAGGGTAAGGCTTCTTTCCTGGCCAAAGGTTAAAAATGGCAACAGGAACAGTAATGAGGTTAGTAGTATTTTCTGCATCATGGAGATTTATTTTAATGAGTTATGGTGTTACACGATAAAGTTTAAACAGAGTTACAGTAAATTTATTCCACTTACTGAAATAAATACGTTTTTTAACATTTAGGTGGGCAATGTCGTTTCTGAGAGCCGTTTATTACTTGTCAGAAACATTTTTTTTGAGGGAAGATACCTGTTCATCAATCAGGTCAGACATGTAATGCATGGCTTTTCGGGCGGCGAGATGTTTTAGTTCATTAAGCAGAAGTGACGTGAAGCCGCTACTTGGGGGTGCCGGGTGATAGAATTCCTGACTATCTGTTTTTCTTCTTTTCTTCTTGTTTTTCCTGAGTAATCCAACCAGTAGCCCCACACCCAAAGCGGCTCCAACCGCTTTAAAGGGATATTTCTTTACCTGTTCAGCGGGATGCAGAATCTCAGTGATCGTATCCTTTACGCTGGAGATGCGCCCTTTAAAATCACCTTCAATCTTTCTGATGTCTTGTTTCAGCTCCTCTTTGTGGGCAGAAATAGTTGCCATTGATATATCCTTTTTAGGTATCAGAAGACGCCTCTTCTTTTTTCTTTACATTTAAACCGGATTCCATACTGTCCATTGTTTTTACAATCATTTCAGACTGGATTTTATCTGTGAATGAGACTGATTTCATATTGAGGAAAATGTAACCTGCGATAAACAGCGGCACAGATACAATCAGAAAACCGAATCCTATACTGTTCAGCCATTCACCAACAAAAAAACCTAAAGCGAACCATGCAAAAAAAGCAGCCCCCGCAAGCAACAGGATCCCAATCATTTTCTGAATGGTGTTGGCTGCAATAGCAGACACCTGTTCGGCTATAGTAAGCGCAAAAAGTTCGACTCGCTTTTCTATATACAAACGAAGATCGTCAGCTATGTCGGATTTAGTATTGGTTTTATGTTCGGTTTCTTCAGCCATTCATTAACTTGACTTAAATAACCGTGCCAGGATATAGCCTGCTGCGGCGCCTATAAGGACACTTTTAAGTGGATGTTTACGGATTAAAAGCTCCGCATCTGTCTTTAATTCCTCAAATTTTTCTGCAATTTCAGCATCTTCCAGAAAAGAGTATCCCTGCTCTATCACGCTCTCAAGCTCTTCATTCAGGTTGTTAATAATATCTTCATCCATTTTATTCACCATTTCATTTTTATATACAAATCAAATATAGACAACTACAGTAGATTTCCTGTAATTATCTATTAAAATAACATCTTGTAACGTAATCATAAAACCTATTTCAAAGAAATAGTTTCATAAGGCGGGTAATATTGTGTTTTGAGCGGGGAAATTGCTTTGATTGGGCAAGGTTGGCAACGCCGGAGGGCGTTGAACACACAAGGGCTTTGAGCCTCGATTCGACATCGAGATTTTGATCTAATTCCGAGGCCTTGGTATTCAACCCCATTCGGGGTTGTGCTTTTTCGCCGCTTTTTACCCCGAGTTTCACCCGGGGCTTT
>REDT01000055.1 GCA_007693295.1 Balneolaceae bacterium
AGGAATAACAGTAAATAAACATTAAAACTGTCAACCTAAATCAGGAAAAGACCGATACTTCCTCATCCCGACAGAAAAGCATTGTCGGGATTCGTCAGCATGACATCGTTTCAATTAGGAGGAAAAGGCAGGCGAGGCAAAGCCGACGGCTTTGCCTCGCCTGCCTTTTTTTCTTGAAATGGTTATTGTCTTTCTGAGGCCCTGGCCAGTGTTTTTCTGGCTGGGGTCGAAGAATCTACTTGTTCTTAGATCTATCATGAACAACGCCTTAATGAGCTCCCTTCAGGGGTGTTTGTCAAGAAAAATAGCCCCTGCATATTTTAGAGTTGTATTTAACCGCAATGCTTGTATTTTCCGAACATCAAAATTCAAAGTAGAATCGTTGAAAATGAAAAAATTTGGGATAATCGCCGGGTTCATGGCAATTACAACGTTGATTTTTGGCTGGGTTGATGTTCAGGCATGGGTTGATTCAAATAGTGACGGCTTTTCCATTTATGGAACCTGGATCAGCCTGATACCGCCTCTTGTCGCTATCGGCCTGGCGCTGATTACCCGTGAAGTGGTGCTCTCCCTTTTTGCGGGAATCTGGATCGGTGCTCTCTTTTTGGTCAGTTTCAACCCATTTGCCGGCACGGCGCAATCCCTCGACATCCTGATTCAGGCTCTTGTGGATGCCGATCATATCGCCATTATCGTATTCAGTTTACTATTGGGAGGAATGGTTGGGGTGATGTCGCGCGGAGGCGGTACACAGGGGGTTGTAGACGTGCTGGGCAAATTTGCCACCACCCGTAAAAAAGGTCAGATCTTCTCCTGGGTTTCAGCCATTTTTATCTTTTTTGATGACTACGCCAACACACTGATTCGCGGAAATGCACTGCGCCCGATGACCGACCGGCTCAACATCTCACGCGAAAAGCTGGCCTATATTGTCGACTCCACCGCTGCCCCGCTGGCGGTAAGCGCTGTGATTACAACCTGGATCGGCTTTGAGATCACTCAGATTCAAAACTCTCTGGCGGGCCTGGCAGCTCAAACCACCGACCCGGTATTGGCAGCACAGCTGCAGGCCGGTGCCGACAATGCCTTTATCATATTCCTGCACTCTATTCCCTATCTCTTTTATCCAATCCTGGCTTTGGCATTTGTGCTGATGACCATCCTGATGAAGAAGGAGTTTGGCCCTATGCTTGATGCCGAGCGAAGGGCTTATTCAGGCGGCGGTGTAGTACGGCCTGGGTCCATGCCGGCTACTGATACAAGCCTGGAAACACTACAGCCGATTGAAGACAAGCCCAAACGCTGGTATAATGCAGGGCTTCCGGTAATCTCCGTGATATTGGTAGCGCTCTGGAGCCTTTACTCCACAGGAGCCGCTGCGCTGGAACCGGGGGAGGGCGGCATAACCGCCATCATCGGGAATGCAGATCCTTTTGCAGCGCTTCTCTGGGCCTCATTTACCGGTTGTGTTGTGGCCATCGCCCTGGTCATATTTCAAAAAATTCTCTCCATCAACCAGGCCATCGAATCTCTGGTAGGAGGCATGCAGTCGATGCTGATGGCCGTCATTATTCTAATCCTTGCATGGGGGCTTGGCGGTATCACTCAGGAAGTGGGAACCGGGACCTACCTGGCATCTCTTCTTGAAGACACGCTGCCACTGGCTCTGCTGCCGGGACTCGTATTCATTATTGCAGCCGTCACAGCTTTCTCAACAGGAACCTCCTGGGGCACCATGGCGATCCTTTTTCCGGTTGTGGTTCCATTGGCTGTTGCCATGGGCGCAGGCGTCGGTTTTGCCGGGGGTGAAAACTACGGCATCCTGCTCGGCGCCGTAAGCTCGGTAATGGCCGGAGCCGTATTTGGAGATCACTGCTCCCCGATATCTGATACCACGGTATTGAGCTCGATGGCGTCGGCCTGCGACCTGATTGATCACGTCCGTACCCAGCTGCCCTACGCGCTGGTCATTGCCGGCGTGGCGCTCGTGGTGGGTGAGATACCCGCAGCATTTGATTTCATCCATCCTGTATGGGGATTGATTACCGGTCTTGTGTTGCTCTACCTGATACTGAAATTCTTTGGCAAGAATCCTGAAGTGGCAGAAGGGTAATTCGGATATTACATTTTTTGAATGAGGTAGCGGGCATTGTTTAGGAACGCTTCTTAACATGCATTTGGAGAATGCGGCGATTTTCCTCTTTTACCTCCGGGCTCCCTTTTTTACTCCACAGAATGGAACTGGCATGCTTATAGCTTATTTTTAAGTCTGAAATAACCGGCTCTGGATAATCCTGACCAATCCGGCACCGGTAGAGACCCTGTTCCATACGGCTCATCTTCCAGGGTTCATGAAGCAGCCCTGCCGGAACGCTTACGAGTTCGGGAACCCACTCCCTGATAAACTCTCCCTCAGGATCATGGTCCATGCCCTGTTTTACCGGATTGTAAATTCGAATGGTGTTCACGCCCATAGTGCCGGCCTGCATCTGAAATTGTGAGTAGTGTATACCCGGTTCAAAATCGAGAAACTGCCTGGCAAGATGAAGCGACCCTTCCGGCCAGTTCAGCCACAAGTGATGAGTAAGAAATGAAACAAGCATTGCCCTCATCCTGAAGTTCAGATAACCGGTAGCCATAACGCTTCTCATGCAGGCATCCACCATTGGAAATCCGGTCCTGCCCTCTTTCCAAGCGTTGAAGTTCTCCTGATTCCAGTCGGTTCGGATGTCATCAAAACCGCGGTTCATGTTTTCAAACTCAATGCGGGGCTCCGACTCAAATTTCTGCACAAAATGGCAATGCCAGCCAAGCCTGGATTTAAAACTTCGGAGGCCTTTTTTGGAAGGAGCATCACTGTAGTGCTCGTCCATATACTGCACAATTTGACGAATACTCAGATTACCCCAGGTGATATATGGCGAGAGACGGCTGCAACCCGTCCGGGCAGGACCGGGCGCAGATATGGATGCGTTATAATCTGAACAGCGCTTATGTACAAAGCTCTCAAGCAGCCTCCACGCCTCACTTTCACCCCCGGTTTGAAATGCCGCATTCGAAGACATGAATACATCCGGAATTTCCTGATTTAATCTTCGGAGCGATTGAGCTGTAAACTCAACAACAGCTAATCGATCGAGATCTACCTTTTGTTGTGGACTCTTTATGATTTCATTCCATGATTTGCGCCAGCCATCACGATTTTTCAATCCACGCTGAACGGCGTTGGTCGGATACTCATGCCACTCTACACCCTCATTAGCAAAATATCGTGCCATCTGCTGATCCCGTTTATAGGTGAGATCAATTCCTGTCTCCCGGTGGCTGTACACGGCTTCTATCTGCCACAACTCACTCAGTTTTCGAAATATCTCCTCAGCCTCTTCACAGACGATCAATAGTTTATGTCCGTGCTTCTCAAGTTTCAGCTGCATCTCCTTCAGTGATTCCCAAACAAATGTCCAGTGACGAGAATCGTAATGAGGATCCGAAATCAGAGAAGGCTCGAATATATATAACAGAATTGACGGATTGCCTGATTGAGATGCATTATACAGAGGTGCGTGATCCTGAAGTCGCAAATCTCGTTTGAACCAGACAATATTTACAGCTGTTTTATTCATACAGAGTTCAACAACCGAATTTAACCCCGGGTTCGGCTCAGTTTAACAATCCTAATATTACGTATTATTACGTAGATAGATACGTATTAATTGGTACTTTATAATCACGTGTTTATACGTAATTATTCAGTTTTTATAAATATGCCAATTTATCGGAAGATCAATTATATTGGGCTCTCAGTTATCGACCCTGTAGTTCAACCGGATAGAACAATAGCCTCCTAAGCTTTAGATCTGGGTTCAAGTCCCGGCGGGGTCACTTTTTCAGTTTTCAGTATAAGTCCCCTTCGATGGTGGACTTATAATAGCCTTTCCTTATCTCGCCCCTAAGGGCCCGCAGAGATGGCTATGCCAGATCCTCACGGGCTCATTTTTAGCACGCGACAGCATTCGGGGAAACTCCCGTTAAATTATCACTGAGTCTTACGCACGCGTATGGTTACGCTGATAACAGGGGAGCTGTTTTCTGGCAGGCGAAAGTTGTCTTCTTCGAGCCGGAGCGTTTTTTCTTGTGTGGACTCTTCCTGTATTTTATCAAGATTAACAGGCTCGGTTAAAACCGAGTCGATTGAAGCGGCTGCGGTATCAACCAATACGGTTACGAAATTGGGAGAGGGGACGACTGATTCAATTTCAAATCCCTCTGCAATAGTGCCTTTAACAGGTACTTTTACCGGAAGTTCAATAGCAAAAGAGTGCCGTTTTCTTAGATTTAGAGATGCGGGATCCGCTTCAAATAAGTGCAGACCCGACGGTAGTTTAATATTTTTGTTGTCAATATCGAGTTTTAGGTCTTCTGTGTCCACAGATGTCATATCGAATGAAATAAGTGCCTTTGAAGGATCGAAGTTGCGAAAGGCCTGTTCAGATCCGGAGAGGGTTATCCGGGCCTGAAGAGGTGCCGCATCCTGCAGCGTATAAGAGGAGGATTCAAGGTTGCTGTACTCAATGGGTACGTCATAAGACCGATACACCGTCTCAGAAGGATAGGCGAACGAGAGCCAGAGTAAAAAGGCCAGGCTGCCGGCAGCAAGAGCCGTTTTCATACTTCGGTGTTTGCTCCACTGCTTAAAAGAAGCTGAGTCGGGTTGATAGTTTTTGGCCCAAAAATCATCGAGATGTTTCTTGAGATCGCTGTGGGATTCCAGTTCCTTGATTTGGCCGTTTTGAGCAATGCTGATCACTCCCCGTTCTTCAGAAACCACAATCACCAGGGCATCACAT
>REDT01000054.1 GCA_007693295.1 Balneolaceae bacterium
CCCGGATTATCCGTACAAAGCCCAGCCTCATGACCCATTCGGGAAGCTCTCTGAAAAACCTGAACCATGAAATGGATCGTGCCTGACGGCACTCATGAAGCATGGCACCGCTATACCCCGGGTTGCACACCCGGGGTTATCATATCGGCGATGCCTGACGGCATACTCCATGTTGCAGGAACCCAGTTTAAAACACTTTTTTTTGTGTGAGAAGCAAATGCTTTAGCGAGTCTGAATGGTCATGATGAAACACCACAAAGTAAAATCGTGGGCATGGATTTCACATCATAGAAGCTGGGATAAAAATGTAATACATCTAAAAAGCCCTTAGCACAATTTTATACAAGTCTGTTATTTTTGAAAAGCCTCTACCGCATCATCAAGTTTTTTATGATGATCAAATACCGTAATGAGTTTAGTTACAATCAACAGGCTTTCAATCCGGTCAGAAGCGCCGCAAATCTTCAGATCACCGCCGGCATTACGCAGGCTGGTAAGAGCTGAAATCATAATACCCAAACCTGCAGAGTTCATGAAACTCACTTTGCTCAGATCGGCCACCACATTGGTTTTGCCCTTTTCGATCAGCCCCTTTATCTCATCATGAAAATCTTTTGCTGATGGGCCACCCATCGCCTTTCCCTTAAATGTTAAAATTACCGTATTGTATTTTTCTGAAACTGTATATTTCATTTGTTCCCCAATTATTTTTGTATGATACTATTTATCACACGTTTAATATTGCCTGATGTAATATCCTTCTAAAGCTTCTATTTTTCAAATTAATTAAGGTTTTATCTAAAATATTTATCCCTTCCTGATTCATAATCGGGCATCATTTACAGCATCATTTTATCATAAAAGGAATACGCATTTTAATGGCGGTTAAACTGCCTCTGAAAAATCTCGTTACCTGTTGAATAATCATTCACAAGCCTGAACAATTTTTCTTAACGGGCAAGCTGCCCGTTGTACAGGGTTGATCTTTGTGAATGAGCAGGTTGCCGTTGTACAAACCTGAATGAACTTTGTGAACGGGCAAGCTGCCCGTTGGTACAGGGTTGCCCGTTGGTACAAGGCTGACCGTTGGTACAGGGTTGCCCGTTGTACGTGTACAGGGCAGCTTTGTTTTGAGTAAGATAAAAAGCAACTATATTCCAATTCCTGCTTTCGTCAAACCATGATCTACTGATAAACCTATTATGAAATCTATATTCCTTGCTGCGGTAATGCTGGTTTTATTTACCACTGACGCTCTCTTTGCCCAAAATCGTGGGCTTGTTCCTGATGACTATTACCAGTTTCAGTTTATCAGCGATCCTCAGATCTCTCCCGACGGCGAAACCGTAATGTTTGTACGAACAGTGATAGCCGATGACAAACGAACACGTGAATCATCGATCTGGATTGCCGGAACCGATGGAGATCCAACACCTCGAGCTTTCACTTACGGCAAGAGTGACCGTTCTCCAAGATGGTCGCCCGACGGGAATCAGATTGCCTTTTTAGCCCGGCGTAATGATGAAACAAAAATCTGGTCCATACCGATTGGAGGCGGAGAGGCAAGTCCGCTCTTCTCTTCCGAGCACAATATAAGCGATTTTGAATGGTCGCCCGACGGCAAACGAATCCTGGTAAGCCTTGGCAAAGATCTTGAAGTAAAGAGCGATGATGAAGATAAAACCGAGGCTGACGTCCGGATTGTAAGCCGCTCGCTCTATTTGGGTGATGGCACCGGCATTCTTCCTGATCGCCGGACCCATCTCTGGGTTTATCATATAGAATCTGATTCACTGCAGCAGCTTACCTGGGGGAGCGAGTGGAATGCACGCTCGGCCACATTTTCTCCCGACGGTGCTCATGTAGTATATCATGCCAATCCGGATGAAGGTGATTATGAGGGAAGTTATAATGCAGATCTTTTTGTAATTCCCTCCGACAGCGGATCTGTAAAACAATTGACCCACACCGGTGCCAGGTCTACCGCGCCGGTATGGTCACCCGATGGCCGCACTATTGCCTTCAGCCATGCCGAAGGGCGCTATGAGCGGGAATGGATTTACCTGGTTGGAGAAGACGGGACAGGCAAACGCAACGCCGCTGCCGAACTGGATCTGATACCCGGAAACCTGCAGTGGAGTCCCGACGGCCGGAATCTCTTTTTCGAGGCTAACTACCGTGGCGGATCGGCACTGTTTCGCATCTCGATTGAAGACGAATCTATTCAACCGGTTATTCAGGGATCTTTCTCTGCCGGCAGTGTTACCTATTCGAATAGCGGAGAGCAGATCACATTTCTAAAACATGATGAGACCATGCTTCCGGAGGTATGGACGGCTTCAGCTCCCGATTTTAAACCGGTTCAGCTCACTCAATTCAATCATTCCCTGCTCGATACACTGGAACTGAACCGGCTTGAGTCTTTCTGGTTTGAAAATGATACGGGTGGTAAATCCCAGGCATTCATTCTGAAACCGGTTGGCTGGGAAGAGAATAACAGATATCCACTTGTGCTAAACATCAAAGGCGGGCCCGGCGGAATGTGGGGGCACCAGTGGTTCCATGAGTTTCAGATGATGGCTGCGCGCGGCTATGCCGTTTTCTTCACCAACTACAGGGGAAGTCATGGGTACGGTTTTGATCACCAGAAGGCAGTTTTTCAGGATTATGGAGGAGCTGACTATCGTGATAACATGGCCGGGCTGAATACCGCGCTTGAGAAATATAGCTGGATAGACCCGGATCAGCTCTATATCACGGGCGGCAGCCATGGCGGCTTTCTCACAAACTGGATTACGGCACACCACCCTGAAACCTTTCGCGCGGCTGTTACGCAAAGAAGCGTGAGTAACTGGATATCAGAAGCGGGTACCCAGGCCTATGTACCCCAGGCTATGCGCGAAGAGTTTGGCGGATCTATATGGGAAAATTATGAGCTCTACTGGAACCGTTCTCCTCTAAAGTATGCAGATCGTGTAAAATCGCCTACTCTCATCATTCACAGCGAAAGGGATCATATCACCCCTATTGGACAGGGACAGGAGTGGTACTATGCGCTGAAAATCCATGATATTCCGGTTGAGATGGCGGTATTCAGCGGCGAGGCGCACGGCCTTTCACGGACCGGTACACCGGTAAACCTGGTTAAGCGTCTTGAACTGATTCTTGAGTGGTTTGATCGCTACAGGGAATAACTATTGGCTCTAAATTGTTTCAGGTTCAATAAAACTTCTGTAAACTGACCTTCCCAAACTTTACACGCCAACACTTTTGCTGAAAACGCACTATGAACTGCTGCGGACACTGCCGGGATGCCGGCGACTTTTTTAACGAACGAACTGCCCGGCGAGAACTGAAGCGCTATCTCCGGCGCGGGCCCGAGAAGCCCACCAGGTTGCTGATCGAGGCGATCTCCGGTGAGGAAGTTACGGGAAAAACTCTCCTCGACATCGGCGGGGGAATCGGTGCTATTCAATTTGAGCTGTTCAAAAAGGACCTCTCTCATTCGCTGAACGTTGATGCCTCTACCGCCTACCAGTCTGTTTCGAAGGAGGAAGCCTCAAACCGGGGGGTAAAAGAAAAAGCTGAATATCTTTTCGGAGACTTTACAGACCTGGCCTCAGATCTTCCAAAAAATGACATTGTCACCCTCGACAAGGTGATCTGCTGCTATCCCGATTTCCAAAAACTGCTTCAATTATCGCTTCAAAAGTGCGGGCGGGTCTACGGCCTGGTTTATCCGAGGGTGAACGGGTTCACTAAAATCGGGTTCAGCCTGATTAACCTCTGGTTTCGCATCCGGGGAAGCGAGTTCAGGATCTACCTGCACTCGCCAAAAACGGTTGATGAAATTATCAGGGAAAATGGTTTCCAAAAGAGAAGCTATAAGACGACGATACTGTGGCAGGTGGTTGTGTATGAGCGGATCTGACAGATTGGAAATCAAGACCTGCCCCGCAGGGACTCCTTCGGAGACAGCATTCCCGGCGCTTTTCCGGGCTTCTGTCAGCGTCGCCTTATGGAATCGAACCCTTCTTATTCAACATTCCCGGTGGGTGTACCGCTAAAGCTGCACCCGCGGCGGTCAGGTTGGGTGGGGTGCTTGAATTTTTCTTAGTCATGAAGTAGATTTAAATTCAAACAAGAGATCATATTTGCCAAATGGAGATAATCGAAGAGGGATTTTACTATCATATCTATAATCGTGGTGCTGATCGCAAAAATTTGTTTTGGGATGATGAGGATTATAAAGAGTTCATCAAAAAGTTTGATTATTACCTCTATCCCTCCGTTCAGACTTTTGCGTGGTGCTTGTTAAGCAATCATTTTCATGCTCTTATCAGAATCAGAACTGTTCAAGAGCAATCCAGCATTTACTCTGCATATAAAAATCTCTTTCTGACAGGAAAGTATCATGGGAGTCAAGATCCCACGAACAAGCCATTTATTGCATCTAATCAGATCAGCCACTTCATGAACAGCTACACTCGATACATCAATAAAAAAAGAGAGCGAACCGGCACCTTAATTGAAGGCCCGTTAAAACGTAAGAAGGTCATTGACGAAACGAACTTTCTGCACCTTGTATGCTATATTCATCGAAATCCGATTCATCATGGAATTGTCAAAGATTATTGCGAATACAGATATTCATCCTTCCCTGATTTTCTGAATGGTCGAAAATCTTTTATTGAAACAAGTGAAGTACTCATGAGTTTTGGTGGAACAGAAAACTTTATTCATGCCCATGAGGAGTTCAAATTGAATACCGATAATGATAGTGATATTTATCTGGAGTGAGTTCATGAGCAGACCTGACATCATTCCTTGCA
>REDT01000081.1 GCA_007693295.1 Balneolaceae bacterium
TCCCCATGCGGTCGCCCTGCGTCGACAAAAGGTAGCCCGACATGAAGACCGTCGATTCGAGCCACTGCGCCTTCTCGAGCGAGCCCCAGGTATTAAAATCGTTCGGTAATATACGGTGTATCTCCTGCTTCGGGTCATAGCCGTTGAGGCCGGTGTAGAACGATTCCGACAGGTACCTGGTGATATGACCCGCATTATTCCACCGCAGCAGGTGGGAGTAGAGCGGATCGTCGGTATCCTCCAGCCGGTAGCCGAAAAACATTTTCAGCATGTTTGCGCTGGCGTTTTTCATCTGCGGCAGGTAGGGATAGAGCTTTGTGAGCAGTAAGGGACGGATGGACGATTTGGGCTCGCGCGCCCAGAACCGCCGCACCTCGCTCTCCTTGAAAATATTGTACCCCGCCAGCATCTCGTCGGCACCCTCACCGGTGATCACCACCTTGATGCCGTGCTCCCGTACCAGTCCGGAAAGCAACATCATCGGCGTCGGGGCGGTCCTGATCATCGGGATCTCCGAGTGCCAAACCACCTTGTGAAAATGTTCCGCGATATCCTTCGAAGTGCAGTTGATCGACCGGTGGTTGGTGTTGAAATACCTCACCGCCTCCTGTTGGTATCCGCTCTCATCAAAGTCCTTGTCGTCAAACGTGATCGAAAAGGTTTTCAGCACGCTCGGCTCCACCTGCCTGATATAGGCCACCGTCGCCGCAGAGTCGAGTCCGCCGCTCAGGTAGGCGGCCACCTCCACATCAGCCCGAAGCCGGAGCCGTACCGCACTGGTGAACAGCTCGTCGAACTCCCCGAGGTAATCGTTAAGGTTCCGACTGGTCTCCTGTCGGGCAAATGAAAGCTCCCAGAACTTCTCCACGGTGAGTCCGCGCTTGCTGAGTTCGAGGTAGTGTCCGGGCGGTACCTCTTCGATCCCTTCGAACACTGTTGCCGGGGTGATCGTGGTCCAGTAGGTCATCATCTGCAGCAGCCCCTCCTTCGAGATCGCCCGCGGCACCGCAGGATCCTCAAAGATGCTCTTGATCTCCGAGGCAAAGGTAAAGTTGCCGTTCTCGTAGCGGTAAAAAAGAGGCCTGATCCCCACGCGATCCCGCGCCATAAAAAGCGCCTCCTCCCGGTTGTCCCAGATCGCGAAGGCGAACTGACCGTTCAGCATGGAGAGGCACTTTTTGCCGTATACCGCATATAGCTGCACCAGTACTTCGGTATCGGAGGTTGTCTTAAAGGCGTACCCCTTTTTCAGCAGGTTGGCCCGCAGCTCCACGTAGTTGAAAATTTCTCCATTGAAGACGATCCAGTACCGGCCTGAGGCATCGGAGATGGGTTGTTGTCCGCCGGAAAGATCAATGATGCTGAGCCTTACACTGCCGATCGTCGCATGTCTGGAGTGGTAGATACCACTTTCGTCAGGACCCCTGTAAAAGATCCTGGCCAGCATCCGCTCCACCAGCTTACGTCTGGTTGCGGGCTCCGACCTGTTGATGACTCCGGCAATACCGCACATAGATTGCTATTGTGTCTTCTTTTTCTCAACAAATGCCGCGATGGCATTGATCGACTCAAAATTCTCCTCCACCAGATCGGCATCGGCCGTCTGGATATTAAAGGTATCCTCCAGGTGGGTGACCAGCATCACCAGCCCCATCGAATCGAGGAACCCGTTCTTAAAGATCAACACATCATCGGTGATGTTCTCCCTGCTCGTAAACGCGTTGTCGTATACAAATTGAAAAACGTCTTTTTTAATCTCTTCTATATTCATGTTAGACTTTAATATCACACATTTAAACTATTTTTTTATAAAATTCGAAGACAAAGTTAATCAAATTCTCGAACTCCGGGTTCTGGAAATATATTTTTTTTCTGAACGCTATTTGCTTTGTTGATGAATACAAAATACATGAGTTAAAGAAAACCGTTTTAATAATAGATTTTATTCATTTTCGTTAATTTTGGTTATTTATATTTAATAAGTGGTAATCCAATGGAAAAACAATCTTTTATTCCTCAGCGAGTTATGGGCGAAGCCCTGCTTATTTCTGCAGCAATGAACCCTGATAAAACTTTAGCAATTTACAAAGATTCAGAATACTCCTATAAATATCTCACAGAGTGTTCTGAAAAAATGGCTCAATATTTACTACATGCAGGGATAGTTAAAGGTGATAGGGTAGCGATTTTTATGAACAACTCCTGGCAGACTATCGTTGCCATTTATGGTGCCACTCTTGCAGGAGCAGTTTTTTTGGTTATTAATCCTCAGACAAAAGATGAAAAGCTTCAGTATATTTTAAATGACAGTGGTGCAAGAATTCTGTTTACGGACATTCCTGTCACAAAAATGTCCGGCACGCTCAATGAAGTTGAAACTCTTCAGGAAGTGATTGTTACCTTAAAAGAGGATAATATTCACGATAGGATTAAATTCAGGATAAACACTTACGATCAGATATTCTCTTCCAAACAATCCTTAGTCCCTTATCCGGTTATTATACCTAACGATCTGGCAGCATTGATTTACACATCGGGTAGTACCGGATTTCCCAAAGGCGTTATGATGACCCACCAATCAATGGTGTTTACTTCCTGGAGTCTTATTCAGTACCTGAGGCTGACCAAAGAGGAACGTATTATGCTTGTTTTGCCTCTTGCATTTGATTATGGACTTTATCAGTTATTTATGGCTGTTACAGTAGGCGGTACACTTATTATTGAACATTCATTTGTTTTCCCAACCACTGTTTATAAACAGATAGAAAAATGGAAACCCACAGTTTTTCCCGGAGTGCCCACTATTTATGCAATGATGATAGAGTCCAATAAGAAAACCGGAATAGCTTTTAGTGGTATACAAAAGATCACCAATACGGCTGCAGCTTTGACTCCGGAAATGATTCCAGGTCTGAAAAAAGTGTTTCCTGATGCTTTGATATTTAAAATGTATGGTCTTACAGAATGTAAAAGGGTTTGCTATCTTGAACCTGAGCTGATTGATGAAAAACCCGCCTCCGTTGGTAAGGCAATTCCCGGGACGGAAGTATTTTTACTCGATACTGATGGAAATGAGGTCAACCGGAATGGCCCTGGAATTTTGCATGTCAGGGGTCCTCACGTTATGGCAGGCTATTGGAAAAATGAAAAACTGACAGAAGAGATGCTGAGGCCGGGCAGAATTCCGGGGGAGAGGATTTTATGCACGCATGATCTTTTCAGAATGGATGAGGAAGGATTCTTATATTTTCTTGGTCGTACTGATGATATTATAAAAACACGTGGTGAAAAGGTTAGTCCTGTAGAGATTGAAAATGTTATCTGTAAAATAGAAGGTGTAAAGGAAGTAGCCGTAATCGGATACCCACACGAGATAATGGGAGAAGGAATCGCCGCCTATGTAACATCTTATGACAACACAGAACCGGATATAAAAACTATACAAAATGAATGTGCAAAGAAGCTCGAGATTTTTATGATTCCCCAGCAAGTAATCTTTATTGATGAGATGCCAAAGAGCCCCAATGGCAAAATTGACAAAAAGGAATTAAAGCAAAGAAAATTATCATCCTGAAGACCTGTTAATGATAACTAAAACTCTGCAAAACAAATATATTGGAGGTAACGCTGAAAAAAGACAACATGAACACAGATACATTATATAATGAAAGAATATCATTATTGAAAACCAGGCTTAAACTATTGGAAGATAAGCCCGAGGAGACTTATGATTCAACGCTCAGGGCTCTGTGGTTTGCGGCATGCGGAAAGCCACAATCAGCTGAATCGGCAATGATGCAGGATTTACCGGAACTAAATGAAGAGTGCGTGACCATATTAGATGAACTGATACATCGAAGGATTAATAATATTCCATTGGCTCACATAACCAATAGAACAAGGTTCATGGGTATTGAAATGAAAGCTGATAAAAGAGCTTTGATCCCCAGGAAGGAGACTGAAATACTTTCAAAAAGGGCTTTGGAAATCTCTTTTAAATTTCCTGATGCCAATGTAATCGACGTATGTTGTGGAGCCGGTAATGTAGGAGCTGCAATTGCATTTTACAACCCTGGTGCAAGAGTATATGTTGCGGATTTATCTTCCGAGGCCATTGAGTTGGCACAGGAGAATATAGATTTACTTGATCTCAATGAGCGGGTTAAAGTCATGCATAGTGATCTTTTTGAGAAATTTATGAATGATGATTTTTTTCAGAAAGTGGATTTGGTTACCTGTAATCCTCCCTATATTTCCAGTTTTAAGGTGTCAAAAATGAATTCCGAAATAGCAGAAAATGAACCTGATCTTGCCTTTGATGGGGGCATGCTGGGAATAAAAATAATTCAAAGACTAATTCGCGAAACCCCGCAATTGCTATCGCCTGGGGGATGGCTTGTATTTGAGGTTGGTGTTGGTCAGGGGACGATGGTAATGAACCTGTTAATTAAGAGCGGTTTATACAGCAATGTAGATTCTGTCTCAGATAATCAGGGAAATATCAGGGTAGTACTGGCAATGAAAAAGTGATTTTTAAAACTAGTTCAGGGTTTGATAATATCTAAGGGTGCCATACGTCGATACTCAGTTGTCAATATTGAGTCCACTCCAAAAACTCGTTTTCGGCAAATTTGTGATAATTGTTTATTTTTTATTTATCTGAAATTCAGACACTAATATTTGTGTGAATTTGTGTAATTTGTGGATAATAGACTTTTTAGAGTGGACTCAATATTAGAATTTCAAAATTGATATTTGTCATAAAAGCTCATAATTCTCCGGTATTTCTTTAATTCCTTCAGGGCCACAACACCACCCATCAGAAT
>REDT01000052.1 GCA_007693295.1 Balneolaceae bacterium
AGGCGGGGCCTTGGATTCGTTCTGCGGAGCCGAAGCGAACGGTTTCGGGAATTCATCGCCTTGATTTTTCCCCATTGGGATGCCTATGGCATGGTACTTTTGCATCAAGGCAAAAGTACAAAGTCACTTAGATTCATCAATCTGTCCTACGATTTATAAATCTAAGTGAAACGTTTCTGCAGTGATAGATTTTTATGACTTCAATCAAGATTCTTATCGCATGAAAAACTAAGTATAGGTGTCCCAGTGCGGAAATCAGGATAAATTGCCCCCATCAGATGTTGAGTAACCCTTCTGAGAATTATAATCAATTTTGTAAATCGCCATAGTTATTCAGAGCACCCTGTGGTGATGATGTATAGAAAATCTGCTTGCGGATAGCCGATATGATAACCCCGGATGGCCATTCCGGATCAAAATCACAATATTGTGGAAAGCGCAGACACGAACGATCTCTCAGCTCGTTGAAACGGTAATAGGTTTAAAAAATATCCCCAAACAATTTTAAATCTCCCGAAATCGTTTAAATTATATATAATAGTTAATTCAATTCGAGCTCATGAGATTACTCCTCCTCTTCTTTATCTCTGTATCCATTCTTGGAGCCTGTACTTCAACTGAAAACATGCATACAGAAAACTTTGAACGCGGGCCGGATATCACAGAAATCAACCCATCGCTGTCCATTCTTGACCACCTTAAAAGGGTACCCGGGTTAACGATTTTTCAGAGAGGAGACGACGTCGGAGTTTTTATGCGTGGAATAAGTACAATATACGGTGAAAACAATGTTCTGTTTGTGGTTAATGGAACACCTATAAGCAACAGCTACTTTGATCTTATCCAGGCTGTAGACGTAAACGATGTGAAAGATATCAAACTGCTACGCAGTTCTATGGGATCCCAATTTTATGGAATGCGTGGAGCAAATGGAGTTGTGGAAATCACAACTAAATGGTGACCAAAAGTTAAAGAACCCTTCTCGCACCCAGGTATCTTCCTGCCCAATAGTTCTGAGAAAGGTTTGAGATCATAACACCACGCGAAACGGAAGCGTGAAGGAAATCACCATCTTCGATAGCAATGCCAACATGAAGTACTCCCCTGTCTGTCCGGAAGAAGATAAGGTCGCCGGGCAGGATGCTGTTTCTTCTCACACCCGACCCTTCCTGAAGCTGTTCACGTGTATTTCTTGGGAGATCTTCCCCAAAAAAGTCCCGAAATACAATCTGTGTAAACGACGAACAGTCAACCCCGTTTATTCCATTGCCACCCAAAATATAGGGTGTTCCCTCCCACTCACCATGGGCACCGTAAAGCTGCTGAACCACCTCGTCAAAACCGGATACAGTTGCGGAAGCAGCAACCGGAACGGAACCCGGTCCACTGCCTGATGACGGAGCAGAATCTCTCGGCACTACACCACAGGCATAGAAAAATATTCCGATAAAAAGGAACATGGAAACGATCTTGAACCTGAAGAGATTAAACACAGCGTTCACTATTTGCAGATGGATATTGTATCTTTTACGAAACGAATTTACGAAAACATGAGATTACTTGTAAACATTGATCATATCGCCACGCTCAGAAATGCACGTGGTGAGGGTTACCCCGACCCAATTGAAGGGGCAGCCGTTTGTGAAGAAGCCGGTGCAGCTGGCATTGTGTTTCACCTCCGGGGCGACAGGCGCCATATTCTGGATGAAGACGTCTACAGACTTAAGAAGTCAGTAAAAGGAACACTCGATTTTGAGATGTCTGCATCAGAAGAGATGATCAGGATCTGCAAAGAGGTGAATCCACATCTCTGCACGCTGGTGCCCGAAGGGCGTGAAGAGCTCACTACGGAAGGAGGACTGAACATGAAAACAGTCTATAGTGACTACGAACAGAGAGTTTTTCCGGAATTTAAAGGTACCGGAATTGTACTGAGTCTCTTTCTTGATCCCAATCCTGAAGACATTGAGCTGGCTCATAAACTCGGAGCAGATGCTATTGAACTTCACACCGGAACATTTGCCAATGCAACAGATAAAAAAGAACAATTAAAAGAACTTGAACGCCTGAGAAAAGGAGCAGAACTTATTCATGAAGCCGGCATGACCGTTAACGCAGGCCATGGATTGAATCTCGACAACCTTCCTCTATTGATTAAGCATGTACCGCATCTTTATGATGTCAGCATAGGGCATGCGCTTATTTCGAAATCGATTTTTTGGGGATTGGAAAAAACGGTAAAGGAGTATCTAAAAATTATGGACGTGTAAATCTCTTACTGATGAGATGATTTTTAAAAACCCGGACGCTTCAAGCTTCTGTGAACGCTTGGAGGTCCTTAAATCCGCAGAGGAACCATTTTGACTACAAAAAAACAACACAAATCAGGATACGCGGCCATTATCGGTAAACCGAATGCAGGGAAATCTACGCTGATGAACCGCATATTGGGCAGTAAAATCTCGATTACAACGCACAAGGCACAGACCACAAGGCATCAGATTGTGGGGATCTATTCAGATGATGATACTCAAATCGTTTTTCTGGATACGCCGGGCGTTATTTCGCCCAAATATGAACTTCAAAAAGCGATGATGAAAACGGTGGAAAGAGCCCGAAGTGATGCAGATGTAATTCTGTTTATCTTTGATCCAACCGACACCCATCCCACCGACGAAGTGATAGAGCTGCTTCGATCCATCAATAAACCCATTCTGCTGGTCGTAAATAAAATTGACGCCATCGACCGGGCACAAGCAGATCAAAAAGTTTCTCTTTTAAAGGATAAGCTAAAGTTTCAATCCATCCACTACGTTTCAGCGACCGTTGGAATAGGTGTTGAAGAGCTGATGGAATCGATTCGGTCGCTCTTGATGCCGGGCCCTCCATTCTATCCGAAAGAAGACCTGAGTGAGCATCCGGTTCGGTTTTTTGTTTCTGAACTGATACGAGAGCAGGTCTATCTGCAGTTCCAGGAAGAGATTCCCTACTCCTGTACCGTTGAAGTGATAAGTTATGAGGAAGACATAGATATCGACCGAATAAGTGCTGAAATTATCGTAAACCGAAAATCACAAAAAGGGATGCTGATCGGTAAGGGTGGCGTTGCGATTAAGAACCTGGGAATAAAATCCAGGGAATCGATTGAAGAGTTTATCGGCAAGCAGGTATTTCTGGATCTTCACGTGAAGGTGCGTGAAAAATGGCGCGAAAAAGAGAATTGGGTGAGGAATCTCGGTTACTGATTGAGGCCTTAGGGATCCCTTCATGGGGAAAGGGGACTATTAGAGTCTTCGACCTTAAATCGAACTCACTTTAATCTAACCAAACTTTGCACTTAGCAACAACTCCCTTGGTTCTCCCTTTGCGAGGCTGAAGCAGGCTCACAATCAAACGCGCCATAGTGCACGGTTTTATCACCGGTTACCCTGAAATGCTCACCAAAGCGGGTGTCCTGAACCATGGCGGCAGAGTTTCCGCAAACCAGCATCGGTTTACCGGTGTGGAAGGTGTGATGATCGTCCAGTATAAAGCGATGCGGCGCTCCTGGCATTGTACCCAGATAGGTGGCTACCTGGCCGTAATCTTCGCAGTTATCTTCGAGAGAATCGAGTTTAAATGCGCGAATGGTTAGCGATCTGAAATTGATCATTCCCACTTTTTTCTCTATCTCCGGATCTTCAATATCAATATCGTGGCCGGTTACCACACGGTAGTCGGGGCAGCCGATGTCGCGCAACATCCGGCGAAAATCTTCAATATAGAGTGCTCCCGAAAGACACTCACCATAGAGAACCGGGTCGTCCATCAACTCGCTTGGTATGCGTCGATCGGCAAATACATCCGAGAAGTAAAGTTCACCACCCGGCTTCAGTACACGAAAAATTTCGCTGTAGACCGATTTTTTATCCGGAGAGAGATTGATCA
The DNA here is from genome assembly GCA_007693295.1 of Balneolaceae bacterium. Taxonomy (GTDB): domain Bacteria; phylum Bacteroidota; class Rhodothermia; order Balneolales; family Balneolaceae; genus Rhodohalobacter. The sequence goes on from REDT01000052.1 coordinate 3,928, forward strand.
CGCAGTTGGAGATCACCACATCCACCGAGTTGTCTTCGATCCCCACTGTTTTCAAATCTTCGATGTACCCATTTCTGAAATCCACATTCGGCTTATCAAACCTGAACCGCTCCATTTGCGAATCAAGATGCCGCCGGGCCACGTCCAGCTGTTCATCGGTCATGTCCACCCCAATCACATATCCGTCCGGGCCGGCCAGTTTCGATGCCAGGTAGACATCGCGTCCGGTACCGCAACCCAGGTCAAGTACCGTTTTTCCTTCGAGTGACTCAGGAATTGGAGATCCGCATCCATAAAAACGGCTGATTACTTCATCTTCAATTTGGGCTAAAATTTCTTTATGGTGGGCAGGTATGGCTTCTGTTGTACAACAAGCCGTTGTTTTAAGGTCTTTTGTGCTTTGGAGTACTCTGCCGTAATACTCTTTTACGCTTTCGGAGGTGTTCCCGTTTAAATAGCTCATAAACTGAAGAAAGGTTTGTTTTTTGGATTGCCTTACTTCAACAGTACGTAATCTAAAGGTGAATCGGATGGAACGGAAAGAGATATGATGGAAATGTTATATTTCAACGCGCAAGTTTCAAGCCGCAAGGGACCTGACAGCACCTGCCGGATCTGTCAGCGTCTTCTCTTCACGACATATGGAAGAAAAGCGGTGAATAGGTCTATTGAGCTATTTTCTTTTTGGGGAACTCCTTAACAGTATACTGATCTGAGCGTTGATGTTACGAAGCAATGCTTCGCGGCCCAAGTGAAAATCTTCAAGCGTTACCGGTGCATTTCCGGGGTCCTTGAAGCGTTTGCTTCGGGGCACAAGGTGTAAGGCTCAGGGTGCAAGGTGAAAAAAGATCGCACATCGGAAATCGGCTCATTTTTTGAACGCGTAAGCGCACCG
>REDT01000262.1 GCA_007693295.1 Balneolaceae bacterium
AAATATAAATTGGATCAGAGCGCATCTTCATCTTCCGGAAGAGTTGGTAAATGTACCCTTTTAGAGTGAAAAGGAATCGGGATATATTTAACCTTCTTTTTTACTCTCTTTCCAGGTCTGATAGGATTTGGTTTGAGCTCCTTGGTCTGCAGGAATCTCTCGCAAGGGTTCACACTCTTTAAGTGAATCGTGAAGATCTCGCGGCAGCCGCTGATACCAGCCGGTTCCCTCGGTTTTCCATTTTGCCATTTCGTCGGTCACATCCTTTACGATTTTGGCGGGATTTCCCACCACAACTTTTCGGTCAGGTATCTCCATGCCTTCCCTCAGAAAAGCCAATGCGCCGATGATACACTCTTTTCCAATCACGACATTGTCCATCACAACAGCATTCATTCCAACAAGGGTGTTCTCTCCGATCGTTGCCCCGTGAATAATCGCTCCATGGCCAATGTGAGCGGAAGGGTGGAGGGTAACGGTTATGCCCGGAAACATGTGAATTGTACAGTTCTCCTGCACATTGCATCCGTCTTCAATCACAACCTTTCCCCAGTCGCCCCGAATGGCCGCTCCGGGACCGATATAGACATCTCTGCCAATAATTACATTCCCCGTCACCGCAGCCTGGGGGTGCACAAAAGCCGTTTCATGAACAACCGGTTTGTATCCGTTAAATTCGTAGATCATAGTCTTGAGATATGAGTCTTGAGTCGTGAGGAAGGACCTGTCAGCATGCGCAGCTTCTGACAGCGTCCGGGTTGTGTGCTCGTGTTGTGTGCTCTCCGCTAGCCGGCAGATCGCGTTTAGTACTCTCCGCCAGCCGGCGGATCGTGTTGAGTGTTCTCCGCTGGCGGATCACGTTGAGGGCAACATGATGCTTTATTATATAACGATTTAAAAATTTTACTACAGATGAAGATTCAAACACTGGGTTAGGGCTTCAAAAAATAAATATTTTTACCGTGCACCGTGCACCGTGCACCGTGCGTCTTGAGCCCTGAGCCCTGAGCCCTGAGCCTTGCGCCTTGCGCCTTGCGCCTTGCGCCTTGAGCCTTGTCACTCACTCATTCCCCTTCGGCGTAAACGCCTGGATACCCGTAATCTCACGGCCCAGGATGAGTCCGTGGATATCGTAGGTTCCCTCATAGGTATTCACCGATTCCAGGTTCACCATATGGTGAATTACCCGGTATTCGCCCGTAATTCCGTTTCCTCCGTGCATATCGCGCGCTACGCGGGCAATATCGAGGGCCTTGCCGACATTGGTTCGCTTGGCAAGAGATGTCATGGAGGGGTGATCACGGCCCGCATCCTTTAACTGCCCCAGGCGCCACGCCAGCATCTGCATTGAGGTGATGTCGGTAAGCATGTTTGCCAGCTTGGTTTGCGGTAGCTGGTTGGCCGCTATGGGCTGGCCAAATTGTTTTCTTTCAAGCGTATACTGACGGGCTCGCTGGTAACAATACTCAGCAGCACCGATCACTCCCCAGGCTATTCCATACCGCGCGCTGTTCAGGCACATAAATGGCCCTTTGAGTCCGCGAATGTCGGGAAATACATTTTCGTCGGGTATAAATACATCTTCAAAAACCATCTCTCCGGTAGATGAGGCGCGAAGACTCATCTTATGCTTGGTGACAGGGCAGGAGTAGCCGTCCATTCCTTTTTCAACAATAAATCCGCGGATGACCGGCTTGTCATCTTTATGCTCTTTTGCCTTTGCCCATACAATCCCAACGTCGGAGACAGGGGAGTTGGTGATCCACATCTTGGCACCGTTCATAATCCAGCCCCCATCGGTTTTTACGGCAGTAGTAACCATTGATCCGGGATCTGAACCGTGGTCGGGTTCAGTGAGGCCAAAACAGCCGATAATCTCACCGGTGGCCAATCTTGGCAGAAATCGCTGCTTCTGCTCTTCGGTTCCAAACTCAGAGATCGGGTACATCACCAGGGAAGACTGAACCGACATAAACGACCGGTAGCCTGAATCCACACGCTCAACCTCGCGGGCCACGAGCCCGTAGGCAGTCTGGCTGGCACCCACGCCGCCATACTTGGGATCGATGGTGGCACCCAACAGGCCAAGGTCGCCCATCTCTTTGGCGATCTCCATATCAAATACTTCTTCCTGGTTGCCTATCAGCGCACGCGGCTCCAGCTTGGTCTGGGCGTATTCACGCGCGGTTTCCATGATCATTTTGTCATCTTCGGAGAGCTCCGATTCAAAGAGGTATGCGTCGTCGATGTTAAAAGAGTTTCTGGCCATGCCGGTAGATGAAATTTAATAGGTTCAGTTTTAGATAGTACATTTTCTAAATGTAAAGAATTCGGATTCCTGAATCACCCTGAAATGAGACTTTTTTATTCATAATACAGGATGGAGGCTGCGAATGCACCGGATTTTTAAGTTTCACGGAATGGACTTGATTACTGGTCAGGATTCTGAAAAGCAGATCGAGAAAATCTTTTGTGAACTTTTGGATCCGGCGCCTCTGTTTTGAATAAAATCTGTGCCGGTTCTATGTATTATAACCCAGTTCATTCTTGATTTCACGGGCCAGAATCAGGCGCTGTATTTCAGATGTACCCTCACCTATTGTCATCAGCTTGGAATCCCGCAGAAAACGCTCTACGTGGTACTCTTTGGTGTAGCCATACCCACCATGGATTTGAATGGCGTCGAGTGCTGCTCTTTCCGATAATTCTGAGGCAAACAGTTTGGCCATGGAGGCCTCTTTGGTGTAGGGGCGGCCCCGGTCTTTTAACCAGGCGGCACGGTGTACAAGTAGCCTGGCCGCGTCAATTTCTACGGCCATATTGACCATCTTGTGTTCAATGGCCTGGAAGTCGCCAATCGATCGTCCGAACTGCTTGCGCTCTTTGGCGTATTTCATCGACTCTTCAAGTGACCCGCGAGCAATTCCAACAGAAAGGGCACCGATTCCGATGCGGCCGCCGTCAAGTACCTGCATGGTATCTACAAAGCCTTTGCCAAGTTCACCGAGCAGGTTTTCGGCCGGCACCTTTACATTTTCAAAATAGACTTCAGTGGTATCAGATGAATTCATTCCCAATTTGTGCATCGGCTCACCTGGTTTTACACCATCCATTGTACGTTCCACGATAAATGCACTGATTCCCTTGGTGCCAAGCGTTGGATCTGTTTTGGCTAAAACAACATAGGTGTCAGCTACAGAACCTTGTGTGATGAATATCTTTGCGCCATTAATTACCCAGCTCTCACCATCTTTAACAGCGGTGGTCTTCATATCGGAGGCATCGCTTCCTGACCCCGGTTCTGTGAGGCACCAGGCCCCGAGTTTCTCACCTTTTGCAAGGGGAGTGAGGTATTTCAATTTCTGTTCGTGGTTTGCTGCATGTGCGATGTGTCCGCTTCCGAGCGAAGTATGCGATGCAACCGTAAGTGCAAGAGAGGCATCCCATCGGGCTATCTCCTCAATGGCCAGACAAAAACTGACCGTATCGAAGCCGCCGCCGCCATATTTTTCTTCATGGTAAATTCCAAGGAGTCCCTGATCGGCCAGCATCTTAACCAGATCATGCGGAAATTTTTTGCTGTTGTCCCGCTCAATAACGCCTTCAGCGATATGGCGGGAGGCAAAATCGCGAACCATGTCGCGGATCATTGCCTGGTCTTCGGTTAAGTCAAAAGAGAGTGAGGTTGATTTTTCTAGCACGTCTAAATTCATTTTTTACTTCTAAGGTTTAATTTATGGAACCGCTTCCAAAAGATAACGTTTTTTGCCGGTTTTTCATTTAATGGTTTATGAAAAAAAATGATAACTTTAATTTATAAGGAAGTTAATTAGTGGATGTTCCGTTCTTTAATTTTGCAATTTTAATAAAAATCAGCAAGGGTTTTTGGCTGTAAGCAGTTCTGATGGAACAATTTCACCTGAATTTTCTTTATGGTAATGGATGACTAACCAAAACAGGAAAAAACCACAACACAAATAAAATTATGATGAAATTAAAAGTTATACCTGCCATTTTAATATTAATGTTTATAGCCATGGGGTGCGCCTCTCCAAGTGCACTAACTTCAGATGAAGTGACCCATGTTGCAGGAGTTGTAGTTGACAGCGAATCATTTGATCGCATTGCAAATGCAGAAATCCGTTTCATGAACGACGGAATAACAGTGAATACAGAGAGCAATGGAACATTCACAGCACGGGATATATCGGTTGGAACACAAAACGTTTCCATCGAAGCTGAAGGATATGATACTATTGAAAAAAGTGTGGAGATTGTAGACGGAGGAACTCGGTTACAACTGGCACTTGAAAGGTAGTTCTCAGACCTTATATATCAATTATTCAGGCTCTTTCACATGGTGAAGGAGCCTTTTTTTTGGATTCACGCATAAGCTGATGAAAAGAAGAGTAGAAAGAGGATCGTTTACACAAATCCATTAATGATCTAGCCATAGTTCCATGTTACACCACGCCCGATTTCAGGATCCGGAAATTCCCAGCTCACAGCCCCCTGGTCGCAGGCATACATGCAGGTACCGCACTCAATGCAGTCTTCTACCTGAAAATGCACCTTTCCGTTTTCATCTTTGGTATAGCAGTTGGCAGGGCATACATAGGTAGTACATTTGTGCGGACAAGTGGAGTTGCAAATATCAGTGTCCACCAAAATATGAGGCTTAATATCCGATTTTGCCTGGTTACGATAACTGATAAGACCGAGCCGCTCGGGAAGGGATAAGAGTTTCATTGTGACGATTATTTATGATTAAGAAAATGAGTTGGTAGTAGCCGGTAGCCGACTTCTTTTTTAACACCTGTTTTGATTTTATCAACGTAAATTTTCAAAGATTTCATTTGGCCAGAGATTCCAACTTTATAACCTTAAGGAGTCTTAATTATTGATTTACTTACATTTTTTTAAAATTTTTCTGCCAACTGCTGCGTGCTTTTCGCAGTCCCGACCCATCGGGGCCAACTGCCCTACAGCGCTTTAGCGCCCTTAGCACCCAGTTTAATCAATTCCCAATACGAGGCATGCCGTTTGATTGCGCCCTTCAGCATTTCCCGTGATTTGGGTGTCGGTTCGTTTTTAATACTAAAGAAGTTCCGTCCGAAATCACAAATCAGGTTTGGCATCTTTTGGGTCATTACCGGATCGTGCAGCAGATGAACCGCATCCTGAAAATTGTTGATATCTTTCATGATATAACTGTTTTCAAGGGTGTCCTGGTATTTTTTCATGGCAGATTCACCAAAATCTCCTGCTTTTTTAGCCTCTGTAATTGTTTCAGCTGCAAGTATACCCGATCTCATGGCATAGTCCATTCCCTGAATGGCTTTTCCGGCATTCAATAAAAGATTGGCCGCTTCACCGCAAACCACCAGGCCCGCTTTGTAGAGCTGTTTTGGCATTACCCGTTTATCACCCGAAGAGACAATGTGTGCGGAATACTCCACAACTTCGCCACCGCGAATGGTATCTGCAATTACAGGATGTTTTTTGAACTCATTAAGAATATCGTGAGGTTTTTGCTCCTTCTCCCGCAGATCTTTCAATCCCAATACAAGGCCGATGGATATGGTGTCTTTATTGGTATAGAGAAATCCTCCTCCCTCAACCCCGTTGGTAGCGTATCCCACAAATTCGTTGCTCATACCGCTTTTGCCATTCAGCTGAAAACGGTCTTCCAGAACTTTTTGATCGTACCGGATAATCTCCTTCACTCCGGTAAGCATATGATCGGCAGGCACATACTTGTCCTGAAGCCCAACCTGACGGGTTAGGAGGTTGTTCACGCCTTCAGCCAGTATTACCGAATCGGAATAGAACTCATCACCGCCGGCCTTGATGCCTACAGCTTTGTCATCTTCAAGCAGGATCTCTTCGACTAAAATGTTGGGCGCAATAAATGAGTCCATGGCGTAGTCGCTGGCGTCAATCGCTTCCTGGACCTTGTCGGCCAGCCAGCGGTCGAACTTGGATCGCAGAACCACCACACCGGTATAAGGGGGCTCATTAAAGTGGGATGATTTGAAATCCACAGAGAACGTGGACTGTTCATCCATAAATGTAAGCCTCCGGTGGTTGATGAACCGGTCCCACCCGGCATCCTCTTCCCAGTAGTTGGGAACCAGTTTTGCCAGGTCGTTGCCCCATAGCACCCCGCCGGAAACGTTCTTTGCTCCGGGAAATTCACCTTTCTCGATAAGCAGAAATTTCATGTTGTTTCTTGCGAGAGTCATAGCTGCTCCCAAACCGGCCACTCCGGCACCTACAATGATACAGTCAAATTTTTCGTCCATATGGATTTAGTATCGAGTATTGAGTATTGAGTATCAGGTAACGAATCAGGTATTGAGCTGAAATGTTCTTTAAATAAGCCTCACTTTCAGTTATTACTACTGGCACAGAGTCTCAATACTCACTACCTGCTACTCGATACTCCTTTCTCTAATTTTGTTTAATCTTTTTCAGTTCTTCAATAAAGGGTGGAAGCACTTTGTAGAGGTCTCCAACCAGACCGTAATCGGCAATATCAAAAATAGGGGCGTCGGGGTCTTTATTGATGGCTACTATTACCTTGCTGTTCGCCATTCCGGCAACGTGCTGGATGGCTCCTGAGATGCCCACTCCAATGTAGAGTTGTGGTGACACCACCTTACCGGTCTGTCCAATTTGAAGGCTTGGATCGTATGCGCCGCCTTCCGTTAATGCCCGGGATGCACCAATACCGGCATTCAATACGGATGCCAGTTCTGAAATCAGTTTACGGCCCTCCTCATCTTTTACTCCGCGGCCTGCCGCTATAACGGCTTCCGCTTCAGAGAGATCAATCCGGTCGGATGAGGCGCTGATGATCTCTTTAAGGGTTACTTTAAGTTCATCTTCATTGAATGCAAAGTCGATGGATTCAACGGAGCTATCCGTCTGCTTTTCAACAACGTCATACGATCCGGACCGCACGGTTAACACCACTGGAGTCCCCTTAGCTTCTACGGCTGAGATTATCTTTGATGCCATTACAGGCCTTTTTCCCTTTACTCCGTCGTCGGTTAAATCAAATTCAGACATATCGGCAAGTGCCGCTGCATTCAGGTTTGCTGCCAGTGCACCCAGGATATCCTTGGATCCTTCAGTTGATGCAAATGCAACTACCCGTGGGTTGATCTGCTTTACCGCTGTTGAGAGAGCCTTTAGCAGAGGGGTATTCAGGTGATTTTTAAAGATTGGATTCTTTACTGTGTAAATAACAGAAGGCCCATACTTCTTTAATGTCTCAGCGGCGGGTGCCGGATCCTGATCAATGATTAGAGCGGCGGATTTAAGGCCGTGTTTCTCGGCCAATTCATTACATCGCGATAGAACCTCAAGGGATGAACGTTTGATTTTACCGTCGTTGATAGAGATGTAGGTTAGTAGAGTACTCATGAGTGAATTTCGTTATGTTTAGATGACGTTTTCTTCAGTATCGAGTAATTGGGCAACCTGTCTTGCTATTTCTTCAGGTTCACCCTCATATTTTTTACCCGGTTCCCGCTCAGGTTTTTCTTCAAAGCTGAGAATATTGGTTTTTGTATCAGCTTCTGAAATGCCGGCATTGAGATCAGATAGTGCAACCGTATTTACCGGTTTTCGTTTGGACTGCATGATCCCTTTCAGGCTTGGAATTCGTGGATCATTCATATCATTTGAGCAGGTAACAAGTCCGGGCGAAGCCAGTTCAATCATCTCCTGTCCCGTGTCACCCTGGCGCTTTACCACAATATGGTCATCCTTCAGCTCCAGGCCAACGGCGTTTGTCGAGTAGGGCAGGTTCAGCATTTCAGCGAGCATCGATCCGGTCAGGCCTGAATCTGTATCCTGGCTCTGTTTGCCACATAATATGTATCCATACTCTTTGTCTTTAAAAAAGGTCGCAAGAATTTTTGCATATGCAAATGAATCATAGTGTTCGTCACCGGAAGTTACAATATGGGTGCCGCTGTCTGCGCCCATCGCGAGTGCTTTCCGAAGCGTCTCCTTTGCTTTTTCGGGACCTATAAGTACAGCCTCAACCTCACCTCCGTGGGCTTCAGTTATAACCAGGGCTTCTTCAATAGAAGAGGCATCGTAGGCGTTTAAAATATTTCTGTCGGCGTCTTGTACCAACTGTCCGTCTTTTATTTGCAGAGGAGCGTTTACATCGGGCACCTGTTTAATACAAACGTAGAATTTCATGCTTGATGGAATTTTATTGATTAGGGTATGAAACCGCTTTTTTTGCTTCCCTCAAATATACAAAACGTGAAGTAAAAAACTTCATTCGATTCATTTGAGATACCCGGGAGGGGGGAGCCGGGGATGGAAGATTTTGCTTAAGCGTGCGTTAGGGCAATTTCTGTTATTGATATCCGGCAGATTATCCGGATATCGTGCTCAAACAGTGTTAACAACTCTTGCACATCACGAGTGAAGAAGGGCTCTGCAGTTGGCTGTTGATCTATTGGAATAGAATACGACTTCTTAAAAAATCTCTCAGTTTTCAATGAAATTATAGGGTTTTACTCTCAAATCTGACGCATTTGAACAGTTGAAAGATGGAATTTGATCGCCGGATATCAAAATTCGCAAATTCTATCAGTATGATATTCAACAGTTTAAATGATAAACTGAAAATAAATCAAGAAAATTGTAACGAACTCCCTTCAGAAATCTCTTTTAGACAGGCGTGATTATTACCCTTGACAAATTTAGAGGATAGTTTGAAGAAAGTTCTAATAGTAGAAGATGATCTGATCATTGGGCTGTCGACCGAAAAAATGGTTGAAAAGCTTGGATGTGATGTTATTGCAAGGGTAACCACCGGTGAAGAAGCCGTTGACATTGCTCTTGAAATGCTCCCCGATTTGATATTAATGGACATCCGTCTGGCCGGTGAGCTGGACGGTATTGATGCATCGATGAAAATTAGAGTTCACAATCAGGAAATAAGGATCATCTATGTTACCGGTAATGCTGATCCCGGCTATCGTGAAAAAGCGCGCGGAAGCGGCTATGAAGCTTATCTTATCAAGCCGGTACAATTTGAAGACCTTAGAAAATATATTCTCAACGGCACGCATGTGCCTTCGAATTGAATATTTTTCAGGGTTGAACAACATCAGCGTTTACTTTTCTCTTATATTAGCCCATTCATACTAACTGCAACGAATTACTCTGCATTTGCCGGCTATTCGTAAGAAACGCTCCGCATTCCTGATTTTAACTTTATTTGCCACGGTAACGGTGCTGGGATTGCTGTGGGCCGGCAGCCACTCTATCGATGAGAGGGTGATCACTATCCGGTACCTGCTATTTGCTCTCTCCGGTTTCATCGCCTTTGCAACTCCATATATGCTCTTCCCGGATTCAAATGTATCCTCCATTCAGCTTGGCAATATTTCTGGAGCCGGGTTGATCGCCTATCTGCTCGGCAAAATGGCGGATTACTACTGGCCAATGCTGGTTCTTTTTCTGATACTGGCCTTTGGTGATATACACACCCCTTTAGAGGATCTTGTCACAAAAGGGCTCTATATGATACTGGCTACTACATTTTTCATCGGTCTCAACCTGATTTCCATTACCCGGTATTTGAAAAGCGGCCCTGATTCACAATTCTGGCAGGAGTCGGAAAAGGGGAGGGATATGCGGCGTAAATTTGCCGACTATTTTAAATATCCGCTCGATCCCGGGTCGATTCCGAGCCTCATCAACACGCTTATTATTACCGCTGCCGGAATGATTGCCATTGTTGCAGGATCAATTTTCTACGGCTGGCTTGGCTCACACTATGAGATTATAGCGGCACTTTTAATTCTGCTCGCCGGCTGGGTGATGATTCATAAACTGAAAACAAACCCGGAAAAAAATTACTACTCTACCAATGCCTTTTTCAGGGAGTTTTTCGGATCAGACCTGCAGGGGGATAGCGTTGTGGAACGCAGAAAAGTGGAACAACTTTGGTGGGTACCCGTGCCGATAAGGGCTAATGTGTGGCAGTTTATGCAGCAGCTCGACCGCAAAATACCGGCCGGGCGTGTGGTGGCTGTAGGGCATTTCCTGATTTGGTTTATTGCATACCAGCGGCCTGAACAGGAGTTTATGACGGCTCTTTGGATCCTGTTTGCGCTCGCACACCAGCTATTTGTAATGTTGTCTATGCAAAACAGCATGGCGCCCGGGTGGCTGCTAAGATGGGTAGGTTCGGGTACAAACTGGTTTTTTACCCGGTTCTGGATGCAGTTAAGATGGTTGGTTCCGCTGTTGTTGAGCATGAATATGCAGCTTTTTGTTTTCGGCATACCCGGATTCAGAGAACAGTTCTTGATTACACTGTTCTTTTTGATAAGCGCAATGATTACATCTGCCATTGGAGTTGTACAGTTAAAAAGAGATTTTAAATAGAAGATATGCTGGAAATAAAAAACCTGACCAAACAGTATAAACCCGGTAAACCGATTTTTACGGATTACTCAAACCGGTTTGATGCCGGCAAATGTGTCGGGGTTTTTGGCCCGAATGGATCGGGTAAAACCACGTTCTTGAGAATACTTTCCGTAAACTCCTACCCGACAAACGGCACGGTCTTGTTTGAGGGAATCGATATTCACGAAAATCCCGGCAAATTTTTGGAATCAGTTGGACTGGTCCACGACGAAGAGACCCTTCCCCAGCACCTTACAGCTGTCGAGATGCTGGAGTGGATTTTACGAAGCAGAAAACTATGGAGTGATAGTTCTGTGGATGAGATCGACAATATATTTGATAATCTTGCATTGGTTGAAAGGAACGAACAGATAGGCACCTACTCAACCGGTATGAAAAAGAAAACTCAGATTGCAGCAGCTTTTATACTTAAGCCGAAAATTCTGATTATGGATGAACCACTGAGGGGTCTCGACCAGGCAACCCGGAAAGTTGTTTCAGAAATGATTGCTCGTGCAAAAAAAGAGAACAGGCTTATTTTAATGTCATCACACTCAATAGAGTTCAGCAGTGAACTGTTTGATGAAATGATTGAATTCCCGCTTTAGTTTTTTATTAAAGCTTATATTGATAATCGAAACACAGATAATTATTCAAACCCAATGGCAGAAATAAAACTTCCCGAAGTTGAACTCAATATCTACTCAAAAAATAATCCGGTGGAAGTAACCGTGGTGGAAAATTATATCGTTACCCTGGAGTCGAGCCCTAACTTTGTTCGGCATATCACATTTGATGTTTCAGGTACTGATCTTGAAAACAGAGTAAGAATAGGGCAGTCGATAGGTATCTTGCCGCCCGGGCAGGATTCTAAAGGCCGCCAGCATAAACTCAGGCTCTATTCAGTATCCTCACCAACTTCGGGTGAGAGAGGCAAGCCACACCTGATTTCAACAACGGTAAAACGGACGATCGAGGAGTTTGAAGATAAGATCTACCTGGGTGTGGCTTCCAATTACCTTTCGGATTTAAAACCCGGAGACAAGGTGAAAATGACCGGGCCGAGTGGCCGCCGGTTTCTGCTTCCGGAGAATGCAGAAGATTTTAACTACCTGTTTTTTGCAACCGGAACCGGTATAGCACCATTCAGGGGAATGATAATGGAACTGTTTGAAAAGGGAGACTATAAAAATGAGTGTGCACTTATCTTTGGATGCCCTTACAGGACCGACCTTCTCTATCCCGCGTTTTTTAATGAAATGGATCAAAAGCATTCCAACTTCCATTACCTGCCAAACATCTCCCGGGAAGACCGGCGGCCGGATGGTTCGAAATACTACGTTCAGACAAAAATAGAAGATGAAAAGGAGCTTCTCTACCCGATTCTGAGACAGGAAAATACACTGGTCTACATATGCGGTTTAAAGGGTATGGAAGCCGGGATCTACCTTGAATTGTTAAAGCAGGGCCTCAGTGATTATGTCGAAATCAAAAAAGAGTTGCCGGAAAATCTGAATGATATCCCGCGCGGCGATTTCAAAAAATTCGTAAAGCCATCTGTTCGCACCTTCGAAGAGATTTATTAAACTTATTGCGAATTCACGTTATTCTTTCTCTTTTTCGGGTGAAGCGATCGTGAAGTTTTTCAGTGAGACAAATTTGTATGGCAAAATCCGCCCCCCGAATTTTTCTGTATAGACCTGGGTGAAAACAGCCCCGAGTAGAATTGTCTGAATATTGTAGTAGACCCAGACAACGAAGATCACAAGTGAACCTGCGGCCCGGTAGGTTGCTTCAATTCCGGTGGCTGAAAAGAAATAGCCAATCAGGTATTTACCGATCAGGAATAAGATTGTTGTCACCACGGCACCAATCAATACATCACGCCATCGGGCATGCACGTCGGGCAATATTTTAAAGATGAGCGTAAAGAAGATCACGGCAAAGATAACGGTTCCAAACTGAGTTGCAATCCGAAGTATTGCAATCTGGAATTCGGGCATAAAACTGATAAGAACCCCTGCCAGAACCCCGATCAGGGCTTCAGCCAGAAGTGAAGAGATCAGCAAAAGACTGAAGATGATAATCATCCCGAAAGAGAGAAGACGATTCAGCAGAAAGTGCCATACCGAATTGATCTTTATCTCTCCAACGTTCCAAATGCGGTTAAGCGTGATTTTCAGCTGATTGATAACCGTTGTTGCACCAAAAATTACCGTGCCCAGCGCGATTAAAGTTGTAATAAAGCCTGCATCGTTTTGCGTGCGTGCAATCAAAAATTCCCCCAGCGAGTCGATGGCCTCCTGATCCATGAAATCACCCAATAAATCGTGGATCTGCTCACTAACCATCTCTTCACTCAAAAATATACTTCCCAATGAGACAATAAGAATAAAGAGCGGGGCAATAGAGAAGATGGTGTAAAAGGCAATTGCCGCGCCTTGAGTCATAATGTCGTCTTCAGCCGCCTTCTTGAACGTACGCTTGATCAAATCCCATATGTCTCCAAGTATCGTCTTAACCATTTAAAGCAACCCTTCTAAAGCCTTTTCGATTTCCTCTTCTGTGTTATAAAAGTGGGGTGAAATCCGAAATACTCCTTCACGAACGGAGAGAGTAATTTTTTTCTCTTTCAGTTTTAAGATCGTCTCCTCAGCATTTAAATCACTATTGATGGTAAAACTAATAATACCCGAACGATGTTGCAGGCCGGTTGGTGAAAATATAGAAACCGATTGTTCATCCGTTAGTCTGTCAATCAGGTATTGTGTAAGATATTGAATTTGCAGCAATATCTTTTCGGTGCCGGTCTCAAATAATGTTTTTAGGGATGCTCCCATTCCGGCAATACCCAGCATGTTTGGGGTTCCCACCTCAAGATGCCCGGATAACGGCTGCCACTTTTGGTTGTAATTAAACAGTTCCCAGGGTTCTTCTACCGAGAGCCACCCTGTTCTGAACGGCTTCAGCTCAGAGGCCAGTTTCTCTGAAAGGTAGAGAAATCCGAAACCAAGCGGGCTCATCAGCCATTTATGCCCGCCACATGCCAGTGCGTCAATCCTGCACTCCTGAACATCAATTGGAAAAGCACCAAGGCATTGAATGGCATCTACCACAAAGTAAATATTGCGATCCCGGCACAGCTCCCCGATAGCTTTCAGATCGGCTCTAAATCCACTCAGAAACTGAACGGCACTTATAGAGATCATTTTTGTTCTGGGCGTGATGGCACCCTCCAGCATATCCACCGTTATGGTGTTCTCTTTGGCCTCTACAAATACCGTTTTAACACCCCGGTTTTCGAGAATACGGAAGGGCTGAACGTTGGTGGGAAATTCCATACTGTTCAGGATAACCTCATCACCCTCTCTCCAGGGAAACCCTTCGCTTACGGCAGAGATCGCTTCTGATGTATTGCCCATGTAGGAGATCTGTGATGAAGAAGGAGCATTCAGATATCTGGTGATAAGACTCCTGGTTTCATCACTCAGTTTCATGGCGTACTCAAAATTTTCAACCGGACCGTTGTTACGCTCATCCAGAAATGAGTCAATTGCCCCGCGAACACGATTGGAAATGGGTCCTATGGCTGCATGGTTCAGGTAGATGTAACCGTTCCGGGTATGGCTGAAATTAGAGCGTATCTCTTCTTGCTCTTGCTTTGAGAATGGAGATTGAATCATGGTATTATTTAATTCTCTTCTTCTATATGTATATTTGTAACACCTGCACTAACGGCAAACTTCATGGCGTCTGTTGGATTAACATCAAGTGGTTTTACCCGGCTTGGATCTACTAAAAACAGATTGCCTGAAAAATTATAGGAGTGAGGACAGTAAACCGCTACCCGGTTATGAATCTTGAGCAGGCTGAGGTCGTCTTCGGTTATGAATCCTACCCTGTCTACTCCATCTACAAGAGAAACAATAACCGGCCGGTTAAATTTCTTTTTATCGCCTACGAAAGCCTCGGTAAAATCTTTCAGCGCTGTATAGAGAATTTTGATGATCGGAATCCTGGTTACAAATTCTTCAAAATAGGTGAAGAGTGGTTTTGAGACCGCCCTTGTGATCATAAAACCCAGAAACACAATCATAAAAAAAGCAGTGATAATACCCAACCCGGGGATTTGTACCGGCAGCCATGTATATAAGAGAGAAGAGAATGAATCGTCCAGCCAGTTGGCCAGCAGGATTATCACATAAAATGTTGCAAAAAGAGGAAATATGAAGAGCAGCCCCCTGAAGAAGTAATTGAAAATGGTTTTCATGGATCATTAATTTGGTTTCATTCCGGTTCCAATATAGTGAACAGACCCGATAAAGAGTTGTATGAATGAATCCGGTTTCACATTGCCTGCATGTTTGGCTTAAATTATCAATAAACAGGTGAGGTTAACGGCTTTTTTTTCTATTTTTTAAGGCTTCAGAAAAAATAAAAGTTTACATAACAGCATTATGCCAGTTAAATCATCGGCTCAGATCCGGAAGGAATTTCTCGATTTCTTTAGAGAGAAAGATCACCTCATCGTAGACAGTGCCCCTGTAGTTCCTAAAGACGATCCCACTCTGCTCTTTACAAATGCAGGCATGAACCAGTTTAAGCCGATCTTTCTGGGAGAAGAAGAGGGATTGGTTGAAAACAAGAAACTTTGGAAACGAGCTGCCGATACACAGAAGTGTATTCGTGTGAGCGGTAAACATAACGATCTGGAGGAGGTGGGCCACGATACCTACCATCACACTCTCTTTGAAATGCTTGGAAACTGGTCGTTCGGCGACTATTTCAAGGAGGAGGCCATTGAGTGGGCCTGGGAGCTGCTGGTAGACCGGTGGGGACTGGAACCCGATCGCCTTTATGCCACTGTATTTGGCGGTGATGAAGAGGATGGACTGCCGCCTGACGATGAGTCGGCCGAGCTGTGGGCCAAGAAAACATCCATCAACCCTGATCATATAATGAAATTCGGGAAGAAGGATAATTTTTGGGAGATGGGCGAAACCGGCCCATGCGGACCCTGCTCTGAACTGCATATCGATCTGAGAAGTGATGAAGACAGGAAAAAAACTCCGGGTGCTACTCTCGTTAACATGGACGACCCGCGCGTGATGGAGATCTGGAACCTGGTATTTATCCAGTTCAATCGCCTGGCAGATGGGTCACTTGAAAAACTGCCGGCTCAGCATGTTGATACCGGAATGGGTTTTGAGCGGGTATGTGCGGTGATACAAGGCAAAACCTCGAACTACGATACAGATGTATTTCAGCCGGTGATTCAGGAAATCGGCAAAATGGCCGGGAAAACCTATGGAGATGACGAGGCCATTGATATCGCAATGCGTGTGATTGCCGACCATATCCGTGCCGTGAGCTTCTCAATTGCCGACGGGGCTTCACCTTCAAACGAAGGCCGCGGGTATGTGATTAGGCGTATTCTGCGTCGGGCAATTCGATATGGGTGGGACCGGCTTGAGTTCAAAGAGCCATTTATGAGTAAACTGGTTCCTACTCTGGCAAACCAATTCCGGGATGTATTCCCGGAACTTCACGCTCAGATGGAGTACGTTCAAAATGTGATTAAAGCCGAGGAGAAGAGCTTTTTGAAAACTCTGGGCCAGGGAATTGAGCTTTTTAATTCGATGATTGCCGGATCGAAGAAATTGTCGGGTGATGATGCATTCAAACTGCACGACACGTATGGATTTCCGATCGACCTGACGGAACTCATGGCTCGGGAAAAAGGCATTGAGGTAGATACGGTACGCTTTAATGAATTGATGAAACAGCAGAAAGAGCGCGCCAGGGCGGCCGGAAAATTTTCGGTTTCAGAGAAAAGTGATCTGAGCTGGCAGAAAATACATGAAGGTGAATCTCTGTTTGTAGGTTATGATGAGCACACCGCTGAGTGCCGAATTCTTGCTGTCTCAGAGCGTGATGGAAAGCCGCTGCTGCTGCTTGATAAGACGCCTTTTTATGCTGAGGCAGGGGGGCAAATTGCAGATACCGGTGTGTTGAAAAAAAACGCAACGGAATTGAAGGTGCTTGACGTGCAAAAATCACCTGACGGTCACTTGCATCTGGTCGACAAGCTTCCATCCGATTTGTCGGGCACATGGACTGCCGAAATAGATTTGGATCGCCGTATAGAGATTGAAAAGCACCACACTGCCACGCACCTGATGCATGCGGCTCTGCGCCAAACGCTGGGCGAGCACGTTGCCCAGAAAGGGTCGCTGGTGGCGCCCGATCGTCTTCGATTCGACTTTTCTCACTTCGAGGCCATATCAGCAGACGAACTGAGCAAAATTGAAGAGCAGGTAAACGAGAAGATCCAGGAGAATATTCCTCTGCTTGAAGACCGGAACGTTCCAATTGATGAAGCCAGAAATCGCGGAGCAATGATGCTTTTTGGAGAAAAGTACGGAGAGCTGGTGCGGGTCATTACATTTGATCCTGATTTCTCGGTAGAGCTCTGCGGCGGAACCCACGTTTCGGCAACCGGCAAAATCGGCTATTTCAGGTTTATTAACGAGACCTCGGTTGCCGCAGGCATCAGAAGGGTGGAGGCGATTGTAGGTAAAACTGCAGATAAAGAGCTTCGATCTGAGAAAGAGCAACTGGAGCTGGTGAAAAAGATGATAGGCACTCAGAAGGATGTTGTGAGCAGCCTTGAAATGCTGATTGAAAAGAATCGTGAGCTCGAAAAAGAGATTCAGAAACTGAAGCAGTCTGAAGCCGGAGGCGAACTGGACCAAATCCTGGAAAATGCAGCCGAAGTGAACTCGATTCAACTCTTTACCGGAGAAATTGCCTCTGCCGACATGGACACGCTGAAGCAGCTGGGGTACGACTCTCTTCAAAAAAAGAGAGAGAACAGCGTAATCGTTTTGGCTTCAAGAGACCCTGATGAAGATAAAGTATATTTAATGGCTGCTGTTACCGACGATCTTGTGGGCAAGGGTTTAAAAGCCGGTAGTTTAGTCTCAAAACTTGGAAAAATTGTTGGCGGGGGAGGAGGCGGCCAACCCGGCCTTGCGACTGCCGGAGGCAGGTTTCCCGATAAAATTGATGATGCATTTAACGCAATTACCGAGTGGATAAAAGAACAACAATCGTAAAACAGTGCCCGATATTCTGTAATCTTCTTAAATATTGGGTATATTTGCGACCTAACCTGAATTTGAATAATACGACGAATCATTAGTATGGCGAAAAAACAGAAAGAAGCTTTTTTCACACCAATAGGCATCGATACCGGCCAGAACGGTGAGATCGAAAAATCCGTAAAGCTGCCTGAGGCAACCAAAAAAACACACAAGCAGCTTGGGCTGTCTGATGATGATGTTGTGAATATGTTCGAACAGATGTATCTGCAGCGCAGATTTGAAGAGCGCGCTATGCAAATGTATCAAAAAGGCAAATTCGGCGGATTTTTGCATCTCTACATCGGGCAGGAAGCCGTTTCGACCGGAACCGTGTTTGCAATCAATGATGATGACGATATCATTACAGCTTATCGCGATCATGGCTGGGGTCTGGTAAGAGGTGTTACACCGAAAGAAGGGATGGCCGAACTCTATGGAAAGGCAACAGGCTGCTCTAAAGGTAAAGGCGGCTCTATGCACTTCGCGAAGGTTGAAAATCACTTTTGGGGTGGATACGGAATTGTAGGAGGCCATATCCCCATTGGGGGAGGTTTGGCATTCGCCAACAAATACCAGCAGAATAATCGTATTGCAACCTGCTTCTTAGGTGACGGAGCTGTGGATCAGGGGGCGCTTCATGAAACCCTGAACATGAGTCAGTTGTGGAGTTTGCCCTGTATTTATGTGGTTGAAAATAATGGATACTCAATGGGTACGTCAACACGGCGTCATACCGTTGGTGAAATCCATGAGCGGTCTAAAGGATATGGCATGAAGAGCGCCCTGTTTAATGGGATGGATGTTTTCACGGTGTATGAAAACATGAAGAAGATTGCCGAAGAGGTTCGAAAAGACAGCATGCCCTGGTTTGTTGAGATTCGCACCTATCGATATCGCGGTCACTCCATGTCGGATCCACAAAAATACCGTACAAAAGAGGAACTTGAAGAGTATCAGAAAACCGACCCGATTCAGAGGCTGAAAACCTATCTGATTGATAAGAAGGTTTCTGACAAAAAGAACCTGGAAGAGATTGAAAGCCGTGTCGAAGAGCAGGTACTTGAAGCAATTGATTTTGCAGAAGAGTCGCCCTTCCCCGAAGATGAAGCTCTTTTTGAAGACATGTATGCCGATGAACCCTTCTTTCACGACAAAAAATAAGAGTCGCCGTCAGATAACGCATTGAAAGCATTGAACACATTTTAATACTAAAAAACTGAATAATGGCTGTATTACAATTTAGGGAAGCAATCCGGGAAGCAATTGATGAGGAGATGGATCGTGACGAAAGCGTCTTCATTATGGGTGAAGAGGTGGCTGAATACAACGGGGCGTATAAAGTGACGGAAGGACTCTTGGATAAGTATGGATTTAAACGGGTGATTGACACTCCAATCTCGGAACTCGGCTTTGCCGGAATAGGTGTTGGTGCTGCGATGAACGGCCTTCGCCCCATTGTTGAGTTTATGACGTTCAACTTTGCGGTACTGGCAGCCGATCAGATTATAAATCATGCCTCCAAAGCCAGGTACATGCTGGGCGGACAGCTGGATGTGCCCATTGTATTCCGTGGGCCCAACGCTTCAGCAGGTCAGCTGGGGGCAACTCACTCCGTTGCCTACGACTCAATGTACGCGCAGTTTCCGGGCATGAGTGTGATCTATCCTTCTGAACCTGATGATGCCAAAGGGCTGTTGAAATCAGCCATTCGCAACAACGATACCGTGCTCTTCATGGAGTCGGAGCAGATGTACGGGTTGAAAGGGGAGGTATCTGAAGAAGAAGATTATATCATCCCAATCGGGAAAGCCAAAATTAAACGGGAAGGGGACGATGTGACGATTGTGGCCTCAGGCAAGATGTACCACATCGCCAAACAGGCTGCTGAACAGCTGGCCAAAGATGGGGTTGAAGCAGAAATTATTGACCCCAGAACCATCAAGCCGTTTGATATTGAAACGGTGATTAAATCCGTGAAGAAAACCAATCGATGCATTGTTGTGGATGAGTCGCACCCCTTTGGAGGAATGGCGGCTGAAGTGGGTTTTCTAATACAGCGTGATGCATTCGATTATCTGGATGCCCCGGTGAGACGCGTTACACTGCCTGATGTAAGCGCACCCTTTTCAAAACCGCTTTTTGATCTCTGGATGCCTAATGCAAAAGATATCATCCAGGCCGTAAATGCAGTAACCTATAGAAGCTGAAAAAAATGAAAGGTGAAAAGTGAAGAATGATGATCAAATTATTTTCACTTTTGCGTTTTCCCTTTTCACTTACTAATGTTTTAAAGTTATTATAACAACACTATCCAATAATTTTTTGCACAAATAAGACACTATGGCTCAAAAAATAGAAATGCCCAAGTTAAGCGATACCATGGAAGAAGGTGTTATCGCAAAGTGGAACGTAAAGGAAGGGGACAAGGTAGAATCGGGCGATGTTATTGCTGAGGTTGATACCGACAAAGCGACCATGGAAGTGGAGGTTTTTGATCCGGGTACAATCCTGAAGATACTTGTTTCAGAAGGTGATGCCGTTCCATTGGGGGGTACAATGGCCATTGTGGGTGAAGAGGGAGAGGATATTAGTGACCTGCTGGAAGAGGCAGATCAAGCTTCACCTAAAGAAAAAGAGAAGGTTGAAGAGAAAAAAGAGGACGGAAAGGAGAAGAAAAAAGCAGATGCAGATAAATCATCCAAAGAGTCGTTCGATCCTATTTTGGGCGACATGAATGGCAAAGGGGATGGGAAATCTGAAGAGAAAGACTCATCATCAGATGATGAGGGGCGTATAAAGGTTTCTCCGCTGGCGCGAAAAATGGCAGAGGAAAAGGGAATTGACCTTTCCGCTGTTGATGGTTCAGGCCCCGAAGGACGAATCATTAAAAAGGATATTGAAGAGTATAAGGAGCCTGCCAAAGATACACGGCAGCCGGCAGCCACTTTTGATTCCGAGGAGTCGGAGGATGTGAAAGTGTCTCAGATGCGGAAGGTGATAGCCCGTCGCCTTTCTGAAAGCAAGTTTTCAAACCCTCACTTCTATGAAACCATAGACGTTGATATGGAGCCGGCAATGGCGGCGCGGGCAAGCCTGAATGAGGTGAGCGACGTTAAGATCAGCTTTAACGACATTGTTGTTAAAGCGTGTGCCCATGCATTGCGGCGTAATCCGGATATTAACACGTCGTGGCTGGATGATGTGATTCGCCGTCATGGGGATGTAAACATCGCCGTAGCTGTAGCCATTGATGAGGGCCTGATGACACCCGTACTGCGCCATTGCGATAAAAAGAACCTTCGTCAAATCTCTGCAGAAACCCGTGAACTGGCCGAATTGGCACGAAATCGCAAACTCCAGCCTGAACAGATGGAGGGAAGCACGTTCACAATCAGTAACCTGGGAATGTTTGGAATTGAAGAGTTTACGGCTATCATTAACCCACCAAACGCCTGTATTCTTGCGGTGGGTGCTATCCGCGATGTGCCGGTGGTGAAAAATGGTGAAGTAGTACCCGGAAAGAGAATGAAAGTTACCCTATCCAGCGACCATCGCGTAGTGGACGGGGCGAAAGCAGC